>CAJTVE010000046.1 GCA_910579655.1 uncultured Allobaculum sp. | reverse complement strand
GATGAAAAAATAATAATTCTCAACACCCCCCAGTTACATGGGGAGTGGCAGCGCCCGAGCTATGGAGATTTTTTCTGTTCGTTTTGACAGAGTGATCCGGTCGAAAGAAAGAATCGCAGGGACGGAAGAAAGAATCACAGAGCCAGGGCTTTGAGAGAGGATATTCAAACCTCAACTGGCTGATGTCTTTTTCCATTGCAGAAAAGCGCAGTTGGGACTGCGCTTTTCTGGTTGGTGGGGTAAAGAGTACAGTTGTCAGCGCAAAGACTAAAACGAGCGGCTATTCCACATCGAAGACAGACAGATCGTCTTCTTCATCTTCTTCCTTGTTTTCTTCTTTGAGGTATGAGTTATCAAGCGCCTTGATAAACGGGAACCAGATCAGAGTCGAAATGGCCAGGTTGACCAGCTGGAGCAGACCACCCATGATGCTGCCGGTACCAATCCATCCAGACAGGAAGACAGGCGTCGTCCAGACAACCGTGATTCCAATCGGTCTTGGCACAATACCGGCTGCAATGGCCAGATACGAGATAATAACAGTTATTGCCGGAGCAAGTACCCAGGGAATCAGGACCATCGGGTTCATCACCACCGGCAGACCAAAGGTAACCGGTTCTGAAATGTTGAAGAATGAAGGAGCAGCAACCATTCGCATCGTCGATTTCATACGGGCACTGCGTGCCATGAACAGGAAGAGCAGTACAATTCCTAAAGTCATTCCGTTTCCACCAATTAAGGGGAAAACACCCATGAAGGTGGTGTTTACGATATGTGGAAGAGCCTGGCCAGCCTGGTAGGCGGCATAGTTTTCTAAAGCCATCGCCGACCAGAGCGGATCCATGACGGTATTGACAACGGCCTGGCCATGGACACCAAACCACCAGAGAATCTGGGCAGCCAGAACCGAAATCAAGGTCGCCGGCAAACTGCTTCCAAGAGCTGTCAGCGGCTGCTGGAGCATGCTGAAGAGGAAGTCGAAAATATTTCCCCATGGAGTAAAAGTAAACGCATAGCGGATCACGTTGAAAACCAGCAGTGTTACAGCAGATGGAAGAATAGCCAGGAAGGATTTGGCAATTCCAGGCGGAACCTGTTTGGGCATCTTAATCGTGAAATCACGTTTTTCAAAATAGTTAAAGATCTGGGTAGCCAGAATGGCGGTCAGAATCGCGACAAACATTCCCTGGCTGCCCAAGCGGACAACCGGCATGAATAAACCGTCATCCGTCTGATGGAAAGGCAGCAGCAAAAAGAAGGAAGTCAAAGAAACCAGACCGGAAAACAGCTTGTTGCCATTGATTTTGCCGGCAAGATGGTAAGCGACACCAAAGCAGATATAAATGGCGGACAACGACATTGTCGCGTTGCCAACCGGGCCTAAAAAGCCATTCAAGAAATTCATCACGCCTTCAGGCAGCAAATGGTCAAAGCCAAAAGTCGAAGGCAAATACTGAATAATCATCGCGAAGGAAGCAAACATGGTCGCCGGGAAAGCCGCCATGAAACCATCACGCAGGGCCGTCAGGTATTTATTGTCCTGAATCTTGGCGGCCAACGGGACGATTTTCTGAATCAAATTTTCTAACATAGTCATCTCCTGAGTTGGTAAAGTGGGTTAAATCCCTGAAACTGCCAGAACTGGCGTTTTTGCAAGGGGGTTCAATCGTAAAGCAGAGCAGAAAGCATAAAGTTCAAATGCCAGAGACTCGAGAATTGGTTTTCCTTGGTCCTGGTCATTTCCGGTACCGACACCTAAAGTATAGACATTTGCCAAAATGATCTATATAAACAGTTGTAGAAACGATATGGAGATTTGTGCTCATGAGAACTCTTACAAACGATACGGATTTTTATGTTGGCGTAGACGGCATGGTCTATTCCAACGGCTACGAAGAATGTGAACCCGGCCATTTTTATGGACCTGCCGTTCGCCGAAGCTGGCTGATCCACTATATTACCGAAGGAAAAGGAACGTTCTGCTGCCAGGGAAAGTGCTGGAAACTGACGAAAGGAGATTTATTTTTCTGCCGCCCAGGCGTTGAAATTGAATATCATGCCGATCAGGATGATCCCTGGGCTTATGGATGGATCGGCCTGCAGGGCACCAGAATGCCCGAATATTTTGCCCGGACTTCCCTGATGGAAACCCCGGTCGCCCACTATGATCAGGATGACCAGCTGGCGCTGCTTTTCGTGAAAGTTCAGGAAGCATATAAATGTCCGCCCGAAATCCGGGATCTGCGGCTGAACTCTTTACTCTATTCCCTGCTTGAATTTCTGGTCCAGACTTTTCCGACAGCCAAAGCAAGCCAGGTCTCCAACGAAAAACGGATTGTGGCGGAATTTGTCAATTACATCTCAACCCATATCAATCATTCGATTGTCATTGCCAATATGTGCAAAGAACTTGGTGTCAGCCGTTCCTACGGTTCCCGGCTCTTTTCCACTTACCAGGGAATTTCCCTGCGCGACTTTATCTGGCAATCCAAAGAAAGCGAAGCCAAACGGATGCTTGAAACCACGGATCTGTCTATTCAGATCATTGCCTATTCCCTCGGCTATGAAGATCCGCTCTACTTCTCCCGCCTTTTCCGCCAGAAAACAGGTCTCTCCTGCACCCAATGGCGCCAGGGACAGCGGCTCCACTCCCATGAAGCATCGAATCAGAAATTTTCCGGATGACGACTTCTCCTACATATCCTTGTATACAGCCCCAATTATCCTTGCTTACCACAGGATTCTGATCTTGCTGACTTCTCTTTCAGCCAATCCGGTTTACGAATAAGTCTATCGATTAACAAAAGTGCACAGGAACGAAGCCCAATTTTCACTTGCCTGCTTTACGAAAAATAAAATGGTCGAAAACACACTCTATAAAGGTGTTTTCGACCACTTATCGATTTTGATGATTATGAGGCTTTGTACAGCCAACAACAGAACAGTAAAGGCATTTAGAGATAGGACTTTCATTGTTGCCTGTGACCAAAGATCCTGACATCTAATCCATTACATCGCTACTAAATAGAGTTAGAGTTTGGTTCTTTTTGCAACTTATGTGGGGCAAATTCTTTAGTTAATGCGTAATAGTCTTCTTTGACACCAGAGTCATAATGATCAATCGACAGTTTATTTTCACAGAAAATATCGTAAAATAATTTTGCATCATCTTTGCGACCTAATCTCATTAAATTAATTGCTATCTGAAGCGAAATTATATATTTAGCAGGATGGTCATGCCATCTTTTTACAGTTGGTATTATCTTGTTTAAACATTCTTCCATCACTTCAACTGCTAATGGATAAAAGGAATCAACTTCTGGTTGTGATTGATAATATTTTAATTGGTATTCACCTGATAATAATTGGGGATCAGGTTCATCGGGGAGACTATCAATCCAATCTTGGTATAACGTCCAAGCCGAAAAACGATTGGGTCGAATCATCACATTGTATGGTGATCCGCATTCATTGATCAAGATCATCAATATGTTGACAGCCTCAATCTGTAATCCGACGTCATTGTACATATTGTAAAGGTCAACATATATCTGTTTACTTTTCTCAATATGCTTATCTCTTTGAAGATATTTAAGTATTGCGAGTTTATCTTGAAGTAGTTTTCCTTTTTTGAAAATCTCATATGAGCTTAGAGAAGCAATCTGGTTATCAATATCATCGATCGCTGCATTTCTATAATACATCTTTATTTGATCCCATAACTCTCGATAAGGTTTCTTATTTCTAATGCAAGAGAATTTCTGCTGTTGAAAAATTTTAGCAAATTCTCGGTACAGAACAATCCGTTCCATTACAGGTAAATTTGAATAATTTTTGTAAGATTTGTCGATTTCTATATCTAACCAATCATGAACATATTCACCATTCATCAACATACAAAATATTGAGGCCTGGTAATGGGATCTTTCTGTCTCATCAAGTTTGTCGATTATTTCATAGTATCCACTCTTGATTAAATCATAAACCTTCTTTTTGTCACCGATTTGACAATACACTTCGATGCAGCAATTATTAAACGATATTAGATTTTTAATCGAATTTGCAGGAATTTGTTTTTTATACTTATCCAGCAATTCTTGTACAAAAGGATCAGCTCCTCGTACAAGAACTTCGATGGATATCAAGTCTTCTTTGATATTCTTCTGTATATCAGCTCTAGGATTATCCATTTGCTCAAGCATCTTATTCGCCTGTTGCAAATAGCAGACTGCTTCTGTTAGATTTCCTCGTAGCCTGTGAATTTTTCCATAATTCTCCAATATTTGCATATGATACTCTGGACTGACCCTTGTATTAGAACATAGTGCCATTGCTTCTTTCATTTGCTTGTAAGCATCGTCCAAATTTCCAGAATATTCAAAGATAAAAGCAGCAAGCAAATATTTTATTGGATTGCTCTCATGTCTCTCATTTTCAAGAAGTTTAGTCGCTGTTGAAAAGTCTCCCATTTGCCATAGAAACATTGCTTTGAATGTCTCAAAATTCT
Source organism: uncultured Allobaculum sp. (assembly GCA_910579655.1). GTDB lineage: Bacteria > Bacillota_I > Bacilli_A > Erysipelotrichales > Erysipelotrichaceae > Allobaculum. The sequence continues at coordinate 22,808 of CAJTVE010000046.1, read as the reverse complement.
GCACTTCGCTTGGGTATAAAGTCTCGATCCTTATTTCGTCAACCGCTTTGTAGGCAATATTTATTTGGCCTAAATCAGCATAATAGCGAGCTTTTAGCCTTGCGTAAGCAATTTTATCCGTAACCTCAGATATATACCAATGTTTTTTCTCAAAGTATCCGATAGATTCCGTTGTCAACCCCTTCTCAAGGAGTTTCTCGTATTTTTGTAGGTAATATGTAGCGATTGGTGAACAATGATCAATCGTAAAGAAACAGTATATAAGATAGAAAACATCTATAGTTGCAAGGAAAGCAACCGATTGAAGTGATATCTTATTTATCTTATATAAATACATTGCTAAAGCTAAGTATAGAAGTCCAAAAACAAAATACCGACAGTTTCTTTGATGTCTTATTTTGCTTAATATAAGATCTTTAAACGGAATAAAAAGTAAACCCGTAGCGACCACTAGGGCCATTATTAATGCGTCCAATACTCCTTTAGACTCACATAAATCAATAAAGTCTATTACACCCAATTACTTTCACTTCCTCTCATTCTGTTATCAATCTACGCTCACGAAATATGAGGGGTCAATATTGTTCGAGGAATAAAAATAAATGATTATTTATTCCTCTAAGACAAACAGCTGGTTAATTTTCTAACAGAAAGAACTTTTATCGAATATATCTTCTGATTAACAATACAAATTGGCAAACTGCATCTGCTCTTCTCAAAAGGTGTCTGTAGAAACTCAATGACCGTTCAGAGTATTTTTTATTTTTACCGCTTTTATTCCTAAAATGAGTTAATCGGACATAGTTCTGTTCTCTAAAGCCAACAAGCTGAACAAATAATTCACACATGAAAATCTGACTGCTTGCTGATGAGGATATGTTTCGAAGTTTCTTCTCAACTTTCTTTGCCGTAACTCCCTACCATCCCCTTCCATTCCATTCCATATACGGACATGGTTTAAAATCGCCATATTAACCTTTCCAATCTTTTACTCTTATTAAAAAGCGATTTAAAGAACTTCTATCCCATATTTCTCTGCAGATGGAACTTATATTATCAGCAACAATCGTGGAAGATCACGGTATCGGAATATTTATGGCAAAATCAATCCATGGTTGATGGAATTCGTCAATTTTTTTGACGTTTACTTTTTCTTAAATGCTCCATTACTTATAATTGCAATGAGACCAATTTTTTGGTGATCGCCTCAAACCAGAAAGATACTTCACCTGTGGTTTAAACTCATGTAGGAGAATTTATGCTCATCTATCAGGCAACAAAAAGAGAATTCCTTAATAACGTAGCAGCCGATACATTAGCTGATACGCTGGAGATAAACATCAAAGAAAAGATGCATCGGACAACTGGACACGGTGAATTTCGTTCCTGGGAAAACTCCATGAACTATATGTATCATGTCCTGAATCATGAAGAGATTCCGGATGATGCTGGGATTGCGATTGAATACAATATTCCCCAGACTTCTAAACGGGTAGACTTTATGATCAGTGGTTATGGCCAAACTTCCAAGCCAAATGTCGTTGTTATTGAACTGAAACAATGGGAAGAAGTCAAAGCTCTATCAGGAATGGACGCTCTTGTGGAAACCTATGTAGGAAAAGGCCTGCGGACAGTTGTCCACCCTTCCTACCAGGTCTGGTCGTATACTCGAATGATTGAAGATTACAACACATCTGTTCAGGACCGCTCCATACAGATCAAGCCTTGCGCGTTTCTGCATAATTACAAGCCAAAGGGCAACGATCCGTTACTGGCAAAGCAATACCAGGAGTACATCCAAGAAGCTCCAGTCTTTTTGAAAAGCCAGGGGTCTGATCTGACAGAATTTATCCGCCAATATATTTTCCGCGGTGATAAGCAAGAGATTCTTCTGGATATCGACAATGGAAAAATCCGTCCCAGTAAATCTCTTCAGGAAGCTATTTCCAGTGTGATGCAAGGAAATCCAGAATTTATCATGCTTGATGATCAGAAAGTAGCTTATGAAGAAATCTTTAAAGAGGCGGTAAAAGCTAAAACAGACAACAGAAAACACGTCATGATTATCAAAGGCGGCCCAGGCACTGGAAAGTCTGTCATTGCGATCAACTTGCTGGCAGATCTGACGTCGAAAGCCTGCCAGGCTGTTCAGTATGTTACGAAAAACGCTGCTCCACGCACTGTTTATGAGGAAAAGTTATGCTTAGGCAACAAAAAAGGAATGACAAAAAAACGGTTTGGAAATCTTTTTAAAGGTTCCGGTTCCTTTGTTGATACTGCAAAAAATTCACTGGATACGATTCTCTGTGATGAAGCCCACCGTTTAAATGAAAAATCTGGTCTGCGTAATAATCTGGGTGAAAACCAGATCAAGGAAATCATCCATGCAGCTAAATGCAGCGTCTTTTTCCTGGATGAGAATCAGCGAGTCACATTGAAAGACATCGGCAGTGCCAAACTCATTCACCACTTTGCCCGTGAAGCAGGAGCAGATGTCACAGTTCTGGAACTGAGCAGTCAGTTCCGCTGTAACGGTAGTGATGGCTATCTGGCCTGGGTTGATAATATCCTCGAAATCAGGAAAACAGCTAACTTTACAATGACAGGGATCGATTACGATCTCCGCATTCTGGATTCCCCGCAGGAGGTCTTTGACCTGATCAAACAGAAAAATGATGTGAATGGCAATTCACGACTAGTGGCTGGGTATTGTTGGGAATGGAAAAGTGAGGGCAAGAAAAATCCAGACATCACCGATATTGAAATTGGTAACTTCAAGATGAGCTGGAACTTAGATGGTTCAACCTTCGCGACAACCAAAGGATCGATCAATCAGATTGGCTGCATTCATACCACGCAGGGACTTGAATTTGATTATGTCGGCGTGATCATCGGTGAAGACATGCGTTATGAAAACGGAAAAATCGTGACTGACTATAAAAAGCGTGCTAAAACTGACCAGTCACTTAAAGGGATCAAAAAAATGGCCAAAGCCGATCCGGAAAAGGCAGCAAAAACTGCTGATGAAATCATCAAAAACACCTACCGAACCCTCCTGACCCGAGGGATGAAAGGCTGCTATATTTATTGCTGCGATGAGGAACTTGCCAGATATCTTAAACAAGCTCTCAACTGAAGAAGTAAATTCAGACTGAGTTCCAGAGAATTCTACAGTGGCTTTAGCTTTCTGATCTACTGTATCATCGATTTGAAATATAATCTGATTTTTTATATTTAACCATCCATATAATACAAAGGAGAGAAAACTATGGGAATCATGAACAAACTTGGCAGTAACCTGGCTCAGGGACTAATGGGAAACTTGTCAGAACAATCCGTGGAAAAACTAACCAATGAATATGCTCCATACTTAATGAATGGCGAAACGATACAGTCTGGGTTTACCCTGATCCGTGATGCGGTGATTTTCACTAACTATCGAATCATCTATGTTGATAAACAGGGTGCGACTGGGCAGAAGACAAGACTCAATACAATCTATCTTGATTCAGTAATCAATGTTTCTGTCGAAACAGCTGGATTTGGTATTGATGACAGTGAAATCAATATCGAGTACATTACTTCCCCATACTATAAAGTCAGCTCAGGTGTCGCTACCGATACGCTAAAACTGGAATTCCCAAAACGGTATCCTATTCAGGATCTCTACAAGTGGCTCCAGGAAACAGCATTCGCCAACCACACTCAAATCAATCAATAGAACTTATGAATAAATGTGTTCTTAAGTAGGCTGACTTTACGTTTGACCGAATCTATCTCGCCTCTTATTGAAAAAAATCAAATTGTTGTTTAGTTTTCTACAGTCTCAGAGCCAGCAAGAATATACCTTAACTACAGAAGCCATAAGGCAAATCGATATTATAAAGCTAATAATCAGAAAAAGAGAATAGTAACAATATGACTACTACACATGATATTCCTTTAAAAGATAGACTGATCATACCTGTTTATCTTAACGAAAATGTCGTTTTAGATATGCTTGCTATCGCAGAGGATGGTTTTTCCATGGTCAGCGAAGTAAGTCTATCTAATCAAAATAACAGTGAAATCAACGCGAATACTCAGGGAAAATTTGGTTCATCCTGGCTTTTAAATAATCTTCTCAAAATTGAGGGTAATGCAAATTTTGATTATAAAAAGAACAATGGTACCTCCGGAGAAAGTAAATATGCAAAAGTTCATACAAGTGCATCTTTATTTTCAAAATTGTTGACTCTGTTAAAGTCAAGCAACGAATTAATATTACCGACTAGTGATAATTTTGATTGTTCATCTCTTAGCACTGGGGACTTTATTGAGGCAGAAGGCACATTGCAGATGAATCCACTCATTGAATTACTCGAAAAGACCATAGGTGCACTACAATTCTCTGAGAAGATTGGCGCTTCTTCAACATCTTCCCCATCAACTGGACAAAGACCAAAAAATAGTCCCAAGAAAAATAGTGAAAATGCTGCAACCATAAAACTTCTAGAATCAGTTAAAGAATTATTAACCCAATCAGGAACTATCGATTATATTTTAAAGACCCAAAAAATGACGATAGTTTTGCCTGCTCAATCACAATATCTATCTAATGATAATATTTCAGAACTTATTGGCGGGAAATTTAAGGTTATCGGAAAAGTTATACAAGTATGTGCACAAGATGGTGAATCAATTAATTTGCTTCGAAAAACAGCTCTAAGCGCGATTGGCGATCCCCTCCTTAGAAGCTTTTTTGAAGAGATCAATTTGATAACTGGAAACAGTGCACATTCAGCAGCTAAAAACGATATTAATCTACCTATAGTTGACTATATTGTTCAAAAACCTGCTGCCCTCATTATTCCAATAGCAATTTACGCTTAGTAACCGTGCCTCATTATCATACTTGTTTATGTTCTTTTGAATAGGAAGCAACCTGGCTCAGGGATTGATGGGTAACCTGTCTGAACAGTCCGTTGAAAAACTAAACAGTGAGTATGCTGCCTACCTGATGAATGGTGAAACCATTCAGTCTGGCTTTACGCTGATTCGTGATGCAGTGATCTTTACCAATTACCGGATCATTTATGTGGATAAACAAGGTGCGACTGGCCAGAAAACAAGACTCAACACGATTTATCTTGATTCAGTGATCAACGTTTCTGTCGAAACTGCCGGATTTGGAATTGATGACAGTGAAATTAATATCGAATACATCACTTCTCCGTATTACAAAGTCAGCTCAGGCGTTTCGACTAATTCACTCAAGCTGGAATTTCCAAAACGCTATCCGATTCAGGATCTTTACAAGTGGCTTCAGGAAACTGCATTCGCAAATCACACTCGAATCAATCAGTAATCATTACAACAAGCAAAAGGGCTGTCCCATGCTGGAGTTGGTGTTTTCCAGTATGGGACAGCCCCGATTTGTTTTACGTTGATTCTTCCGAATCAGTCAATTCATCACTATCGTTCCGATGCGCCCAGTTATAAAAATCCCGAAGAGGATGCCAGTTTCTTGTCAAATAAGATACCGGAATGCAAAAGGGCGCAACGATAAGAAAGGTATAAAAATAGGTAAGATCACCTGTTCTTTTGTAGTAGAGAAAAGAAATGGCGGAAAAAATGATGATCCAGGCGATTACTTTGATCCAGAATTGTTTCATTTTAATCTCCCTTCCAGTTTGGCGATGGAGTGTGGACAGGTTGCTCATGGCTGATCTGATCATTGACCCTCGCCTTTTCCATCGTCTTGTCGATGGCTTGAATCCCTCCATGAAGCTTCTGCCTGACAGCTGGTCGTGTCTGTATTCCCATCGTATTACAAATATCCATTGAGATGAAATTGTAATTTCAAAACCATTACATACTCTGATAGCCAGATGGTATAAGAAACAAGTATCCAGGCTGCTTCTTTGTAAAACAGAAAGAGAAAGAGCTTTTCAGCAGTCTGATCAGCAGTGTTTTCAATAGGTCTGTCTGGTGCTGACCATCAGCAGGCGGTCCTAAACCAAAAAGATCTCCCGCCGCCTGGAAGTATCTGTCTGAAAACAGACTCTTTCTGGCATACAGGAGATCTGAATGGGATGGATTACGGATTGCTTAGATTCAGCTCAAGATCGATTGGTAAAAAGAGTACTTTGGGTTTTTAAGCTTGAGCATAGAGTTCTTGCTGGCGCTTTATGAGCATTGGCATTCTGGCAAAGAAGCGAATGACAATGACCGCTGTGATGGCAAAAGCACATAAGTCAGCGGCAACAGCCGCATAGACAATACCATTGAGTCCGCCGATCTGCGCAAAGGCGATGGAAAAAAGAATCAGCAGGCCATCACGAAGAATCGACAGGAAAGCCGCGGATCCAGCCTGGCCAACAGACTGCATGAAGATGGAGCAGACTTTCTGCAGGCAGGTCAGTGTAATCAGGGACAAATAGATTCTGACCACCTGAATGGCAAAGTTCATATACAGGGCGTCCTGCGCACCAAAGATGCTGACCAGTTCGCGAGTAAATAAGAAGAAGCAGGCGGTTGCAGCCAGGCCAACGATGGTGGTGACAATCATCATCCGTTTAAAGAGGATGCGGATACGCTCTTGTTTTCCAGCCGCAAAATTAGTTCCCGCAATCGGCTGGCAGCCAGCTCCCATTCCAACAGCAATATTGACGACAACCTGAAAGAGTTTCATGAGCACAACGAAGGCTGCCAGAGGAATTTCCGAACCATATTGAGAAAGAGCTCCATAGTGAACAAGCAGCAGGTTGTTGACCACTGTGATGATGACAATGGAAAACTGCGAAAGAAAACTGGAGACGCCAAGGCAGATAATCTGTACATCCGTTGCCTGATGAATTTTAAAATTCGAAAGATGAAGCATCATCTGTTTAGGACGCATGAAGTAGATCAACGATAAAACCAGCGACAGAACCTGTCCAAGAACCGTTGCCCAGGCGGCTCCCTGAATTCCAAACTTGAACACAAAGACCGCAAGCCAGTCGCCGATAATATTGAAGACAGCGCCGCACACCATGCAAAACATCGCGTAGCCTGGTGCGCCATGCGCCCGGATGACGGGACTTAATGCGTTTTGAAGCATCGCAAAGGGAATAAACAGGACAATAATATTTCCGTATTGTCTGGCCATGTCGGCTACACCTTCGGAAGAGCCAAGGATCTCCAGCACTTGTTCAGGAAAAAGGAAGTAGATAATGGTGATGACAAGACCAGTCAGAAAAGTCATCCAGATGGTCTGGCCTGTAAACAGACCAATCTGTGGAGTTTTGTCTGTTCCCTGCTTCAGGGAGTAAGCGGCTGCGGCTCCATCTCCAAACAGAAGAGCCAGCCCCAGTCCTAAAACTGTCAGCGGGAAAATGATTCCGGTTGCAGCATTGGCGACATAGCCGATGCCGTTGCCGACAAACATCTGGTCTGCAATGTTATACAGACAGGAGATCAGCAGTGAAGCGATACAAGGAATACTGAATTTCATCATCAGTTTTCCGACAGGTTGTTCGAGAAGAAAGTCATTCATTGAAAGCAGCTCCTTTCTAACCAAAAAAAGGCATGCTGCATACATCAACGAAATCTGCAGCCAGATTTACGTGATGAACACAACATGCTCGAGGTTTTTCGGTTTTTATTTCCGCCTCTAGAAAATACCAGAATTTTTTGGGATTTTCAAAGGGACAGCCGTGAAAATTCGGTTCTATATACGATAGATAAAGCTATTTTTTCGTTATTTGATCAGTTTTGAATGCGCTTTCTCATCCACTTACCGGCCTGGAATCCTGTATGGATTTTGAAGCCGTGGCAGTCTGTTTCATCTGTGCTTTTATCTGACCTTCCAAGTTAAGTTGAATCTTTTGGATCTGGAGTTTCATTCTCCTACCGCATAGGGCAGTCCCAGTTCGAGGCGTTCACGGATTTCACTGAGCTTTGCCAGCATGTCGCTGGTAAACGCAAACACTTCCAGTCCGATCGAGTCAGCGTTGTCCAGTTCAATCAGCACCTGATCGGCCGCAACTTCATCGTCGGGTTTCACTTTGACTTTGGCTGCTAAGGGCATCAGATTGTTTTCAATCAGATAGCCATCCCCCTCGTCCATAAAGATCTGGATCTGGTTTGGGCTGACATGAATGGTCTGAATGGTTCCTGCATCCAGCGCTTTGATTGAATGTTCACCGGTGCACTCCACCCCACGGGTGAATCCTTCTTCCTGGATTTCCTTGAGGATCTCATTGGCTTTGGCCTTTTCATCGAGATCTTCGTTGAACTGATCGAGGAATTCACGAATCTGTTTCAAAATTGACATACTCTGACCTCCATTCTCGGATAGGAATGATTCTGTTCTGGGTTCAATCTGTCTGGCTGCCTGTTTTCTTTCCATATTTATATGGCTTCCTCTCTATCGCTTCTCCCATATCACTTAGCGATGTCACACAGGTCCATCATGGACAGATCTGTCTGCATTGATCTGGCTTCTTTTCTGGGTATGGATATCAATATGGTGGATGGATTTGTTTTTCCGAACCTGCCTGAATGGGTCCATCTGATCGACTCTGCGTATTTCAAGGATTCCTGGTTTGACAGATGGATGCAAATTGCGACCTGGTTTTGATACGGGCAAGCCAAAGACGATTTATATCTACTTTCTTTAAGAATAGCCGAAGGTGAAGACTTCCGAAAAGATAAAGATCAAAGAATTCAAAACTGAGGGTCTGATCTCCATCGGCTGATAAAGAGGAGTGGTCTGATTGGGCTGGTTGGGCTGAATGAACTGATCGAGCTGATTGATCAGCTGCGTTGTTCCTTGGATCGCTTGATGACGGGCTCTTGCATCCCCCTGTGCTTAGCCCCTGTATCGTTGACTGAACACAAAACAAAAATGAATTCTTCCCGACCCTCAATCCTCCCGATCATCAGTCCTTCCCTTTTTGCCAATGATCGAAGCAGACCGACCTATGGGAGGTTCTAAAGCAGGGAGAGTCTACGGACAGATTTTGCAGTTCAAGGATGAAATCCAGAAACGATATCCAAATTATGAAAATAAACATGTAAGGGGATACACAAATTTGATCTCCTGACTGGACTTTGAACGCCGCATCTTGCACGATGAGATTTATGAAGGAGGATTTTCGTATGTTTTCTATGAATGCATTCCGGCTGGATGGTAAAGTTGCTCTGGTTACCGGAGCCTGCTATGGCATTGGATATGCGATCGCCAAAGCCTTAGCGCAAGCTGGCGCCACGATTGTATTCAATGCCCGCAACGCGCAGGCCATTGAAAAGGCCCTGGCCGATTACAAAGCCGATGGAATTGAAGCCCATGGCTATGTCTGTGATGTGACGGATGAAAAAGCCGTCGAGGCTTTGGTCAAACAGATCGAAGAAGAGATTGGTACGATTGATATTCTGGTCAACAATGCCGGAATTATTAAACGGATTCCAATGCTTGAGATGAGTGTCGAAGATTTTCGCAAGGTTGTGGATATTGATCTGACCGGGCCCTTTATTGTGGCCAAAGCTGTCTTGCCGGGCATGATCAAGAAGGGGCATGGCAAGATTATTAACATCTGTTCGATGATGTCAGAACTGGGTCGTGAGACCGTATCGGCCTATGCGGCAGCAAAAGGCGGACTGAAGATGCTGACTAAAAACATCTGCAGCGAATATGGCGGCGCCAATATTCAGTGTAATGGTATTGGACCGGGCTATATTGCCACGCCCCAGACCGCTCCCTTAAGAGAAAGACTGGCGGATGGTTCCAGGCAGCCTTTTGATGCATTCATCCTTTCCAAAACACCAGCCGGACGCTGGGGTACCCCTGAGGATTTGATGGGTCCGGCTGTTTTTCTGGCCAGTGATGCCAGCAATTTTGTCAATGGCCATATCTTATATGTCGATGGCGGCATTCTGGCTTACATTGGCAAGCAGCCATCGTAATCCCAAAAGAAGCGCCTGAAGACAAAGATAAAGATAAGAAATTGGACTCGATGATCACAGTCCGATCCGACATGGAGATTTGAAATCATGAAAATTGCTTTAATTAACGAAAACTCACAGGCATCCAAAAATGCTTTAATCTATGACATCCTCAACGAAGAAGCCAGAAAAGCCGGTCATACCGTCGTCAACTATGGGATGTATGGCAATGAGGATCCACATCGGCTGACCTATGTGCAAAACGGCTTGTTAGCATCCATCTTATTGACATCCAAAGCCGCTGACTTTGTCATCACTGGCTGCGGGACCGGTCAAGGGGCGATGATGGCCTGCAATGCATTTCCCAATGTTCTTTGCGGCCGGGTTGCCAATCCATTGGATGCCTACCTGTTTGGCCAGGTTAATGATGGCAACTGTGTGGCCATGCCCTTTGCCCAGGACTTTGGCTGGGGAGCAGAAATCAATTTGCACTATACATTTGAAAAACTGTTTTCACAGCCATTTGGCGGCGGTTATCCAAAAGAAAGAGCCGCAGCTGAGCAGGCCAACAAGAAAATCCTCGATGAAGTCAAAGCGATCACGAATCGTTCTTTGGTCGAGATTCTGCATGATCTCGATCAGGACTTCCTGAAATCCACCATTGACTATCCGCAGTTTAAAGAGCAGTTCTTTTTGGCCTGCAAAGATCCAGAAATTGCCGACTATTTGAAATCTGTTCTTGCCTGATCAGAATGTCTGAATATCCATTCCAGCATGCACCAAAGCCTGATGGCAGCCAGAATCATTTTTCTGGTCGTCATCAGGCTTTTTTATACAGGTGTATTTGATCTGATCGTCTGGCATGACTCTTGATTGCGTTCTACCCATAACTCTTGATTTCATTTGCCTTTGATCGAATCTGTCTGATTTGAATCCGCTTGTTTTTTTGAGCGTCTTCTATAAACGAAATTCTATTTTCAAAAGAACAATACTGTTAAGATAATCTGCTTTATTCTTTTTTGAAACGACCTTGCAATTTTGGTTGGTTGTTTACCAAATCTCAATTCCGAATTCAAATCCTTAAGGGCATTTTAAGCCCATTCGTTATATACTTGTAGTCGGCTTATCGTACCACTTAAATATTAATATATTCATATTTGACTGTTTTAAAACTCACAATTTCTCTTCCGTATGGATCCATTATTTACATCTTTCTTCCTGATTTCTGGAACGATTGATTTAGAAAGGCGGTGATGGTTTGAATTCTCAGATTCCTTTAGATTCCCAATCCTCCCGATCACCAGTTGTTGCCGTTTATCTGACTTCAGATGCCGCGTGTAAAGAGGCAATCAGAGTGGCTGCCGAAACCGCCGAAGCCATGCAGGCCGAGCTTCTTGCTTTCTATATTGCCACCCCCGAAGCCAACATGATTCAAAAATCAGATCGGCGAAATGCGCTCAAGGCGGCTGCCACGTATGCATCTTCTCTTGGAGCGCATCTGACGATTGTGAATGGATCTGATCCTGTCTATCTGGTTGGTGAGTTCTGCCGCAGCAACAATGTAACGATTCTGGTCCTCAATCGGCCTGCCTTGACGGGAATTCATCAGCTTTTTCCAACCTTTGCCCAGCGTGTTTCGGGTGTTTTAGCCGAAACCAGACTGTTGACTGTCCCTGGAGCCATGACTGTTCATGCTTCACCAGTCCAGGCGGAAAAATCAGATATCAAAACCACTCTGACTTATCTGTTTATGACTGGAATCATCCTGCTTATAGCAACCATACTCTGTTCTGGTCTTTCACTGGCTGGTGTGAGTGATTTTGTTCTGTGCGCCGTGTACGCGGTGGCTGTCGTGCTTTGCGCAGCAGTAACGGGCAGTTTTTTACTGTCGCTGCTTACCTCCGTTACAGGCACCATGTTGTTTCTTTCCCTGTTTGCCCAGATCGGTCCGGCTGATTCCTATACGCTCTGGGTGAATTTTATCGGAATCATTCTCATTTCGATGTTCGGGGCTGCCATCAGCATTCGCCTGAAACTGGAACTTCGCCAGACCAGGCGGAGCACCTGGAATTTAGAAATGCTTCTGGACAATATCCATAAACTCCAGCAGATTCAGAATCCGCAGGAAATCCTGTCACGAATCGGAAAGCGAATCTGTGATCTTTCTGATCGCGATGTTGTGTTCTATCCCTATACCAACGGTCTGTTCTTAGATCCGATCTTCTATGACGCCGACCCGGATGATCCAAAAGATCATGATCAGGCTCTTCTGGAGCGGATGATTGCCCGCGAAGCCATGGTCCGTCATACCTATACCGGTTCACTCAGTGAGTATTATTCGGAAGCAGAATATCTCTATTTCCCATTGGAAACGTCCCAGACCTGCTATGGTGTCATTGGCATCCGGTATGATCAGGAAGCGCCGGATCCATCCGAGCTGATGGTTTTAAAGGGAATCGTTGGGGAAAGTGTGCGGACCATCGAATCTTTGATTAAAGAAAATGAATTGCAGGAAGCAAAACGCCAGCAGGAGAATACGATTCTTCGCTCCAACCTGCTCAAAGCCATTGGCCATGATATCCGTACCCCCCTTACCTCGATCATGGGCAACATTGCCAACTACAAAATGACCCATACGGCCATGAGTCCCCAGGAAAAGGATGTGATGCTGACATCGATCCAGCAGGCAACGCTCAATCTGTATCACATGGTCGAAAACCTGCTGACGGCTGCCCGCATCGATTCAAGCGCGGCTTCCATCAAACTCCAGCCCGATCTGCTTGAAGATGTTGTCCGTTCTGGACTTGAATATCCAGACAAAATCAACCTGACCCATCCATTCACCTTTGATGCCTGTGAGGATCTGCTTCTGGCGAATATGGATTCTTCCCTGATTTCGCAGGTTGTCTCCAACCTGGTCACCAATGCCATCCAGCATACGCCAGATGGCACGCCGATTACGGTTCGCCTGTTTGAAGAAAACGGTATGGGTGTCGTGGAAGTGATTGACGAAGGGCCGGGCATCAAAGATGAAGAGAAAGAACGAATCTTCGAGATGTTCTATACCACTGACTTGCCAGGCTTTGATTCAGATCATTATCTTGGTCTTGGCCTGTTCTTATGTAAAGCCATTCTGAATGCTCATCACGGCTCCATCGAAGTCAGCAACAACACCCCTCAGGGTTCGATCTTCTCTTTCCGGCTTCCTTTGCTTGAGATGTAATCTGTATAAACTGGTCTGCAGACTGTTTGTGCGGCGCAGGAAGTTGATCTGCAGGCCTTTGGTTTGCAGGCAGGCATTTTATGCCAAGGATGGTGGCTGGCAGACTGTAGGGTCCGTAGATTGTCCGCTGGCAGCGATTTCCTGGTCTGTATATCGTCGGCAGCAATTTCCTTTCTTGTCCTGCCCTGTTCTGTCATCGTTTTGTTTCGAATGCCTCGCCACTGGGCGGGGCTTTTTTGCGCGCCAGGCAGGCCAATCAATCCCAAAACGAAAAAAAAGCCCTGATCCAAAAGGATCAAGGCAATCTTTCGTTCAGGCAGATCAGAACTGATCAAAAAAGCGGCGCAGGACTTTGATGATCTCATCGAGATCAATTGGTTTGGCAATATGGGCGTTCATTCCCGAATCGAGAGAGCGCTGGATGTCTTCCGGGAAGGCGTCAGCACTCATGGCAACAATTGGAATGGACTTGGCTTTGGGATGGCTGCTGGCGCGGATGGCTTTGGCAGATTCATAGCCATTCATATTGGGCATGCGTAAATCCATCAGGATGGCATCATAGTAACCCGGTGCGGAGGCAGTGAATTTTTCCAGGCAGATCTTTCCGTCTTCGGCCCATTCGACTTCAAAGCCTTCCTCGCCAAGCAGTTCACTGGCAACTTCCCAGTTCAGGTCATTATCTTCCGCAAGCAGAATCCGGCGGCCCTGGAATGGCTTGACTTCTTCGACAACTTCTTCTTGCGGTTCGTCGCCACCCATGTATTTTTGCAGGGTATGGAATAAAGTGGTCTTGAAAAGAGGTTTGCTGATGAAACCACTCACACCGGCCTCACGGGCTTCCTGCTCAAATTCACTCCAGTCATAGGCAGAGATCAACAGGATTGGGACTTCGTCGCCTAAGTAGTGGCGCAGTTTACGAGCCACTTCAAGGCCATTCATCCCCGGCAGTTTCCAGTCGAGCAGAATGATCTGATAGTCATCATGCTGCTTATGGCGCTGCAGGGCCATATTGATTCCCTGCTCACCACTCAATACCCACTCGGCATGAATACCCATTTCTTTGAGGGTATCACTGGTCGATTTACATAAGAATTCGTCATCATCGACCACTAACATATTCCAGGGTTTGAGAACCATGTTGTATTCCACTTCGGGAGCCACGATAAAGTCAAAGGTCAGGTCAAACTGGGTTCCCTTGTTGACTTCACTCTTCGCATCAATTGTTCCGCCCATCGCATCGACGATAAACTTGGTGATCGTCATGCCAAGGCCGGTGCCTTCAACTTTGCGGATGCGGTCGCTGTCGGCACGGGAGTAGGCATCGTAAATCTTGCTTAAGAATTCCGGCGTCATGCCAATGCCGTTATCCTTGACGGTAATCTTGATCCGAACGTAATCAGCGCCTTTTGGCGAGGGTTCTTCACGCACCAGCAGCTGGACTTCACCATATTCCGGTGTGTACTTGGTCGCATTCGACAGAAGATTTAACAGCACCTGATTGAGGCGCACCCCATCACACCAGACGTTTTCCGCATAGATATCACGGACATCAATATTGAAGTTCTGTTTCTTATTGGCCAGCTGGGGCTGCATGATGCTGACAATCCCCTCAATCAATTCTTTTAAGGACGTATCTTCCACCGCCAGCGACATCTTGCCGCTTTCAATGCGGGACATATCCAGAACATCATTGATCAGACCGAGCAGCTGCTTACTGGACAGAGTAATTTTGCGCAGGCAGTTTTTCACCTGATCTTTGTTATCGATATGAGCGGTTGCAATCGCAGTCATGCCCACAATCGCATTCATTGGTGTGCGGATATCGTGGCTCATATTGGCCAAAAATTCACTCTTGGCCCGGTTCGCCGCCGCAGCAGCCTGACGGGATTTTTCGAGTTCTCGCATCTGTTCCTGGCTCAGGCGGTAGTAGCCAATATAGACAATGACCATGAAGGCCAGGACAACAGAACAGGAAATAACGGTGTAGGTCGTCCGCTCTTTATTCAAATCCTCCAGAATATCGTTGAGCTGGTTATAGGGCATCAGTGATACCAGATTCCATTCTGAATTGGATAAAGGGATGCTGTAGAGCTTCAGGTCGTTTCCGTCATAGGAAATGGTTGAAGAATAGGGCTGCTCACTGGCCAGGGCATCCTGAAATGCTTGCTGAGAATAGGGTGCTTCTTCTTCCCCGGCCGTTTCGATCAGCTGATCTGGAAAATTCTGACTGGAATCAACCAGGTCAATTTCCTTATTTTCGATGACTACACTTCCATCGTCCCGAATGATGGAGTAGTACATCATCTGGTCCGGCTCATTCAAAGATAAAAAGTCGGTAATATAGGACAGATCGACGGCGGCCACCAGGCCGGTACTCTCTTTTCCGTCTTCCATCGGATAATGGGCATCCACTCCAAATAGGACGAGTTCTTTGCCGGTGGAATCCTCTCCGACAGCTACTCGTTTCTCTCCCTGGATGAGTGCTTCCAAAAATGGACCTTTCCTCAGTGGATGGATTGAATTTCCCATCAGGGTCTGGAACTCCCCATCTTCAGAGCACAAAGCCAGGTAATTGAATCCCCTGACCTGGGTCCGATAGACAAGTTCATCATAAACATCATCAAGGTTGTCCGTCTGGGAAGACACGACAGAAGCCAGTCCCCCAACCTGGTCGAAGCGCAGGTTAATGACCGACTCAAAGTGTTTTGAAACCTGCTCGCTGGTCTGCGACATGAACAGGCTGCCGATCTGGTGAAAGGCCTGATGGCTGCGTGCGGTCATGTAAAATCCTAACCAGCTGAAGGACAGAATGCTGACGGCAACAATCCCGATAAAGCTTAAAATCAGGTAATGCTGGATCGAGTTTTTCAGATTTTGTTTCTTCTTCTTTGGCTTTCTTTTTTTCTTACTCATGCATATTCCTCTTCAATAGTTATTGGTTAGAAATGGATCTAGGGAACGTATCCACTGGCTGATTCTTCGTATCCATTAACCACTTCTCAAATTTAAATCTTACATCGTGTTCTATAATTATATTTGTCTTACTTTTTTGCTTTCCAGCTGGTTGGGCTTGTTTTCTGCCTGTTTTTGATCCTATTTTCCATTTGCGGCTTTATACTCCAGGACCGCCTGAGTGGTCTGGTAATAGCAGTCTTCCAGTTCTCCACTCTTCTCTAAGGCAGCAGCTGGATCATCCGCTCTCAGGGCCGTCACAATGGCATCACTGATTTCATACAGCTGATTAAACGCCAGATTCGAGCAGACTCCTTTCAAAGAATGAATTGCTCTTAAGGCTTCCTCATACTCTTGTTCCTTCATTTTGTCCAGATAGGTCGCATAGCTTGGATCATCCAGAAACTTAAAACAGAATTTTTCGATCATCTTTTCGCGGCGAAATCGCTTCAGAATATTTTCGTAATCACCGCCAAGTCTTTGGTAGCATTCTTGTAAATCCATCCTGTTTTCGGCAGGGATACTTCCACTTTGTTCAGGTAAAGCGAAAAGAGGAACTGCCGATCGCTCCTTTCTTTTATGGTTTATCCTGTCTGCTTTGAAAGTTCAAAGATCTCTTCAAGATCCGTTGCAAATCCAGTATTTAGTAAAAGCAGACACTTCCCCATTTTTGACTTCTTCTTGATTTTTCTTTGGCTTTTTTTGATAAAGGGCATAAAAAATCCATTCGCTGCTCATCCAGAAACTGAATCAGGAACTTCTTTTCATTTTCCGGGCATAGGAATGGAATTATGTCATCTTTCAGTTTACCGCGTAACAACAAAGGATGGGGACAATTCTTTGGGATAAAAGATTTTCTATGGAAATTCTCACCTGCTTTTGAGAAACGACAAAAAAACAGTCTGCAGGAAACTGAACTCAATCAGGATCCATTCAGACTGGTTTTTTAGGTGCAAATCCAGTTTTGGATGATCCTGGGATTTACACGATTGCGTGGTGACTGACATTATTCTCCTTTTCAACGCATCTTTATTAAAACTATGCTTCATTTTTGATTCATCTAGAATTTTTTTGGCATTTGTTTCCAGTATTGTCCAGTTTTTGCATCTGCCATTCTTCGTGTTTCGAATCCTGCTCTCGTCATTTTTGGCTCTCATTGGGTCGATTTTTGTTTTTCATTCAGACAGCCGCAAGCTCGGTTGTCTTCAGGCCTGCTTCAGGGCACTGAGAGATCTGGTTGAGGTATACATCTTAGAAATGACATAAATACCAATGATCAGCTCTGTAATGGGCATCGCCAGCCAGATGGAATCTGGACCGGCAATGATCGGCAGGACGAGAATCAGTGCCCCACTGATCAGCATGCCGCGAAAGACTGAAACAATAAATGCTGTCTGTGGCTGCATGAGTGCCTGGAAGTAATAGGTCGAGAAAACGTTCAATGGCAGCAACAGGAACGACAAAGCATAAGTCCGGATAATAGCTGGCCCGATTTCAAGAATCTGCTCTGTTGGTTTCATGAAGACATAGAGATACAGATCCGGATCAATCAGGCTTAAGGCAGTCCAGAAAATCGCAAAGACTGCGGAAGTATAGAGCGCATATTTCAGGGTTTCGACAATTCGTTCTGGTTTGCCAGCACCATAATTCGTCGATAAAATCGGCTGTGCTGCCTGGCCCGTGGCATAAGCACAGCACTGAACCATCGTACTAATGTTGATAATCGGTCCATACACTGCAAGTGCATCGCTTCCCAGATACTTCATGATCTGCGTGTTGAATAACATCGTCAAAATGCCCATTGCTACATCGATAAAGAAGGTTGAAAAGCCAGTGACAGTAATTTTTCGCAGCATGGTCCAGAAGTGATAGACAGGAACCAGTCTGAGAGTATTGGTCTTTTTCACAAAATGGACAAGCATGACCCCAAAGGAAATCACGGCACCTATTGCAGTTGCAAGACCGGCACCCACAATTCCCATGTTCAAGCCAAATACAAACCAGATATCACCAAACATATTGAATACGCCGCCACCGATAACAGCGGCCGTAGCCAGAGCAGGATCATTATCGTTTCTTAAAAAAGCGGCAAGCATCTGGTTAAGCAGAAATAATGGAAAGACGACTTTGATTGGAGCCAGATAGCATTTAGCCAGGGCAAGCAGCGTATCATCTGCCCCAAAAAGCTGTAATAAAGGCGTCTCCATTGTATAAATCATCACCCAGGCAACCGCAGCCAGAACCAGGGAGCCAATCACAGCGCTGGTAAAATAGGCATTTGCTGTTTTATCCCCTGCATTTTTCTTTCCTTTGGCCATACTGAGCAGGACTGACCCGCCAATGCCGGTCAATAACCCTAAAGAGTAGATGATATTCCAAAGCGGGGCGACAACCGCAAGAGCCGCGGTCCCATTGGGCCCAAGAGACTGACCGACTACAGCAGTATCCACCAGCCCATAAATGGAGGAAACCATGGCACTGCCAAAGGCTGCTTCAAAATATTTAAAATAGAGTTTTCGTACGTTGTCCTGTAATAAATTCATCTTCTTCCTCCTGATAAAAAAAAGGCCGGACAAGAGTCACGGATTCCTCCGATCCTCTTGTCCGGCAGTCTTATACGCAAGACATGCCTCCGAAAACCGGAAATCCGCTCTCTTGTCCGGCCCTGTACTTACGATTACAAGTCCTCCGAGAACATTTATCACTTTATATAAGGTATTTTAATAAGTCAAGCAGTTTTGTTCAATTCATTTCCAACTCAAGATCTGGCTACTGATCGCCAAAAGAGCGGCGGACATAACTTGCATAAATTCCGTTTTGGTCCAGCAGCTGCTGATGCGTACCTCGCTCGGCCACCTTGCCATCATCAATGACCAGAATCTCATCCGAGTTTTCAATAGTCGAAAGACGATGGGCAATGGTCAGACAGGTCCGGCCTTTTGCCAGTTCATGCAGGGCTTTTTGAATGTAGTATTCACTTTCATTATCGAGAGCAGACGTCGCTTCATCGAGAATGAGGATATCTGGATCTTTCAAAAATAGTCGGGCAATCGCGATGCGCTGCTTCTGGCCGCCGGAAAGCCGGGTGCCCCGTTCGCCGACTTTAGTCTGCAGCCCTTCCGGCAAGGAATCGATCAGTTCTTTGAGATTGGCTTTTTCAATGGCTTCATTGATCTCTTCTTGACTGGCGTCCCATTTGCCATAGCGGACGTTTTCTTCAATTGTTCCATCAAAGAGATAAACATCCTGGCTGACCACGCCAATGGTCGACCGCAAAGAATCCAGAGTAAGATCCCGGACGTCCTGGCCATCGACTTTCACGCAGCCAGCCTGGGTATCATAAAAGCGTGGAATCAAAGAACAGATCGTCGATTTGCCAGATCCGCTTGGACCGGCCAATGAATAGTTACCGCCTGCCGGGATTGTAAAGGAAACATCTTCGAGAACCGGCTGGTCGTCATCATAGGCAAAGGTCACATGCTCAAAACGAATTTCCCCGCCCTTATTTTCCAGCTTTCTGGCATCCGGTTTGTCTTTGATTTCCGGAACTTCGTTCATAATCTCTTCAAAACGTCGAAATCCGCTGAAGCCGCGCTGGAACATTTCGGTAAACTCAATCAATATTTCCAGCGGCGCCACAAAGACATTGACATAAAGGGCAAAAGTGGCCAGTTCATAGGCTTCCATCTGGCCATGAACAACCAAAAGCCCGCCAACACAAAGTACCGTTACATAAAGCAGTCCCTGGAAGAAATAGTTTCCGGCATAGTAACTGCCCATCACGCGATACGTTTCGGATTTGGAATGCAAAAATCGCTTGTTGGACTGACCGAATTTCTTGCGTTCAATCTTTTCGTTGCCAAATGCCTGGACAACCCGGATGCCCTCCAGCGAATCTGTTACGGTCGCATTGACCTGGGCAATGGTTTTCCGGTTATCCATAAAAGCGGCTTCCATTTTCTTGTTCTGGTTCCACGAGAAGATCAGCATGATCAGCGTGACCACAAACAGGCAAAGGCTGAGCTGCCAGCAAAGAGCCGCCATGATCCCAAAGGAACCAACGATTTTAATAATGGAAATAAACAGGTTCTCTGGCCCATGGTGGGCAAATTCAGAAATATCATTCAAATCCGAAATGATCCGGGTCGACATCGTACCCGTATTGTTGTGGTCATAATAGCCATACGAGAGCGTCGTCAGTTTATTGAATAAATCCTTGCGCATGTCCGCTTCCATCTCAGCCCCCATGATATGGCCCTGGCAGACCACATAATACCGGCAGGCGGTTTTAAGAATGTACATGGCTAAAAGGCCGGCAGTAATCCAGGGCAGCCAGTGCATCACCACTTCTGCGCTCTGAACCAGAAATTCACTGGTAAAAGTATTGAGAATCAAAGGAAACAGAATGTCCACCACCGAAATGACCGAGGCACACAGAAGATCAATGGTAAAGACTTTCATGTACGGTTTATAAAAAGACAAAAAATACTTGAGTGTTTTCAACAGGGCTCCTTTCCTGCGGATGACTGTCCGCACTTTCTTGTTGGTTTGGTGTATTGATTCTGGTACACGATGAAGATCTGTCGCATTGGCCACCGATTTTTTGAAGGCCGGGCCATCGAATCGTTCGAACCTGCAAAAAGCAGAATAAATTGGGGGAGAACGAACGAGGACGATTGAGGACAACTTGAAATCTTCCCGGTTCTAAGCAAAAGGCAAAGATCAGTCATGGTGTACATGCCCTGTCAATATAGCGCAATTTTCGGGGTTTTTCGCCTTTGATCAATCATTTGAATTTTCCGGTTTTGAAGACTTTAAATCCTGCTTTATGTTATGCGGTTTCTTTTTAGGATGATCACTCTGTCCTACCAGGATCATTTTTCGCAAAGAAAATCCCTTTCTGAATTTCTGGCTCAGAAAGGGAAATCATGGTATATTTTTCGTCTTCCATTTTTTACAGGAACCCGTTTTTTACAGGATCAGGCTGACTCTGCTGTTTGAAATAGGAAGCTTGTGATTTATTTTTTGCAGACGATTCATTCTTTCCAGAACGCAAAGAGGACCAGAAAGAATAGACCAGCAGCGCCCAGCGCGCAGCCAAGGCCGGTATAAAATACCGCTATAAATCTGACTGGAACCAGACCAGAATTGCGCAGCCAGATTCCGCCAGTCATCATGATGGCCATGATGATATACGATTTCAGATCGAAAAAATGCCAGATTGGCCGATAGATTTCGGTATAGCTATGGATTCGCTGGTTATGCTTGACGCTCATCTTAAAAAACATAAAGCCAAATGCTGCGAATACAGCGATGGAAAGCAGAAGATCCAGAAAACTGATCGCCAAAAGCTGTTGGTAGGCGATGATGCCAAGCCTTGCCACATTCACGCCGGCAATCAGCCAGACAATCCCGGCAATCAGCAGCAATGTGCGCCGGTGAACATGAAAAACAGGTCGCTTGAATTCGGTTTTAGTCACGATTCATCGCCATCTTTCGAAGCAAAAAGAGCAGAACCAGAAGTCCGATTCCGATCAGCAGATGGCCGATTCCTGCAAATCCGGAAATCATGGCATTTGCTGCCGATGAAAGAACAGTACCCTGCACCTGGAAAATACCGCGAACGACCATCATGATGGCAGTCAGAATCAGACCAGCATTATAAGTGCCCATAAAAATCCTGAACGATTTCTGTTTTTCCAGGTCAAAATGAGTTGTAAACAAGGCAACAATCAAAAACATGAACATGCCAAGCAGCAACAGATGAGTATGGACTTTTCCTAACGCCGTGACGCCGGTAAAGCCATTGAACTTGGTAAATTCACGATAAAAAACACCGCCGGCCAGCCCCAGAACGGCATACAAAATAGACAGGTTAATACATTTTTTCATTGATTTTCCTCCTTAGCAATTCAATCAGAACCAGTCCTTATTCCTGATTCTGATTCAGTTTTAAAACCAGATGCTCTTTGTCCTTATAGTAAAAAGAAGTCCGAAGCAAAGTAATCTCATTTGATCAAAAAATCTGACCTGTTGGTCATATATGGGCTGCCTTTTCCTGGCTGTCTTTTCTTTTCCAGCCTCGTGTAACCTGGAACGCAATCATTTGAAAAATTACTGTGTTGACGAAATCACCATTCAAACTCGAATCAGGATGAACGCAATAAAGCCTTTCCAAGAGGTGACCTGGGAAGGCTAAAGATTATTTTTATGAGAAGGAGGCCTCCTTCAAAATTGATATAAGGATTTAAATTCTCAAGCCATTGAAAAGGTCACGATCTCTACGAAACAGATATTTCCACGATTAAAGCTCTTTTACTGCATTTAAAATACTATCCTCATTTGGATGTTTTTCTCGCGATCGTAACGCTCGGTTCAAAGCAGATAATTGGAGAGCGATTTTTTTCGTTTTTATCAATTCGAAAAAGTCATCTAATGCGGCAAGGAAACCCCATAGCTTGCTGTGGGGAGGAATTGCCGCCAAGCATCTACTGTTCGATATTTACAATACAGTTTTTTGCTTATCAATAAGCCACCCATTTGATGACTCAAATCTTTTTAATTTCTTCCAGGATACAGAAGCAGATATCTTGGCTCCATCAAGCATCCTGATATCGAATCTGCCTGATGCTCGTTTTCCAAAGATAAAACATTCCGTTTTCTGGTATCTGATCTTATCGAACAGCTGAAATCCCATAATGACCTTCGCTGACTGGTTCAGTTTTCT
>CAJTVE010000045.1 GCA_910579655.1 uncultured Allobaculum sp. | reverse complement strand
CAGAAGAGCAGCCTGCAAAAGCAAACATCATAGCAGCAGTCAGAGCGGCGCCAAGTACTTTATTCATTTTCATGGAATCATCCTCCTTGATGAGTTTTTCTTAACGTCAGCGATTATAGGCTGTTTAGACAAAAATAGCCAATTGAGATGCTTTTTCTGCCACATGATGTCATTGAAACCCATTCCATCGAATCGATAAATTTTATGGGTGACAAAAATCATCCGCACACCTTTCAAATCCGAAAGCTTCATTTCCCCTTCTCTTTCGATCCATCCCTGGATAGGCTTCAGTCTATTTCCCCTGTCTGGTTTTCTGTCCAAAAAAATACAAAGAACAGTCATCCATCAGACAACTGTTCTTTGCGTGTGCTGTTTTTGATTTGTTAGGACCTTCTGGTTTTGGCTTGGCGAAAGTTATCCCTTTTTCTTGCCAGTCATGGTGTCAACGTCCAGAATCAGGCAGGTTGTCCTTGGTATGGCCGCATCATTATAGGCTTTGACTTCTCCATAGTAGTGAGCCATCAAAGCATCCAGAATTGCTTTTTTCTCTTCTGCTTTGGCCATATGCATCCGGCCAAAGCCCGTAACACTCTCGTAAAACATTGTGCAGCGTTGTCTTGACTCATTGTAATCAAGGATTTCATCCCTGTGGATCTCAAAGCAGACATTAGGATTTTTTTGGATCAGGTCCAGTTTCTTTCCTTCGTCGGCACAATGAAAATACAGACGAGTTTGATCGCCTGAATAGTCAACTGCGTAGTTCATCACCACCAGATAGGGATACGGTTCATCATGCATGGCGATGTGACAGACCTGCCCGCGATCGAGGATCTCACGGATCTGCTGTGGGTCTTTGATTTCCAGATTTTTCTTTCTCATAGGCTTCTACTCTTCTTTCCGGTGTAGAAGGTGATCATTCTTTACACCTTTGTATTGGCCTCATTATATTCGGGAGAAGCAAAATATCGAGCAGAAAATTCGAGATCAATTTCCATCAAAACTATCTCTGTAGTTCCTTTATAAAGCTGTCTGTTCCATCTTCCAAATAGCATTCGAGTACAAAATCATCCCAATCCTGTAAACAAATTTTGAATCATTCAGTTTTCTGGCTTGATCTTCCCTTCCGGTTCGGAGTATCCTTGTTTTAGTTGATCCCGAGGCCTTTGCAGGCGGCCAGAGGATCGTTTTTATTTGGGCCAGTGGAAGACAGTTTTCTGTTGCCACTGGCTCTTTTTTTTGCAAATAAAAACCGGGCACTGGGTTCCCGGTTCAATGATATTGATGATTATCTTACTTGGCAACTTTTTGATTGCCCGACTTTTTGAAGATGATGAATTTGGAAAAGAGGTAGTTGAGGGCAATGACGATGACATTGGCGATGACTTTCCAGAGCATTGCATTCATGTGCATCATATCAACCGCCCAGATCATGATTCCAAGATCAAAAACTTCCGACACCAGACGAAATCCGGCAAAGGATACAAATTCCTGGATGTTCTGCTTGAAGGTCTGGTTGCGGCTTTCAAAGACGAACAGTTTGTTGGTCACAAAGGCGACCAGCATGGCAGCCAGCCAGGCAATCAGGTTACTGGCTGTATTGCTAAGGGATGCCAGATCGTAGCAGACATGGAAGGTTCCGATGTTGACAACCGTTGCGACGGCGCCCCAGAAGCCGTATTTAATCAGTTCTTTATATTTTCTTAAAAGCGCTAAAATTGTCTCCATATATGCCTCCCTATATGCCTCCCTCGCCTGTTCTATTAAAAATGGTTTACGTGCTGAAACTTGGATACTTTAACATATTTGCCGCCAGAAAGTTCGGTCAGATTACGGGGAATGGCCAAAAAAGAGTTCTGGCTTGCTCATCGAGCTATTCATTTGGGAATGTAAGCCGTTTATCTGGTCTCGTGGCATTCTGCCTGGCAGACGAAGTCCAGGTAAGAACCCGCTTTGATTCCTTTTTCGATGCTGTCTTTGCGTTCTGTCTTCTCTTTTTTGCTTCCAGCTTCTGGCAAACGTAAAAAAAGGACCCCAAAGGGTCCTTCATGGTCAAAGTGAGTTTCGGCTTACTTGTGAGCAGCTTCCATCTGAGCTGCAACTTCAGCGGCGAAATCTTCTTCTTTCTTTTCGATTCCTTCACCAACCTGGAAGCGGATGAATTCAACAACAGAAGCGTTGTTTTCTTTGAGGTATCCACTGACTTTTTTCTTGGAGTCAAGGAAGAATTCCTGATCCATTAAGCATTCTTCCTGGAAGTGTTTGGAAACTTTTCCTTTCAGAATTCCCTGGATCATCTTTTCAGGCTTACCAGCCATTTTTGGGTCTTCAGCCATGATTTTCTTCTGAACTTCTTCTTCGTGAGCCAGAACATCAGCTGGGATATCTTTTTCACTTACGTAGACTGGACGCATGGAAGCAACCTGCATAGCGATTTCTTTTGCAGCCTGTGGGTTGCCGCCTTCCATAACAACAAGAGCGGAGATAGCACCTTTGTTGTGCATGTAAGCGCCGAATACCTGAGAATCCGTTTTCTTAACGATAGCAATACGACGAAGAGTGATTTTTTCACCAATCGTTGCAGTTGCGGATACGATCAGATCGTTGATTGTGCCAGATGGCAGCTGGATTTCCAGTGCTTCTTCAACAGTAGCAGGCTGGTTAGCCAGTAATGCAGTCTGGATCTGGTCAAGGAGTTCCAGGAACTGTTCGTTTTTGGAAACGAAGTCAGTTTCGGAGTTAACTTCGAAGACAACTGCGGTATCACCTTCAGTAGCGACACGAGTCAGACCTTCAGCAGCAACGCGGCCAGCTTTTTTCGTGGATTTTGCGATGCCGTTTTCACGCAGCCAGTCAATGGCTTTTTCCATGTCACCGTCTACAGCAGTCAGGGCTTTTTTGCAGTCCATCATGCCAGCGCCAGTTTTTTCACGGAGTTCTTTGACCTGTTTTGCAGTGATTGCCATGTTTTATTATCCCTCTTTCCGAGATTAAGCAGCTGTTTTTTCAGCTGGTTTCTCTTCTGTTTTTGGAGCTTCAGCTTTTGGAGCGTCGTTTCTTGGTCCTCTGTTCTGACCTGGGCGGCCATTGTAAGGACGACGGCCGGCATTGCGGCGTTCCATATTTCTTTTGCGGCGTTCTTCGTTTCTTGCTCTGCGGCGTCTTTCGTTTTCAGCAATCTGAGCTTCAACATTGCGGACAACGTCTTCCATGTTGACATCTTCTTCAGGATTGTCGAGGTAAGCGATTTCGAGCAGACCGCCTTTAGCGTCTACGATTGCGTCAGCAAGGATGGTTGTGATCAGTTTGATCGAACGGTTGGCATCATCATTGGAAGCAATTGGGAAATCCGCATCTTCTGGATCGCAGTTGGTGTCGAGCATAGCGAATACAGGGATGCCCAGTTTCTTCGCTTCGGCAACTGCGTTGTGTTCTTCTTTCGGGTCGATGATAACAACTGCATCAGGCAGTTTTTTCATTTCTTTGATACCGCCAAGGGAAGTTTCGAGTTTTGCTTTTTCCTTGAGGATCTGAGCCTGTTCTTTCTTAGTGTAAACTTCAAGTTTACCGCTGGCTTCCATTTCTTCGATTTCAATCAGACGTTTGATCCGTTTCTGGATTGTACGGAAGTTGGTGAGCAGACCACCTAACCAGCGTTTGTTTACATAGAAAGATCCGGAACGCAGAGCCTGCTCTTCGATTGTGTCTGCAGCCTGTTTCTTTGTTCCGACGAACAGAACTTTACCGCCTCTTTCAGAGATTGCTTTCAGTTCGTTGTAGGCATTTTCTACCTGGTTGAGTGTTTTGTTTAAATCAACGATGTAAACCCCGTTTCTGCTTGTGTAAATATAGGGTTTCATCTTAGGGTTCCATTTGCGGGTCTGATGTCCGAAGTGAACACCATTCTCCAGCATTTTTTTCATGGATACAATGTTAGACATAAATAATCCTTTCCGTTAGTCCTCCACCATTTCGAAGGGAAGCAACACATCGACTGTGCACGGGATTCCCAATTCATGGTGTGTGTAATTTAAGCGGTCCAAGCCGCAATTGGCATTATAACAAATGCCTGTTCGTGCATCAACTGTCAGAAAGGGTAAAATTGGCAAAAGCTTTCTGGCAGGCGTTGCGCAGGCTTTCATTGGAAATATGGGTGTAAATCTGCGTGGTTGAAAGCGCTGCATGGCCCAAAAGTTCCTGAACTGTACGAATATCCGCTCCCCCATCGAGCAGCTGGGTGGCATAAGAATGGCGAAGCATATGCGGGTGTACGTTTATCGTCATGCCCACTTTCTGACTGTGGATCTGCATGCGGTACTGCACCCCGCGCACACTCAGCGGCCCGCCGTTTTTATTGAGAAAGAGTACTCCGCTTGCACCAGTCTCGACTTTCCAGCTTTTGAGCAGTTCCATCAGCCACAGGGGAATGGGCACAATTCGTTCTTTGTTTCCCTTTCCGACAATCCGCACGATTCGTTCATCGAAACGAAAATCCACCCATTTCAAAGCACAGGCTTCTGAAACACGAAGTCCGCAGCCATAGATCAAAGAAAACAGCACTCTGTCTCTTCGATCGGATGCATTCGACAAGTCAAATCCGGAAAGAAACTGCCCGACCTCTTCCTGGAAGAGGTATTCGGGCAGTTTCTTTGTTTTCTTAAAGCCATGGATCTGGCCAAGCGGACTGTCGACGACCAGCCCCTGCATCTGTAAGAACTTATAAAACTGCTTAAGCGTGCTGAGTTTTCGGGTCATGGTCGAATTTTTAAGGGTCTGATCCGGGTAGAGTCTGCGCAGATCCGACAAATAATCGAGAATCAGCAGCCGATCGGCCTGCAAATAGTCCAGCTTTTTGGCCTCCAGCCATCTCTGGTACTGCTCCAGATCCGTGCGCAAGGCTTTGATTGAAGCTTGAGAGCGGGAATTCTGGGCATACTGTCTTTTTAAAAACAATTCGATCTGGCTGGAAAGATCGCAAGCTTCCCCCATTGGCAGAGTGGTCTTGATTTTCTGATCGTCCATGATTCCTCTATTGCTTTGCCTGCATCGATTCAGGCTGGGGATTGTCTGTTGTCTTGCAGGCTGGCTGATGTGCTTCTTTGGGACGGTCGTCAAAGACGGGTCCCTGCCAGTCGGCATTGACGATTGCGGCCACTTCCTGGATCCGCTCTAAGGCGTTGGCTGCCAGTCGATCCTTTCGATCTTTCTTGCGGCATTTTTCAGGAAGTTCAAACAGGCCGAAGTTTGCATTCATCGGCTGGAAGTGAGCCGGATCAGCATGGGCAATGTAATAGGCCTGGCTGCCCATGGCGCTCTTACGGCCAAACAGGATTGGCTCTTCCCCTTTCAGCTGCCTGGCCATGGCAAGTCCTGCCTGTAAGCCGGAGGCCGCACTTTCCACGTACCCCTCTACCCCGGAAATCTGGCCGGCAAAAAACAGATCCGGACGGGTTTTGAAACGATATTGTTCATCGAGCAGGGTGGGCGCGCAAAGGAAAGAATTGCGGTGCATGACGCCATACCGGGCAAATTTTGCCTTTTCAAGACCAGGAATCATGGAGAAGACACGTTTCTGTTCCGGCCAGGTTAAATGCGTCTGAAAGCCGACAATGTTATAGAGCGTTGCACTGACATTATCCTGGCGAAGCTGGACGACGGCAACGGGGCGCTGGCCTTCTTTTTCCAGACCCACTGGCTTTAACGGACCAAACAACAAGGTCTGATAACCGCGGCGGGCCATTTCTTCTACTGGCATGCAGCCTTCAAAAACTTTTGGATCCTTTTCAAATTCATGCAGGCTGGCACACTTTGCATTGACCAGTTCGTGATAAAACGCATCGTATTGCTTTTCATCCATTGCGCAGTTGATATAGGAGGCTTCGCCTTTGTCATAGCGGCTTTTGAAGTAGGCTTTGGAAAAGTCGATCGAATCTTTTTCAACAATCGGCGCAGCCGCATCGAAAAAATGCAGGGCTTCACTGCCGGTCAGCCTGGCAATCTCAGCAGCCAAATCATCCGAGCATAATGGACCAGCCGCAATGATCGTCGGGCCGGTGGGAATGGCGGTGACTTCTTCTCTGACCACTTCAATGAGCGGATGTGATTCCATCGCTTTGGTGATCGTTTGGGAAAAGCCTTCCCGGTCAACGGCCAATGCGGACCCTGCCGGCACGCGGTTGACATCAGCCGCATGCAGAATCAGGGAATTGAGCTGGCGCATTTCTTCTTTCATGACGCCCACAGCGTTTTTGAGCGAATCCGAGCGCAGGGAGTTGGAGCAGACCAGTTCACCAAAGCCATCAGTATGAAAGGCCGGCGCATATTTGTGCGGGCGCATTTCATACAGACGAACCGGAATACCGCGGTTGGCCAGCTGCCAGGCGGCTTCACAACCCGCCAGGCCAGCGCCGACAATCTGAACCGGACTCATGATTTGGACTCCGAAGAGCGATCAGAGAAATCAAGCGAGGCATTGTCATCAAACAGATCGGATCCGGAGAAGACTTCCAGATTCTGAATGACATTCTGAACATTTGGATCTGGAGCACCCGCTGGAGCCGGTCCGTTCTCGATGGCTGCGGCTTCCTCTTTTTTGGCAGGTTTTTCGCTCTTTTTAATGTAATGGCATTTTGGATAGTTCGAGCAGCCGATAAAGGTTTTGCCATAACGGCTGACGCGCTCAACCAGGTCATGACCACATTCCGGACATTTCTCCCCGGTTGGCTTGGGTTTGGGTTTGGCTTTGAGCGGCTCGATGTGTTTGCAGGTCGGATAATCGCTACAAGCCCAGAATGGACCGAAGCGGCCTTTTTTAATGACCATCTTATGACCGCACTCTGGACAGAGTTTTTCAGTCTTCTCGAGTTCTGTCAGCTCTGGATCCGCATTTTCGGTGTACTTGCATTCCGGATAGGTGCTGCAGGAGACAAATTTGCCAAAGCGGCCGTTGCGATAAACCAGGTCGTTTCCACAAAGCGGGCACTTGCGGCCGACTTTTTCGAGTTCCTTTTTCGGCATCTTCTCATAGGCCTGTTCGACCAGTGGCTCGAAATCGGAATAGAACTCTTTGAGAAACTTCACATAGTCTTCATTGCCTTCCGCAATGATATCCAGTGACTTTTCCATGTCGGCCGTGTACTGAACGTTGATGATTTTCTTGAAGAACTCCTGCAGTTTCGTATTGGTCAGTTCGCCCTGTTCGGTTGGGCGGAAGACTTTGGTTTTGGAAGTCTCAGTCGCTTTCTCCAGCGTGACATACGCCCGCTTTTGCAGGGTATCGATGATGGTGGCATAAGTCGATGGACGGCCGATGCTCTTTTCTTCCAGTTCCTTGATCAGTTTGGCTTCGGTATACCGGGCTGGCGGTTCGGTAAAGTGCTGAGCAGAAGTGATGTGGACATGTTTCATCTCTTCGCCCTGTTTTAACATCGGCAGATTGGTTGTGGTCTGCTTTTCATATTTGGAATACACCTTCGTGTACCCGTCAAAGAGCATTACCTGGCCGCTGGCGCCAAACTCACAGGGACCGGCCGTAAATTTTACGCTGGTGACATCAAACTGCGCGTTTGCCATTAAGGAAGCCAGCGTTCGGGCATAAATGAGCGAATACAGACGGAACTGTTCGTTGGTCAGATACTCCCGGACTTTTTCGGGCGTGTTGTTGATGTCAGTTGGACGAATGGCTTCATGGGCGTCCTGGGCGTTGGTGGAATTTTTTTCATGGGCTTTGCCCCGGTATTCCTTGCCATATTCACGGTCAATGAAGTTTTCAGTATCATTGACAAACAGATCCGACAGTCGGGTCGAGTCCGTACGCATGTAAGAAATCAGACCGGTTGTCGTGCCGCCCAGATCAACCCCTTCATACAGTTTCTGGGCCAGGCTCATCGTTTTGCGGGCACCATAGCCCAGTTTGGTTGAAGATTCCTGCTGAAGAGTGGATGTAGTAAATGGCAGCTTTGGTTCTTTGTTTTTCTTACGGCTTGTGATGGAAGACACCACAAACGGTTCCTTGGCACAAAGCGCCAGAATGGCATTGGCCTCTTCTTCGTTGGCCATCTTTGGCTTCTTGCCGTCGACTTTGTTCAGATCGGCGGTAAACGTTGAGTTGCCTTTTTTCAGGTCGGCCGCGATCGTCCAGTACTCTTCGGATTTGAACTTCCGGATTTCCTCTTCTCGCTCAACAATCAGACGCAAAGCAACGGACTGGACACGGCCGGCTGATTTGGACTGGATTTTATTTTGCAGAAGCTTGGACAGCTTAAAGCCGATGATGCGGTCAAGCATTCGTCTGGCTTCCTGGCTTTTGACCAGATCCATATCAATTTTGTGCGGTTCCTGAATGGCTTCAGTGACGACCGGTTTGGTGATTTCATGGAAGGTCACGCGGTTGTCATCTTCAACCGACAGACCCAGCTCTCTTGCCAGATGCCACGCGATGGCTTCTCCTTCACGGTCCGGGTCGCTTGCGAGAATGACTTTTTCACTGTCTTTGGCCAGTTTCTTCAGTTCTTTGACGACTTCTTTTTTCTCCTTGGAGATTTTGTAGGTCGGGGTGAAGTTGTTTTCGACATCAATTCCCAGTCCACCCTTTCCGGTTGTGGCCAGATCGCAGATATGGCCTTTGGAGGAAACGACTTTGTAGTCGCTGCCTAAATATTTTTCAATCGTCTTGGCCTTGGATGGCGACTCGACGATAACAAGATTCTTTTTTGCGGCGCTTTTCGTTGATGATTTACGACCAGTAGCCGTGGTTGTCTTTTTGGATTCTTCTTTCACCGAAATACACCCTTTCTATCTTTATGCACCTTTATTTTTCTCTTTGTCCGTTTTTTGATCTACAGGAAACGGACCTGTTTAAATCGTTCTATTTCTATCATGCAAAAGTACAGAGTTCAACCGAAATATCTTTGAAACTCTTTTGGGACAGGATTCTGGGATCGTTTTCTGGCAGGAATGAAAAAACCGTCAAAACAAAGTCAGACGGTTGTTTTCTTCAATAATTTTGGCCACCGGACCATAGGAACGACGATAGAAATCCTGAATTCCACAGGCGGCAATCGCATCCAGATGGCGGCGCGTCGGGTAGCCTTTATGGTCTTTAAGCCCGTATTGCGGATATTCCTTGTCCAGAGCAATCATATAATGATCCCGGCTGACTTTGGCCAGAATACTTGCAGCCGCAATCGCCAGCGATTTCTGATCCCCTTTGACCAGCGCTTCAAAATTGGTGCGATCTGTTAAAGGCATCGCATCCGTGAGCACATAGTCGGCACCAGCCAGACTGGCGATTTTCTCCATGGCCTGCTGCGTCGCGCGATAAATATTCAGACGGTCAATCGTCGGCTCGTCGATAAAAAGCACCCAGTACTTCAGGGCATCCTTCTGGATCACTTCAAATAAGGCTTCCCGCTTTTTTTCGGAAAGTTTTTTGGAGTCATTGATCAGATCGTTGGTATATCCGGCCGGGAAAATGACGCCGGCAACGACTAACGGTCCGCAGATCGGTCCCCTTCCCGCTTCATCCATGCCCAGAATCACTGGGTAATCCGGCCACAGGGCTTCTTCACTCGGATGCTGCATCTTCGTCTGGCTGCTCCCAGGTAATCCGGCCCAGTTTGGAAGAACGGATATCCTGAATGAAAGTGCGCATGGTGCGGTTTTCATCGATATCCCCCTTTTGCAGCCAGCCGCGCTTGCGGGCAATGGCCTGCAAAGTCGGCCAGGGCGTTTCTTCAATGGTTTCCAGGCCATAAGTATCCATCAAAGCCTGCGGCTTATGATCCATCAGATACTGGCAGCAATACAAAGCCAGATCATCCATATGGACCACATCATCTTTGATTGAGCCTAAAGCGGCCAGAATCAGGCCATTTTTTTCGCTTTCAAATTTTGGCCACAGAACCCCTGGAGTATCCAGGACTTCCAGATCCTTGCCAACCTTGATCCACTGCAGAGATTTCGTTACCCCTGGCTTATCCCCCGTCTGGGCTGCCTTGCGGCCAGCCAGGGAGTTGATCATCGTTGACTTGCCAACATTTGGAATGCCCGCGACCATCGCCCGAAGGGCTCTTGGGCGGATGCCGCGCTTTTTCTGTTTTTCAATGAGTGCCTGGTTTAAAGCCAGCGACTCCTGAATGATCCGGTTTTTAAAGTTTTCCTTGATCAGATCCACTGCAATGACGCGGGTATTGTCATTGCTTAACTTTTCGATCCAGGCTTCGGTCATTGCCGGATCTGCCTTATCTTTTTTTGAAAGGATGACCAGTCTTGGCTTGTTGCGGGCCAGTTCATCGATCAGTGGATTTTTCGATGACTGGGGCATTCGGGCATCCCGGATTTCAATGATGAAATCCACTTTCTTCAGATTTTCTTCCATCTGCCGTCTGGCTTTCGCCATATGGCCTGGAAACCACTGAATGACATTACTCGGCATTATTTCACCCCAATTTTATCGAATGGATATAAAACTAAAACACCTTTCCCATACAGCTGGTCTTTCTTGACAGGACCAACTGTTGGATAGCGGGAATCTTTGGAATGCGGGCGGTTATCTCCCATCACCCAGTATTCGTCCTCACCCAGAGTGACCGGACCAAAATCCGATGTGAATGGACCGTAATCCACGTCATATTCGGCTTTGAAATCCGCTAAAGTCTGGTCCATGAAATCCTGTTTGAGATAGCTGCTTTCATCGAGAGCTTCGCCATTGATATACACGACGCCATCTTTGGCTTCAACCGTCTCGCCTGGCAGAGCGATGATTCTCTTGACCCAGCGTTCTTCTTTACCGGTTTCGTCATCCGTCATCGTCACCACGACAATATCGCCGCGGTTCACTTCCCCGGTTGCCAAAGAAATCAGATTGGTAAAGCCATATTCACCATTGAGCAGCGTTGGACTCATGGAACGGCCTTCTACGTTGACTGGATGGGCAATAAAATTCACAAACAACAGTACGACAATCGCACTGATCACAAACACTTTGACAAAGTCGAGAATGTCATCGACTAAGGTTTTTTCTTCATCCTTACGACCCGCTTTTTTAATTTTCTTTGAATTTGAATCTTTCATTGGACCTCCCCCATGTTTTATCTTGAATGGCCTCGCTTCAACAACCGCCTGAAGATGCTCAGGTTCTTTTCCAGTTGATTATACCGATTGTGCAGGTGAATTTGCCGACCGCTTCAATTGTCTTTCAATTCCTGCTCCCTCCAGTATAAAGCTTTTTCTAAAACAGCGATGAAAGTTGAAAACAAATCAGGCCAATAAGACAACAGATCGAAAAAAATCCCCGAAGTCCGCATGGATTTCGGGGATTAACGTTCTTAGCGACGAACTTCTTTAAGACGAGCAGATTTACCGGAACGGTTTCTGAGGTAACGCAGTTTGTTACGACGTACTTTACCGTGACGGACAACTTCGATCTTATCAATGATTGGAGAGTGTAATGGGAACTTACGTTCTACACCAACACCGTTGGAGATTTTGCGGACAGTGAACGTTTCACCGATGCCTCCGCCTTTTCTTTCTGTCACTACACCTTCAAATACCTGAATACGGCTCTTGTCTCCTTCTTTGATCATTACGTGAACACGTACAGTGGAGCCAGAACGGAAATCAGGAATGCCTTTACGAAGCTGGCTTTTGCCAATTTCGTGAACCAGATTTAAATTCATTTTCGTTCTCCTTCTTTTAAATTACTGCTTCTGCTTTTCAAGATTCATAGTCAATGATGCCAGCGGAACCCGCAGAACCTAAAAGACTATACCATGCGCAAAAGCAAAGATCAAATTGCATTCGGCTTTCAAGCCGGCAAAAAATCGCAAAGCGTCCAGAAAGAAAACGCTCTATTGGCCAGAATCGCCTTTTCTGTCCAGATCCATCCTTTAAGATTGCCGGTCTTCAATCCAAAGCAAAACGCAAAGGGATCAGAATCCACCATCTTCTTCTGGGTAGACGACATCCGGTTCGACTGGCATCGGACTTTCGCCATTCATCGTTCCATCTGGATTGATGATAATCTCGCCTGGCAAGTCATCACCCGGCTGATCGACCACTGGCTGATCGACCACTGGCTGATTCACAACAGGCTGGTCAACAGCAGGCTGGTCAATCGCTGGCTGATCCACAGCAGGCTGGTCAATCGCCGGCTGATCCACTCCAGACTGGTCAGGTGTAGTGACATTCTGATCTGGCGTGACGACGGGTTCCTGGACAGGTTCGCTGACGGTCTGCGTGCTTGGTGTCTGCCCTGTGGAATCTTTCTGGATGGAAGCCGAAGAGGATTGTGAGGTTTGGGTGTTTGTGGTTGAGGAGGCTGCTGGCACACCAGAATATTCAAAGTGCTTGTAGTCATTCAATCCTGTCACATTGCCCTTCCAGCTAAACCCTTCCTTTTTAAAGGCTTCAACCGCATAGTCATTGGCATGAATGTAGTGATCTGCATTGATTGTGCGATCCAGGTACAGCTGTCCTTCCATCGGGAAAACCGACAGGGAGCTTCCATTGTCCTTGATCAGCGGGTTATAGAGCGGGTTAAGATCTACCGCATAGCCGTGCGCGTGGAGGCTTCCGCCATTATCATCAGTCAGATTAAACGCCAGACCGACGGTGTTGTTATCGGCATAGGATTCTGAAATCCGGGTGCCGTAGGCATCCGGCAGGATCATCTTGCCAATCTGGTATTTGTGCAAAAACAAATCATAGAAGACATTCTCGATCTGTTTGGCAATGGCAGAATTGACGACAATTTCGCCCACGGTGGCCCGTCCGTTAAAGTCGTTGTACAGAACACGGACATAGCTGAGCTGGTCGGCTGGAATCTGATCCGCATAGCCCATTTTGACCAGCCGCTCTTTGAGTTTGTCATCAATGGACTGACTAAAGAAACAGTCACGCAGTTCCTCATCGGAAAAGCCGGTGACGGATACTTCATCGAGCGCATTGGCTTCCTTGATTTTCTTGACTTCATTTGCATGAGAGATCCGGTTGAGGGGAGCCGTTTTTTCGTTGTTAGTCAGCTGCGGAATGATCGCAAACAAGGAAGGACCATATTTCAGGCCGGCATAGCCGACACCACCAGCCAATATGGCGCCAAGAACCAGCAAGGTAAGCACTCTGCCCACGCGCAGCTGTCGTTTTGCTTTTTTACGGCGAGAATTTCGTAAAGCCGGCTGACTGGACGTCTTGCGGGCGGTGGAAGCCGTTTTAGGACGGGGGTTTTGCGGGGCGGGTTTATTTTTTGTAGATCTTGTTGTTTTCGCCGATTTTGTTGTTTTGGTGGATCTTGTTGCTTTTGTCGATTTTGAGGCTGTAGGGGGACGCTTCTTTTGGGAAGCGGAAGACTTACGCGTTTGTCCTGAGCGCCCTGAGCCAGAAGAATTCGGATTGCTTCTGGATGTAGATTGGTTGTTTCTTACAGTTTTTTTGCTCATAGAACTAGAGTACAGAGTTTTTTGCCGTAAAAAAAGGGCAGAGCCATGACATTTTTCAGTCAGCTCTGTCCAGTTCGGCCTTTGCCTGGTCTAAAAACGCAAGATCTTCGCTGGAAAGCTTCGCACTCTCAAGCAGATCCGGGCGGTGTTTCAGGGTGTTGAGCAGGGATTGTTCCCTTCTCCACTTCTGGATATTGGCGTGGTGTCCGGAAAGCAGAACATCTGGCACTTTCTGTCCATCATACTCGTAAGGTTTTGTATATTGGGGATATTCAAGCAGTCCATCCGCAAACGAATCATCCGCGCTGCTGTCCTGTTTGATGGTTCCCTCCACCAGACGAAGGGTTGCATCGCAGATGGCAGCCGCTGCCGGTTCCCCGCCGGTGAGCACAAAATCGCCCAGGGAAACCTGAAGATCGCAGGCATTGCGGATTCGTTCGTCGAATCCTTCATAGTGGCCGCAGATTAAAATCAGATGCTCCATTTTCGAAAATTCAAGCGCTTTCGCGTGGTTGAAAGTCGCTCCCTGCGGGGAAAGCAGGGCGACAACCGAATCCGGTGTCCGGATGGATTTCAGGGCATCCAGGATTGGCTGGCACTGTAAAACCATTCCAGCCCCACCCCCATAGGGGGTGTCATCGACATGCCCATGCTTGGATCTGGTGAATTTTCGAAAGTCGATCAGTTCCACTTCATACAATCCGGCATCCAGTCCGCGCTTGAGAATCGATGTGGAGAGCATGCCCTGGAAGTATTCAGGAAACAGAGTCAGAATCGAGATTTTCATCGTAGACCATCCATTTCTTCGATCACGATTTTCTTTTCTTTCGGATCCACTTCTTTCACGAATGCGTTTACAAAGGGAAGCAGATATTCCTGTTCACCATTTTTTACGCGTAAAACCAGGTTGGCTCCCGTTTCAAGAATGGCGCTGACAATGCCGGTGTCTTCCCCTTGCTGATTGAAGACATGACAGTCCTGGAGTTCGTGGTAGTAGAATTCATCTTCTTCCAGTTCATTGAGTTCTTCTTTTGGCAAGAAGAGTTCGTGCCCTTTTAAGGCTTCCGCCTGTTCAATGGTGGTGATTTCATCGAACTGAACATAGCCAAATCCTTTATAGACGGAATACTTTTTGACCGTCAGTTTCTTGTGGTCTTTTAAATACAGATGATTACCACTCTGAAAGCGGATGTCATCCTGGTCTGTGAACAGTTTGACTTTACATTCCCCTTTCAGGCCGCGTGTATTGATAATCTGAGCAATTCGAATCATATCTTCATCCTCCTGACTGGATGGTTTTGCCATAATTGGCGAAGTGTTTTTTCGAGGCAATCGTACTTCATTTTTATAAGCAAAAAGAGTCAACTGCCTGAAGGCTGAAAAAAAGGGCGCAGTTTCCTGCAGCCCTGGTGTTTCTGGTTACCTGCCTGAATCGA
Organism: uncultured Allobaculum sp.; assembly: GCA_910579655.1. GTDB lineage: Bacteria > Bacillota_I > Bacilli_A > Erysipelotrichales > Erysipelotrichaceae > Allobaculum. The sequence goes on along the minus strand of CAJTVE010000045.1, from coordinate 12,626 downwards.
TTCTTAAGTCGATTAATAGGCTTCAAATTTTACAAGAACGCGTTTTTTTGTGGCTCTTGCTGCAGCACTCATCGCCGAACGAATCGCAGTGGCAAGGGCACCACGCCGGCCGATCAGGCGGGCGATATCCTTGTCGTCTGCATAGACGTAAAGGAGAATTTCCTTTTCGCTGGTCGAAGACAATGTCTTAACCGACAGAGCTTCTGGATGAGTGGTCAGTGGAACGCACAGATCAAACAGAGTTTTCTCGAGATCAACCATGAATTTTACCGTTTCTTTTCTTTCTTGTGACCTGCACTCAGGTCCGTAACGTTAAGACTACTTACCGAGTTTGGAGTTGTGGAAAGCAGTCATTACGCCTTCTCTGGAGAGAATGGAACGTACAGTATCGGAAGGCTGTGCACCCTGCTTGAGCCATTTTAAAGCGGCTTCGCGGTTCAGTTCAACAGCTTCTTCACCTTTAATTGGATTATAAGTTCCGATTTCTTCGATGAAGCGGCCATCTCTAGGACTTCTGGAGTCAGCAGCAACGATTCTGTAGAAAGGCTGTCCTTTCTTACCCATTCTTCTTAAACGCAGTTTTACCATGATTTTCTATATCCTTTCAAATTGAGTATTCACTTTTACTTTTTGATTGCCGGTTTATCTTACAATACGGCACCAAGGCCGTCAAGCATTTTTGCTTGACACTTTCACCTTCACTTTGAGCGGCGTCATTTTGTGAAGATAGCGCGACGGATATTGATCCTGATCATTTTCACGGACAAAGAAACTGCGCGCAAACCAGGAACCATCCTGATCCTGGCAAATCCCGACATGGATGGTCCGGTTTCCAAACACTCGATAAAGGAGAATATCTGATTTCAGCTTGCTGCCGGGCACCTTTTTTGGATCAAAGAGCACAGCGCTCGGATCATTGACTGTTTCGATCAGCTGTTCGATCATGGCATATTCATTGGCATAATACTGCACCTGATCCGGATTGATCTGACGCAGCATTTTCATCGTGATTTTGCCGTTTTGAATATTGCGCCAGCCTTTCATCCCTGAAAACTCATCGAGATCAGGGGTGTAATCTTTGACAATTGAACCAATGGAAAACAAATGACAGAAAGCCGAGCGGTCAAATATCAGATCCGCTTTGAAAGGCGTCTTCCCTTTTTGCTGGAACGTATACCGGAAAGTCCGATCCGTCAGCTCTTGTTCATATCGGTCGGCAAGGGTGGCAAGTGAGGGGGTGGCCATGCCGGGCAGCAATGCTCTGGCAACCGACCACAGCAGCTTGGCTAAGCGTGAGGAAGGCATAGCTTATTTCTTTTTCTTCTTTTTCTTGGACGGTTTCTGTTTCTTGCTGCCCGAATGCTTGCTGGCACCATACATTCCGCCGCCGCGCTGCATGGAGGCAAATGGATTTCCAAATGGGTTGCCAAATCCACCGCCAGACATCATCTTGGACAGCTGCTGCATCTGCTGCTGTTGGGCGATGAGTTTGTTCAGATCCGCGACTTTCAGCCCCGCACCCCTGGCAATCCGCTGCTTGCGGGAATTTTTAAGGCATTCAGGATGTTCCCGTTCGTAGGGAGTCATGGACTGGATCAGCGCTTTCATGTGCTTGATCTGTTCACTCATCTTTTCGTCATCGACTTTTGGTGCCATCTTGCCCATGCCTGGAATTTTAGAGATCAGTCCGGAGAAAGATCCCAGTTTATTCATCTGTTCAAACTGGCTGAGCAGATCATTGAATGTAAAGACACCGGCCATCATGCGGGATGCGGATTCTGCAGCTGCTTTTTCGTCGATTTTGTCCTGAGCCTGTTCAATCAGGGTGAGCATGTCGCCCATGCCAAGAATTCGGGCCGCCATCCGGTCTGGGTGGAATTCTTCAAGATCTTCAACCTTTTCACCATTGGAAACAAAGAGCACAGGCACTTTGGTGATGGAACGGACGGATAACAGGCCGCCGCCACGGGCGTCGCCATCCATTTTGGTGACCACAAGACCGGTGATATCGAGCTTGTCATTGAAATCACGGGCAACCGTTACGATATCCTGACCGGTCATGGCATCAACCGTCAGCAGGATATCCTGCGGCTGGATTTCTTCTTTCATTTCCGATAATTCGTTCATCAGCGCTTCATCAATATGCAGACGACCGGCGGTATCGAAAATGATCACGTCATAGCCTTTTTCTTTGGCGTATTCTTTGGCGCACTTGGCCGTATAGACAGCGGGTGTTTCTGCGCCTAAGGAGAAGACTTCCACATCAATCTGTTTTCCAAGTGTTTTTAACTGCTCAATCGCGGCTGGACGGACAACGTCGCAGGCAGCGAGCAGGACTTTTTTGTTCTGTTTGTTTTTCAGAAAGCGGGCAATTTTAGCCGCAGCGGTTGTTTTACCCGTTCCCTGCAGACCAACCATCATGACGGAAGTAATGCCCTGGTCATTCATAACCAGTTTTGCCTGGTCAGGTCCTAAGATTTTTTCCAGTTCATCACGGACGATTTTCACGACCATCTGTCCGGGATCAAAGCTCTCCAGAACTTCCTGGCCCATAGCCTGTTCTTTAATATCGTTGATGAAGTCCTTGACAACCTGGTAGTTGACATCTGCTTCAAGAAGTGACATTCGGACTTCTTTGAGCATGTCATTCATATTGGCTTCGGTCAGCTTTCCTTTGCCTGAAATTTTCTTCAGCGCACTTGAAAGCTTTTCCGAAAGAGATTCAAAAGCCATCGTAATTCTCCATTCTAATTTCTGTCCTGTCTTGTTATTGTACAGGATTTTTAACTCTCTGCCAAAAGCCGCTGGAGTCCAGCGGCTTTTATGCGAAATTTAAAGGAGTCCTGTCCTTTTTGGGATTGGTTTACTGTCTTTTTGTCTGCCCAAGCAAAGCTGTTTACTCGTTTTCTGGCTGCAGGACAGGCTGTAAGTTTCCCTGATCCATGTCCTCTTGCCTGCTCTGGCTGGTCTGGTTTTCATCTGACGAAACCGTTTGAGAATGCATCTGCCCAATGGGTTTCTGATCGGCAGAGTTCTGATCATCAGAGAAATGAAGCCCGCTTTCAGCCGCATTGGCCAGGCCGCGAATCTGCGCGATATCTTCCGGTGTGATTTTTTCAAAATCAGGTTTGATTTTGCGGGCCGCTTCATCGAGCAGTTTGTTCCAGTCCAGATTGGCAGGCGGATTTTCGAGGATCTGGCGGGTGTCTTCATCCATCTCCACAATCGAATCTCCCAGTTTGAGTTCTGCCAGTTTCAGCCAGGCCTCATAGGCCGCTTTCATGACGGGCGAGAAATTCAGCTTGCTCCAGTCAATTTTAGCCCCGACAAATTTGGGATCGTCTTTGCGGCGCGAGAAGACAATCAGTGTATAGATCAGCACCATATCCGTGTTGTACTGGGCCTGGTCAAAGGAAAACTTCTCATTGGGAAAGCGCTTTTTGAGATATTCTTCCTGATACTGATACGCCCGGCGCATCCCATACACCGTTGTCAGAGACATACAGTTGGTCAGAGATCCCATACGTTGTTCATAGTGGTAGAAACGTTCGGGAATGGTCCCGACACGTTTTGCATTGGCGATGGTTTTAAAGATCGTGCACGTATCTTCAAAACCTTTCATGTTTTCCGGAAACGTAATGCCCTCAAACAGCTCTTTTTTGTACAGCTTGCCCCAGGGGTAGTTGTTGAGATACTTCTCTGCTACTAAGGCATGCAAAGCTTCCAGGTTGGTAAAGGTTTTATTGCCTGTAGCCCGTCTGAAAAACGGCACTGGGCCAAAGTCCATGACAAAATTGCACTGCACCAGATCCAGATTGCGTTTTTTAAGGGCATTGACCATGACCTCTAACATATCCGGCTCAATATAATCATCGCTGTCCACAAACAGAATCAGATCCCCTTTTGCCTTAGCCAAAGCCCGGTTTCGGGTCTTGGAAATCCCGGAATTGGAATAGGAAAAAACATGAACGCGCGTATCTTTTTTTTGGTAAGCGAGCAGTTTTTCGAATGAGTTATCCGTCGAGCCATCATTGATGACAACGACTTCCAGATCTGAATACGTCTGGTTGAGCAGGCTGTCCATACAACGATCCAGATACGGAGCGGTGTTGTAGACAGGAACAAGAATCGAAACGAGCATAAACATCCTCCAGTTGTTTTATTTTTCGACAAACAGATGGTCGATACAAAGATTCCACAGCTTTTCAAACGCAAACACCAGCAAAATCAGCCAGATCGACCACGCAAAGACTCCTGCCAGATTCAGATCCAGCCTGGCAGCCTGAATCTTCTTGCCCATACCCGGGGCAATCCCTGTCAAGATCTCACTGGTGACACAAGCTTTAAAGCCCAGCGATGACGCATTTTTTAAAGCCGCCAGAAAAGCCGGACGAAGCATAGGAAAGCACACCCGCAGCATCAGCACAATTCTGGGCTGGTTGTAGACAATCCAGATCGGACGATACTGATGAATCAGTTCAGCCAGCTGTTCATACAGACTGCGATAGATTAACGGAAAAAGCAAAAACACTCCCGTAAGAATGACCGTTGCATTTCGATCTGTCCAGAACAGAAGCAAAATGATGTAGCAGACATTAGGCACTGTCTGCAAAATCGAGACCAGCCGATTTAAAAATTCTCTGGCCGGTCCATAGAAGGCGCCCGCAAAAGAAGCCGGAATGGCCAGAACAAAAGAGGCGGCCAAAGCTCCCAGCGCCCGGCCAATCGTCCAGGCAATCGCTATAAAAAATCCCGGCGCTCTGGCCTGTTCGATCATCTGACTAAAGGTCTCTGCAGGAGAGGGACAGATCAGAGAATTATGCATCACCCACGCGGCCGTCTGCCATAGACTCAGAACCGTGATCAGAAAAGCCAGCCAATAGAAAAAGCCATTCACCTGATGGAGATCCGGTGATTTGGCTTTGTTCGGGTTTCTGTCTGATTTTGGTTGTTTTTTTTTCTTGAAAAGAAAGGAAGAAGCAGACATCATTTTGGCTTTCTTCCACTATGAGCCTGATTCTTGCCAGACCCCTCTTGACCATTTTTTGAACCCGCGTCCGGATCCTTTTGAGTGGAACCCTTTTGATCAGACCGATCCGAACGCTTCGCATGCTCCGAGCCGCCTTTTGCGCCATTTTTACGAGACGCTTTTGGCCGTTTGGAAGCAGTCTGCTTCTTCTTTGTGCCAGATGGTTTCTTTTCCGGTTTTGGGGCAGGCTGATCCAGTTCGGAAAGATCCAGCAGATCCTTCAGTTCTTTATATTCATCAAAAGAAACTGGCAGCTCTTTTCTGGAATTCGATGGAGACAGGGCTCCAAATCCCGGGATTTCCTCTTCCAGATCCAAACCATTTAAAAAATCTTCTTTCCAGTCCTGGCTAAGGATTTCTCGGATCGCTTTTTCAAACTCTTCTGGGTCTTCTGATTCCTGCATCTCCTTTCGAAGCCGTTCAACCGCTCCATCGAGAACCTGCCCGAAGAAAAGATCCATTGCCTCTAACAGCGCAGTATTCAGCTCCTGAGAACCGTCTTCAGGAAGGATCGGCTCTTCTTTTAGGACAGGTTTTCCTTTTTCATGCGGCTTGGGAACAGAATCTGGCGATGCAAACGAATGGTCCGTTTTTTCATCGGAATAGTATTTGTCCAGATACGCCTGACCAAGCTGATGCATTTGCTTCCAGGATGGATCTTTCATAATATCGACTGTCAGAATCGTCCAAAGATAACTGTGCATCAACTCCCACTGGTTATCCTTGCCGGTGTAGCTTTCGGCTTCCTTAAGCATCTGCTTGAACACTTTTTTAAAGTGTCCAACGGAATGGAACTGAAAGGCCCGGTGCAAAATAAAGATCTGGTCCACCAGATACGCATGAACGGTTGGGTAGTCGTCTGGGTTGGGACGCCCGCTTGGGTAGTCCGAAGAAAACTGCATGAAAAGCTCTGCGGCAAGCAAAGTAGTCATGCCATCGGGGAGCATATCGAGATCGTACAGGTAGCGGGCATGCGTATAGGCCCGGTAATAATCCTGGCAATCGAGAGCTTGCAGCAGCAAAGCCCGATGGACAAACATCGTTTCAGGCGGTGTAAAGGTATCCGGAATCCCGACTTCATTAAACATTTCCCGGACAACTTTCGAGAGGGCTTTTCCTTTTGAAGCGCTGTACAGATACAGCTCAAAAAGACAGTCTGAATCGCCGGTGGCTTTTGTGTGCTCGAAAAAGGATCGCAGGTATTTGGCCTGAACTTGTGGTGTATAATCCAGCCACTCCAGTGCTTGCAGCTTTAAAGTCAGAGCGGAAGTGGCATCACTGATCAATGTCAGCTTGTCATCAACAGGCATCACTAAAACCTTGCGGTACAACTTTTTTGCGGCCTGACGATGGCCACAGGCATCTTGCAAAACAGCCTCCATATAGTTTGCCAGTTCGTTTTCCGGCTGTTCACTCAGCATTCGGGCAATGATGTCCTTAAAACTTTCCGGCTGATGGCGGATCATGGTCTCCAGGGCATCAATGGAAATGCTGACCATATTGACCAGTGTCGGATATAAAGCCTGTTGAACTGTAGGCGGAAAGAAGTTGCTCATCAGAATATCGGCTTCATTGAACGTCATCAATAAGTCAGCCAGCCATTCATAGCTTTTATCTTTCGTGATGGCTTCCATCTTTTCAAAACATTCGGCAGCCCGGTCAAGCTTTTCAAGATGCCAGTACGAAATCCCGGCAATCGCAAAAATCTGCTCATCTTCAATATCCAGGGAAACATCTTCCATGTATTTAGCGGCCTGGTCATAGTTTTTCAGGCCGAATTCCAGAATTCCGCGCAGATGCAGATACACCAGCGATTCTTCATTATCATCCAGCTCATTGGCATCGACTTCATCAAGCGCATCCAGTGCTGCCTGGTAGTCTTCCCTGACGTACTGGATTCGGGCCGCATTGATCTGGCGGGTCACCACTCCGAGGTTGGAATAGTCAATGGACTCGTGCAGTTCCTGCATCGTATCACTGTCCTGTTCGAGTTCTGCCATATCGAAGGAAACCACTTTCCAGTACTCGTCCTGACCATATTTACTCTCGTAGGTATTCAACAGTTTCCGGATTGCTTCTTTATCTCTTCCCTCTGAAATTGCATCCAGAATCCGGTCTTTCAGTTTCTCCAGTTCAAGATCCTGGGAATCATACTGATCAGAAAAATCCATACGTAAATCTCCTTTCTTCTATGGCATCGAATTGTTCATCTGATGCATCTATAAGTTTCCCCTAAACTATCTCAAAAAGCAACAAACCACGTTTTTCGTCTGTTGATCTTGATGGTCTGATGATCTACGGCAAAACGCTGTCTGACTGTCTGATCAGGGGATTCTCACTTTTGGCTCCATTCTTTTTTCTCTGAACCTATCTTTGCTTCGGACTTCCTGCAAAATTTCCTCTTCTTTTGGTGATCTTCCAGCACCTCTGCCCGATCTTTATCGATGATCCTTGCCTGTACCCCTTCAAAAAGACTGGCCTTTTTGGGATTTTCTCATCCCGTAGGGCTTCAGACTGAGGATTGAATCCGCTCCATATTCAGAGATTCAAGCTAAAGATTTCTCTCATTATATATAGTAGACAGCAGCCACTGCTCTAGAGCAGGCACTCCCTGTGCGAAATCCGGAATCAAAAAAACGAATCAGAAAGCCTCTTTCGATCCTTTCTCTGATCACTTTCTGCTCACTCTCTGTCAAACATTTAAATGGATCCGGGCTGGTTTGAATCCACAGCACAGGCAAAGAAAAAAAAGAAGCGTCTGCCAGAAGACAACCGTCCGCCCCGCCAGCAAACGAGTTTTTATTAAATTGCATTTTGTGATATTCTCCAAAAATATCCGTCTGATTTGAAAGGCTAAGATTAGCGCATAGAGAAAGCGCTATTTCTTTGTTTCAAACCAGAATGCCGTTCTCTCATTCTTCCGGATTGTTGCCATTCTAAAAGGGAATGCATTTCTGTGACGGATGGAAGTTTACAATTGTTTTTGGCTATTCTATGATTGAAACGTTGAAAGAGGAGAAACTTATCAATGACAATTTCACCATTACAGAAAGCACGCTATGAGTATTCACCAAAACTCCCTGGCATGCTGAGATCTGGAATTTCCGAAATCACCGTGAAAACGGGTGCTCCAACCCAGAGCGTAGCCGATCAGGAAGTGATCGCAAAACTGTTCCCAAACACATATGGCGAACCAGAAATCACTTTCGAAGCTGGCGAAGCAAAAGACGTCACTCCAACGAAGAAAACCGTTGGTGTGATCCTGTCCGGTGGTCAGGCTCCAGGCGGACACAACGTTATTTCTGGTCTGTATGATGCCCTCAAGGCTCTGAACCCAGAAAACACTTTAATCGGTTTCAAAGGCGGCCCAAGCGGTCTGATCGAAGACGACTTTGTCGTATTTGATGATCCATTCATCAATGAATACCGCAACACGGGCGGTTTCGACATCATCGGTTCTGGCCGGACTAAACTGGAAACTGAAGAACAGTTCGCAATCGCTGCTGAAGTAGCTAAAAAGCATGGAATCGATGCAATCGTGATCATCGGTGGTGACGACTCCAATACAAACGCCGCTGTTTTAGCTGAATACTTTGCCGCTCATAACACTGGTGTCCAGGTTATCGGTGCTCCAAAAACGATCGATGGCGACCTGAAAAACGAAGATATCGAAACTTCCTTCGGTTTCGACACTGCGACAAAAACGTACAGCGAACTGATCGGTAACATTGAACGGGATGCCAACTCCGCTAAAAAATACTGGCACTTCATCAAAGTTATGGGTCGTTCCGCTTCCCACGTGGCTCTGGAATGCGCTCTGGAAACTCAGCCAAACATCTGCCTGATTTCCGAAGAAGTTGCAGCCAAGAAAATGTCTCTGGCCCAGATTGCCAACTACATCGCCGATGCCGTTGAAAAACGTGCCGCAAACGGCGACAACTTTGGCGTAGCCATCATTCCAGAAGGTGTTGTTGAATTCGTTCCAGAATTCTCCAAACTGATTGCTGAAATCAACGAACTGCTGGCTGGGGCAAAAGCTGACGAATTCAATGCTCTGCCAACATGGGCTGACAAATATGCATTCATCGAAAAAGGTCTGACTCCAGAATCCATGGACGTCTTCAAAATCCTGCCAACGGGTATCCAGCAGCAGTTATTCCTCGAACGCGACCCACACGGAAACGTACAGGTATCTCTGATCGAATCTGAAAAACTGTTCTCTGCCCTGGTTGCTGACGAACTGGCCCGTCGTAAAGAAGCTGGCACATACACAGGCAAATTCAGCCCTCTGCACCACTTCTTTGGTTACGAAGGACGCTGCGCATTCCCATCCAACTTCGATGCGGACTACTGCTACTCCTTAGGCTACAATGCCGCTCTGTTAATCGAAAACGGCTTCAACGGTTATCTGTCCAAGATTTCCAACCTGTCCAGACCAGCTGAAGAATGGGTTGCTGGTGGTATGCCAATCACAAAAATGATGAATATCGAACGTCGTCATGGTGAAGACAAACCAGTTATCCGTAAAGCTCTCGTTGAACTGGATGGCAAACCATTCAAATTCTTCGAAGCCAATCGTGACAACTGGGCTGTTGAAACTGCATACACTTTCCCAGGTGCTATCCAGTACTATGGACCAGCTGAAGTCTGCGATCTGACCACCAGAACGCTGGCTCTTGAAAAAGGCGAATAATCACTCGTCTTTCCAGCTCCAATCCCCAATCAGCAATCATCAATAAAGGATCGAATCTTAACGGACTCGATCCTTTTTGTCTATCTCCTGTTTTCTATACCATCTATATCTTTTTGGAGAATCTATCTATTTCAAGCACCATATAATACAAAATTATTCGATTTCAGGTTTTATTCTCTCCTATGCTCTCACTTTCGTTCTTTTTGTTTTCTTTTTTCCGATCCGTTAATCAATGCAGTATTTCTTATAAATCTCATGCGTTTTTTCGAATAGCTGTTCAGCGGCTTCTATACTTTTGATCTGATCTTTTATCGTTTTCTTGTCCGCTTTTCGCTCAGATAAACTTTCCTTCATCCGCTTAATCTGGCTGCTGGATTCGTTCTGCTTCGTTTTTAAACAACTGTCCAGTTCTTCTTTCAGTTTGGCTTTTCGTGCTTCATCTAAATAGTGGCCATACTTGATTTGAACAAAGACAGCGGCCGCTTTTTCATTCCCGTCCTGATAGGGATTGTCTGAACTGCTTATCATCGAGGAGGCTGCCGTCCCAGCGGTGGCCCCGACGGCGAGTCCGCCACCAGTGATAAGAGCTGCGCCACCAGCCATTCCAAATCCTCCAGCAGCCAAAGATCCTCCGCCAAGCCAGGCTAAAGAGGCACTTGTCAGAGCCGCTCCACTAAGACCAGCAAAATTGGCGCCCGCGACAGCGACCGCAATCGGTGCTGCAAATGTACTGGCTGCAACAGCCAGTGCTACGGCGGGCACTGTAATGACAGCGGCTTTTAAGAAAACTTTTGAGTTGTTATTAAGCTTATTGACCAACTCGGTATATTCTTTGCGCATCTCAGCAGCCTTGCCTTTTTCCCAATAGATTTTGCTTGCAAAGAGTCGATCAAATGAGTCGTCCAGTGTCTTTACATTGCACATATTGAAAAGAGAGTTATAGCGATGATGAAGCCAGATCTGTCCATTTTCTTTATGGTCTGTGATCAAAGGAAAGTAAGGTCGAAACTGCATAGCTTTAAAAACCACTTTTGAAAACCAGGGGTCCCAGGGGGAATTGGCTTCTATTTTATGGATCAATTCGTCTTGTGAATACCATTGGATGGTGTTTAAGAGTCCCAGATAAGGAGCTCCAGTTTCTATAAAACTTCTCCATCTGTTCAGCCATTCCATTTTCAATCTTTTCTCTTTTTCAGCATTGAGCGGATTATTCGTCCGTTCAATGTCAGCTAACGTCTTCTGGTATTCTAGATTATAAAGGATCTCGACCTGCTCGGGCGTCAAAGGAAAATCGCCTGCGCCCCAAGACTTAAACCTGGCTGATTCGTCCATTTTGTGACTTGTGAGGTAGAAATATTTGGTTTCGTTTTGCAATGCTTTTATCGTCTCTTTCAATATCTTCCCTTCAAGAAGGATCGGAATCACGTTATCGGTATGAATAATGAGTAGGCCAATATTCGGTAGATTTACCTTCATCCACAAAAACTTATTCTGCGTATAGGATTCAACACATACCTTTGTTAAATTCGTTGCGCTGAAAACTGCAGTAGAGATCATCAAAAGAATCTCTGTTTCCTCATAGAAAGCAATCTTTTTCCAATCCAGATCCGAAAGTTTGAATCCACCTAATTTTAGGTTGGCCTTCTTCAGCTGGCTACGTAGAATATTAAACGCACTTAAAACTCTTACGACAAACTCATTGAGCAAGGCAGGAAGAAGCTGACCAGTTTGTAAGTTAGCCATTTCCCAGTGGAGTTCATGTTTTTTCCGATAGACGAGAATCAAATCTTCAACTATCTTTTGTTTTAATTCCCGCACTTTTTTAGGATCCGAATTGATCGAATTGAAAGCAGGCAGCTTGGATAATTCTTCAGCCAGCTGAGTGATTCGGGTGGGAATACCGGTTCCCGCAAAACTGTATCCCCTACCGACAACAGAAACCATATTAATCATCCAATCAACTACTGCCCTCACTAGCTTTTCTTCGATACTTACTTCTTTATATCCTCTCCTGTTTAGTCTCTTGGGGTCATCACCCATCAGACTCAAAAGGAGCAATGTGCAAAGCCCGATCATATCCGGCCGGTCGGTGAGGGATCGAAGTTCTTCTATAATTCCTTCTTCGTGATGGAGAGCCGCTTCTTGCAAAGGCATACCAAAATGCCTGTTAATAAAGCAAAGGCACTCTTCAAGGTCCGGATTCATAAATCCAAAAGACTTGGCCGTCATTGTGACAACTCTCATTAGAATTTTTCTGATTGTATCAACTCGGTTTGCCAGATTTTCAAAATCAAAACCGAGTCCATCAAGCAGAGCACATACTGCTCCACTCTCCGCGGCCAGGAGATACATGGAAAGACCAATATCATTGTTGGAAAACACTTCCGAGCTAGTGAGTTCGTACAATAGTTCATCAATGTTATATGGAAATGGAATTTCATCCTTAACGAATTCGTAATTGATCTGTATATCGTGAACTCCAAAAGGAATAGTGGAATATTGTTCTGTGTTGTTAATCAAAAGCTCATATCTTGGATTCATTGTTCCCCCTTGTTCAGCGACTGACCCTACCTGAAAGTTTGCTTCACCAACTTTCATGGCAGCCTATGGCCGAAGGTCATGACATCTATTTGCGGATAAACTTCTGGTCGTGTTCTGGCAGTTCATCAGGTGTAAACCGTTCGACCCTCATCGACAAATCATACTTGTCTCGCAGTCTGGCAATTTCTTTCATGACTGGCAGCGCATGATGACGGTCAATAGCTTCCTGGTTTTCCCAGCGGTCAATCAGCAGAACCCTTCAATAAATGAGTAGAATTTGTCCTCGGAAGGATAAAATGTACTCATCCCTGTCTGCGAACAGTGTTCGGCATTAGCCGGCGGTCGAAGGGTTAAATTGAATGG
>CAJTVE010000044.1 GCA_910579655.1 uncultured Allobaculum sp. | reverse complement strand
TTACACTGCCAGCAGCGGTAATAAAACAAAAAAACCGCTTTAATCCATTGGACTAAAGCAGGGGTGTGAACAGTAACTGAATGTGAATCAAACCTGACCAGGCAAGGTTTGGAAAAGCAGCTGCCCTGCCTGGCACAAAAGGATCCGGACAATCGGATTGCTTCGATACAATTCGGATCCTGAACGATTCCATTCTTCGAAGTAGATGGAGTCTATCCAATAGAGTCTACCCAGCCGCTTCATCTTCCATCAGAAAATCCACCAGAATGGTATCCAGGATTTCCATCCCTTTGCAATCTACGCACAGATACCCATCCTTATGCTGGAAAGAATCGGCATATCGCGCAAGCGTTTTGGGATAGCGCGTTTCAAAGTCAAAGCCATATTTCTCATTCCAGGATTTCAGATTCAATCCAAAGATCGTCCGCAGACCAGTCATGATGGCATCAAACCAGGGATTGGCATCTTCATCGTATTCAAGCCGGCTTTTCCCCTCGATATAGTCTTTGAGCGTTCCCGTGTGATGATACAGCCCGTGTTCGTTGCGGCCGATGGCGCCATAGCCAAAGCCATAATACAGACCATCCTGCCAGATGAGCACATTGTGAAGACCGTATCGGTTGCCCTTGGCATACGAAGAAATTTCGTAATGCGTATAACCGGCATTTTCCAGGCGGGTTTCGATCTGCTCGAACAGTTCACCGCTTTGCTGTTCATCCATCTCTTCGGTCTGCCTGCGGCCAAGGATCGAATCGGGTTCGAGAATCAGCGAATAAATCGACAGATGCTCGACGTCCAGATCCAGAAACGCATCCAGATCTTGTTTCAGCTGCTCGGGTGTCTGATCCAGAAAGCCATACATCAGATCCACACTGACATTGCCAAAGCCGGCCTTTCTGGCCATCCTGATGCATTCTTTGGCCTGATGGCTGGAATGATGACGGCCAAGCTGCTTTAATCTTGCGTCATCAAAGGTCTGGATTCCGATGGAAAGCCGGTTGATGCCTGCATCATGCAGAACCGTCAGCTTTTTTTCGTCAATTGATTCCGGGTTGGCTTCAATGGTCCATTCATATTCATCTGCAAGATAAGGTCTGAAACAATCCGTCAGTTTCTTCAGCTTGTCGACAGAAAGAAGGCTTGGGGTTCCCCCGCCAAAATAGACGGTCTGCAAAGCAAAGTTTTCATCTTTGGCTCTGGCCTCTTGCAACGTGGTCTGGATTTCAGACACACACTGATTGAACCAGGGTTCAATCCAGTCGAGCCTTGCCGTTCTGGCAAACGCACAATATGTACAGATGTGCTGGCAGAATGGAATATGAACGTAGGCCGAAGCGATCATTTATCTTCGTCCATGGACAGGACCGCCATAAAGGCTTCCTGTGGAATTTCGACACTGCCGACCATCTTCATGCGCTTCTTTCCTTCTTTCTGCTTTTCAAGCAGTTTTTTCTTACGGGAAATATCACCGCCATAACATTTGGCGAGGACATTTTTTCGCAACGCTTTGATGTTGGTACGGGCAATAACTTTACTTCCAATCGCGGCCTGGACCGGAATTTCAAACTGCTGCTTTGGAATCAGATCTTTCAGTTTGATCGTCATTGCGTTGCCGCGCGTGTAGGCAAAATCTTTATGGACAATGATACTTAAAGCATCGACAGGCTGGCCATTGAGCAGAATATCAAGTTTTTGCAAATCAGATTTACGATAGCCAGAAAAAGAGTAGTCAAAGCTGGCATACCCTTTGGTCGCACTCTTCATCTTGTCAAAGAAATCAAAGATAATCTCGGATAACGGCATCTGGTAAACCAGTTCCATGCGCGTATCATCAAGAACCTGTAAATCGACGTATTCGCCGCGTTTTTTCTGGCAGAGTTCCATCATGGTTCCGACATAATCTTTTGGCACCATGATTTCTGCTTTGACGTATGGCTCTTCAATGTAGTCAATTTTCTGCGCAGGCGGCAAGGCAGCCGGGTTGTCGACTTCCTCGATCGTTTTATCGGTTTTATGAACCCGGTAGATTACGGATGGCGAAGTGGCGATCAGATTGAGGTTGTATTCTCTTTCCAGCCGTTCTTCGACAACATCCATATGCAGCAGTCCCAAAAAACCGCATCGGAAACCAAAGCCCAGTGCCTGGGAAGTTTCCGGCTCAAAATGCAGGGATGCATCGTTAAGCTGCAGTTTTTCCAGCGCTTCTTTCAGATCGTCATAACGGGCATTATCGACAGGATAAATACCCGCATAGACCATTGGCTGCATTTCTTTATATCCCTGGAGCGGTTGATCTGCGGGGCGGTCGGATAAAGTGATCGTGTCACCGACACGGACAGTTTTGATGTCTTTGATCGATGCAGCGATCCAGCCGACATCACCGGTTTCAAGTTCGTTTTTGTTTAAAAGTTTTGGTGTGCGTACGCCAAGTTCAGTGACTTCATATTCAGCCTGGGAAGCCATCAGTCTGATCTTGTCGCCGACCTTGACTTTCCCGTTCTTGATGGAAACCCAGGCGATAACGCCCTTATACGGATCATAGACCGAGTCGAAAACCAGCGCCTGCAATGGTTTTGTCCCATCACCCGATGGTGCTGGCAGTTTGTGGACAATTTCTTCAAGAACCTGGTCGACATTCAGTCCGGACTTGGCTGAGATTTCCACTGCGTCGGTGCAGTCCAGCCCAATCAGGTTTTCAATTTCTTCTTTGACGACATCCGGCTGGGCGCTTGGCAGGTCGATTTTATTGATGACCGGCAGGATTTCCAGGTCGTTGTCTAAAGCCAGGTAGACGTTGGCCATGGTCTGAGCCTCAACTCCCTGAGCGGCATCGACGACCAGGATAGCCCCTTCACAGGCTGCTAACGAGCGTGACACTTCATAGGAAAAGTCGACATGGCCCGGAGTATCAATCAGATGAAAGAGATAGTCCTGACCGTCTTTGGCGTGATACACCAGTTCGACGGCATTGAGTTTAATAGTAATTCCGCGCTCCCGTTCAAGATCCATGCTGTCGAGAATCTGGTCTTTCATTTCCCGCTTTTCAACGGAGTCCGTCAGTTCGAGAATCCGGTCGGCCAGCGTCGATTTTCCATGGTCAATATGCGCGATAATTGAAAAATTTCGGATATTTTTCTGATCCAAGTTATTCCCCCGCTTTCTTTCCAATGAGGCTGCGGCCTTTCCCGTTGACAAAATCAGCGGATTTCATGGCAGCTTTGCCTTCGGGCTGAACTTCATCCAGCAAGAAAAGTCCCTCATGACCACCCATCGCAAACTGTTTTTTACTTGGTGCTGCAAACACCCCAATGCCCGGTGTTTCTTTTGGCAGATAGCGCACGCTTAACAGCTTGAGTTTCTGGTTGTTGGCCATGACATACCCGCCGGGTGTTCTGGATAAAGCCCGGATCTGGTTGAAAATTTCACGATCTGTTCGAGTCAGATCGATCTGTTCTTCTTCTTTGGAAATCTTGGCCGCATACGTTGCCATATCTTCATTCTGTTCTTCAAAGCAGGCAGAACCGTCCAGTAATGCTTCAAGATTTTCAATCAGCAGCTCACCGGCTGCTTTCCCCATTTTTTCAAATAAAGTTGTGGTGTTATCGGTATCCAGGATTTCGATTTCCTTGATGGCGGCTACACCGCCGGTATCCATTCCCTCTTCCATGCGCATCAAGGACATGCCGCTTTTTGTCTTGCCATCATAAATAGCGCGCTGAATTGGGGCAGCGCCGCGGTATTCAGGAAGAATGGATCCATGTAAGTTGACGCATCCCTGTTTCGGCGCATCAAGGACAGCTTTGGGTACAATCTGGCCATAAGCGCAAGTCACAATCAGATCGGCATCGGCTTCTTCAATGGGTCCGTAGTCCTTACGGATTCGTTCCGGCTGGAAAACAGGAATGTTATGTTTTTGTGCGAGTTGTTTGACTTCACATTCATGCAGCTGACCCTTACGGCCAGCTTTGCGGTCTGGCTGACAGACAACCAGGACAACGTTGGCGTTCTTGTCGAGCAGTGCCTGTAAAACGTCGGCCGCAATCTGGGGAGTCCCCATAAAAATAATTCTGGAATTCAAAAGGAATGCCCCCTTTCGGGTTTGTATTATAACTGATCAGGCGGGCATTTGTTGCATTGTAAAAAGCACTTTGCTATAATTTCAAAGCGTTACGTCAGGAGGTGTACCCATGCCGCAGATCAAACAGCAGAAAAAACGTGTTCTCACGAATAATAAAGCAAGAAGCCGCAATGTTTCTCAGAAATCAGCTCTCAAAACAGCGATCAAAAAAGTGCTGAAAGCCGTAGAAGCTGAAGATAAAGCAGCAGCTGTTGCAGCTTATGCTGAAGCCTGCTCCAAACTGGATAAAGCTGTTTCTAAAGGTTTCAAGCATAAAAACTATGCTTCCAACCAGAAATCCAGACTTGCTAAAGCAGTTAACTCCATCAAGTAAAAACACGATATCCTTTAGATATCGTTTTTTAAATGACTCTCTGCGAGTCAGTTATTTGTCGTTTTGATCAAAACAACAAAAGCGAAGCTTTGGCTTCGTTTTTTTGTGCCTTTTTTGCAAAGATAGATTGGAAGGATCAGCCAAATCCGATAAGAGTTGGTTTTTACAAATCTTCATTTCCAGCACCGATCAAATTAAAGAGCCGGAAGACCATCATAGTCCTCCAGCTCTTTTTTGATCGATTTTTTCAGTCTGTTTTTTCAGTCTGTTTTTTCAGTCTGTTTTTTCGGTTTATTTCCCTGTCTGTATTTTTCCTGACCAGAAGTTTGATCAGCCTGACCTTGTTTTTTTTTAGAATTGTTCACGATCTGTCCCGAAAATCAGCTTCCAATCCATCCCTTCCTGGGCTGAAATTCTTTTTGCTCTGTTCTGATCCCTACAGGGAAAAAATACGAAAGCGCGAACATATTTTTTCAAAAGCAGACAATCTTGTATCCGCAAAATATTTTGTCTTCTGGACTTTCCCGCTGAATTCTGTCCAGCACAACCATATGCCTAGGATAAAATCCGTAGAAAACATCTGTTAAAGATGGAATTCAATCATTCCAGGACTTTATCAAACGTTCAACCGTCTATCTGTTTGAGGGATCCTGGATTTGGAGAATAAAGTTTTCAAACGCCGTATCCCGATCCATCCGACCGCTTTTGATGGTCTCATCCAGATTTGACAGCAAAGCCAGATGGTCAAGCAGCTGATCTGCCCGGAAGCGGTTGGCGTTTTTCATCGTATTCCAGATTCGCCCGCTTGAAGCCTTGAGGATGTCCATCATTTCTTCTTTTTTACAGCCAGAGTCCATCAGTACGCGCACCTGGTAAACAAAACGGATCTGTCCGGCCAGAAGACCGAGTATCGCCTGAGGTTCCATGTTCTGGCCCCTGAAGGTCCGGTACAGTTCGAGCAGCTTGATTCGGTCTTTACGAAACAATGCATCCGTCATTTTAAAAACGTTGTGGGTTGGTTCTATGGTCGTCAATGCCTTGACATCGGCAAGTGTCAGATGATCGGAGTACAGGACCAGTTTATCAAGCTGCCCGGCCAGAACAGGCTGGGAATAGCCGGCATTGGCACAAAACCAGTCAAAGGCATCGCGGTCCATTTTCAGCTTGCGCTCTTTAATCATCTGCTGGATCTCGCCAGGCTGATTTTTCTCATCCAGCGGCATGCAATCCAGAACTTTGGCCGTATTCTGAAGATTCTTGATGACCTTCTTGCGCGTATCCATCTTCTTGATTTCTGCCATCATCACTACGACTTTGTCTTCAGGAATGTTGGTCAGAATTTCCTCCGGCTTAAAGGGGGTGGTGTTCTTGGCCCCTAAAAACGTGGCATTGGTCAAAATAACCATCGGCTTTTGTGCAAACAGATTCATCGTTACCAGTTCGTTTTGAATCTCGGCCGGGTCATCCTTGGCACAGTTAAAGCGATCAATCTGATCGCAGTTTTCTTCTTTTTTAATCCGCTCCAGCTTGTATTCCATCCGTGAAGCGTCTTCACCAATCAAAACATAGATCATATATTCGCAAGACCGCCTTTCTTTGTTTCCTTTTTGGGTTTCCTCTTAGAGTTTCCTCTTGGGTCATTTCAGCTCTGTTTTCGGCCATCAAGCCCGAACGCTGATACTTGGGCCGGCACTTTTCGAGGATCTTTTTTGTTGTCTATCCTGTCTGGGCAGTACCGCCTGCCTTATCCTATCCCAATCTGTTTCCTGATTTTATGTCCCTGTTTCCAGCGCGTTTGCCTGTCTACAGGATTAAGGACCATCAGGCCATGCCGGATTCAAGAAGATTGTCCAGATGGGTCCTGCCCTTTTGACAGGCAGGCTGTCCAATGCAAAGAAAAGCGCTCGAACAGGTCGAACGCTTTTTCTTTAAAGAACAGATTCAATTGTTACTTCGTATGGTTCTTCTACACCTTTGACCAGAACGGTATCTCCGGCTTTTTTGTCAAGAATCGCTTTGACCAGGGGTGCTTCGTTGGAAATCTTGTTATTAAATGGGTCAGCTTCAATGGTACCAACAATGTTGAATGTCATTTCAGTACCGTCGCTGTTATCGTGGATCGTTACAGTAGAACCCAGACGAACTGTTTTGGTTCCTGTTGCTCCTTCCTGGATAATTTCCGCATTTTTAATCAGAGATTCGAGTTCTTTGATACGGGCTTCGACACGGGCCTGATGATCACGGGCAGCATCGTAGTCGGCGTTTTCGGACAAGTCACCTTGTGCACGGGCTTCCTGCAGTTCAATGATGACTTCAGGTCTTACGACATGGACAAGATTTTCAAGCTCGGCATGGAGTTCTTCCAGACCTTCTTGGGTTACAAAAATTTTTTCAGCCATGTTTCAATCCTCCAGATTTCAAAACATTAAAATAGTATCACTTTTTTTATTGAGAATCAGAAATCTGCAAATTGAATCGCTCGATGTTGGCAAGATGCTCATCATAGGTTCTGGCGAAGTACGTCTTTCCATCCCCATACACATCAGAAACGAAGAACAGATAATCATGTCCAGTCGGCCGTAAAGCCGCCATGATTGCCTCTTCGCCTGGATTGAGAATCGGTCCAATCGGCAGTCCTGTATGTTGGTAAGTATTGTAGGGGGAATCAATCTGCGTATTGGTTTCGCAGTCTTCACCTGAGTTGAAATCATCATACAGTGCATAGCAGACCGTCACGGAACTTTCCAATGGCATTCCCTGGTTGAGGCGGTTGACAAACACGCCGGAAATGTCATTCATTTCGGATGGATCGCCGCTTTCAAACTGAATCACACTGGCCAGCGTGATCAGATCCTGAATAGAACGCCCGCAGTTATCGATTTCTGCCTGATGGGCGGCATAGACGTCATTGAAACGGTCCAGCATCATCCGTGTGACCTGGTCTTCGTTTGCATCCAGACCAACATAATATGTATCTGGAAACAGGTAGCCTTCCAGTTTGACAAAGTACTGATCGTTTTCCAGCTTAGATGGATCCAGGAATGGATATTCGCTGGCCAGCTGTTCGATATAGGCGTTGTCATTCCACAGCCGCATGAACTCGTCTTTACTCAGATTTGGGACTTCATCTGCGAGGATCTGAGCCGTATCTTTGGCCCACGTTCCTTCTGGAATCATAACCGAGACATAGTCCGCAATGGCGTTGGCCGGATTGGCGAGATAGGCAAAGATTTCCGGAACACTCATCGTTGGCGAGAGTTCATACGTTCCGGCATACATAGCTGGATTTTCCAGCTTGCCATAGATCTTTGCGGCCTCTTCAGATTTGATGAGGCCTTTTTCCTTCAGTTGATGCAGTAATGTATTCAGGTTTTCCCCTTGATCAATTTCGATTCCGATCTTCTGTTCCTCGTTGCCAGCAGGTTTGAGCGAAGAAGAGTACCAGAAGTACGCCCCGCCCGCTCCAGCTGCAAGGACAATCAGAAGAATCAGTGTTATCCATAACCCCTTATGACTTTTTTTTCGGACCTTCCTTTTAGTCATCCGTTTCTTCCTCGTCGGAGACGAACGTATTGATGACTTCTTCTACCATATCCCATTCTTCATCTGTTTCGATGGGGAGCAGTTCGCCATCATCATTGTAGGCCGACGCGTAGATTTCACCGGTTTCATTTTCCGGGTCCTGGAAAACAACATACGATTTGCCATAATCATCACTGCTGAATGTAAACAGAATGATCATTCTTTTTTCGTTGCCGTCTTCATCCTTTACATATAAAGAATTTGAATCAATCATGTAATGTCCTCCTTTTTGACTTCCGGTTCATTCCCTGATCAAAGAACCTGAAAGCTGCACCAAAACAATTAAAGGGGCAAAAATAATATTTGCCCCTGGAAAAACTTGATTAAAACGAAACAAGACCGCCATTTTTACGGTCAAGATAGCTTTGCAGAATCTGAACTGCTGCCATCTGATCGATTACTTTTTTCCGTTTTTTGCGGGACAGGTCCGCTGAAATCAGAATTTTTTCTGCTGCCTTTGTGGTCAGGCGTTCGTCCCACAAATCAACGTGGATTCCGTTTTCCTCCAGCTTCTTAGCGAAATTCTGTGAGATCTCACCACGAACACCGATGTCGCCATTCATGTGTTTGGGAAGACCAAGGACTACGTTTTTAACTTTGTTTTCGCGAATAATTTTCAGTACTTCCGCCAGGGCCGTATCGTAATCATCCGGTGCGAAGCGTACTGTCGTAAGAGCTCTGGCAATCATGCCTAACGGATCGCTGATGGCAACACCGCAGGTGACTGAGCCAAGATCAAGCCCGATGAGTCTTTCCATTATTTCTCCAGATACGCTCTGACGAGTTCTTCAATGATCTCGTAGCGTTCCACTTTCTGAATGGTATTCCGGGCATCTTTGTAGGAGGAAATATAGGCTGGATCCGCGCTGATCAGATAACCGGCAATCTGGTTATCCGAGTTATATCCCCTTTCCTCAAGAGCTTCAGAAACTTCCCGAAGAATACGTTTAATATTTTCACGACGAATCTTTTCGGTGGTGAACATTACTGTTTCTGTAATATTAGCCATTGTTAACCCTCCTTGTTAAAGCGCTTATATGATACACCAATCCTCATTTCTTGAAAAGACGCTCAGATTTGCCACCAGTTTTCAAAAAACAGGGCTTTTTATTGGCGATTACCCCACTTTTCTTCAAAAATCTGAGTCTGTCCGCTGCTTTTTATGATCATCGCTGGACCTGCCGATTTCCCTGCACAGTTTGCCTTGTACAAAGATCCCGGCCGGATGGACTGGCTGATCCGTCCAGCCATGGTTATGAATACCTTAGCCGATTGAGCAGTTCAACACTGCTGATTTGATCAGAAAACCGACGACAGGGCAGACCGATTTCACTTTCTTCTGGCTTTGAACTGCCTGAAACGGGCCTCCTTGAACAGGCCAGAACCATCTTCGCCTTCTTTTTGGGGAATCATGCCCGTTCGAAAAGACAATTTGAATCGAAATTCTCTTTGTTATGAAGCAAATTGGGCGTATCTGGTTTAGAATAGCAAAGTTTTCTTGACAGTTCTGTCAGCTCATGGTCTTGTCTTTGTTTCCCAATGGTTCAGGGCTTTCTTTTTGCTTTTAAACAGCAAGCTTTCTTAGTTGATTGCCTACGGGACGTCTTTGTTGCTTTAGAGCAGGCCTGCTGGTTTCTTCTTTCAACACCGCCGACAGAAATTTTTTTGTTTCCACTTAGGGCGAAGTCTTGCCAAAATCCGGCTGGATTGAGCGCTTTGAACAGTTGGATTCATCCTTCTTTTTTAAAACCGGCTTTTAAATTCAATCTTGCCTGTTTTCCCGCTATAAGCAGATTTCACTCAAAATGTATGTTTTTACGTCATTTTTCATCTGGTTTCAGACCTTCAAGCAAGGAGGCAGCCAGAGTGTCTCCCATTATTTCCAGTTTTTCGGGATTGTTGTCAATCTCCTTTTCTCTGTTTTTCTTCGAATTCTGTTTGGTCCTCCCAAGAAATTACAGATGTCTTTTTCCATCAAAAAAAGCCAAAGATGTGAACATCCCCGGCTTTTAGAACAAATTCAAATGGATTCAGTGATCGCTTAGATTTCTTCAACCATAGATTTGGCTTTGTTGAGCGCTTCGTCAATCTTGGAAGCATCGGATCCACCGGCCTGAGCCAGGTCAGGTTTTCCGCCGCCTTTACCATTCGTAATCGCAGCCGCTTCTTTAACGAGCTTGCCCGCATGAACGCCGCGTTTCACGGCTTCTTTACCAGCGCCAGCGGCAATAGCCAGTCTGCCATCGTTGTTGGAAATCAGAACAACAACCATGGAATCGTCATTGCCTTTGAGCGTAGAAGCGATTTCCTTGAGCGCTTTGCCATCCATGCCGCTGACCTGTTTGGTCAGAACATGCAGGCCATTGATCTCTTTGGCCTGGCTTGCCCATTCTTTGGATTTCAGGGTGAAGATCTGGTTTTTCAGATCGGCAATTTCTTTCTGCATTTCTTTCATCTGCTCGAAGGAAGAGTCGATCTTGTCCGTCAGATTCTTGATGCCTTTGGCTTTTGCAGTCTTGGCAATATGCTCAAGCATTTTTTGCTGGGCGGCAAAGTCATCATAAGCAGCCTTACGAGACTTAGCTGTAATGCGACGGGTATCAGAACCAATAGATTCTTCACCAACGATCTTTAACAGACCGATTTCGTTGGTGTTGCCCACATGACAGCCGGCGCAGAATTCTTTGGACACATCTCCCATGGTCACAACGCGGACTTCATCCCCGTATTTTTCATCAAACAGAGCCGTTGCTCCTGTTTTCTTAGCTTCTTCGATCGGCATGATTTCCTTGGTTACAGGAAGAGCGTCTTCGATCATGACATTGACTCTGTTTTCGATCTCTTCGAGCTGTTCTGGAGTCAGTTTATCACGGTAGTTGAAATCAAAACGTAAATATTCTGGACCGACGTAGCTTCCTGCCTGGTGAATGCCATCTCCAAGAACGGATTTCAGGGCAGACTGCAGCAGGTGGGTGGCAGAGTGGTTGGCTGTTGTGTTCACCCGGCGTTCGGCATCCACAACCTGATGCAGACGATCACCAACATGGAGTTGTCCTTCATCGACAACAACCTGGAGCAGATGCTGTTTGTTGCGGGTCTTGATTCCATCCACAACATGGGCTTTAACGCCATCTTCACCCGTTAAAGTACCCGTATCGGCAACCTGACCACCGGACTGTACATAGAATGGAGTGACATCGAGAATCACCTGGCCTTCATCGGACAGCTCATCGACCATGTGGCCGTCTTGATTGAACAGAGCGATGATGCGGCCATCATCTTCATAGCGGTCGTAGCCCGTGAAGGTGCAGGTCTCGGTGAAGTTCATCAGTTCTTCGTTCTGCTTGCCGAAGGAATCCTCCTTGCTTCTGGCGGCTCTTGCCCGCTCTTTTTGCTGTTCCATCTGTTCATCGAAATCAGCCCGGTCAGCTTTCAGACCGTTTTCTTCAGCAATTTCCTGGGTCATTTCGAATGGGAAGCCATACGTGTCATACAGTTTGAATGTCACTTCGCCGCTCAGTTTGCCATCTTTGGCTTTCGCCATTTCTTCGTCAAGCAGCGCCTGACCATTTTTCAGGGTCTTCTTGAAGGTTTCTTCTTCACGACGGATGACTTTTTCATTTTCTTCAATGTGATCCATCAGGTATGGATAGAAGTCTTTCATGTTTTCGGAAACGGTGGGAACCAGACGATATAAGAACGGTTCATCCAGACCGAGTTTCAGACCAAAGCGAACAGCACGACGCAGAACACGTCTTAAAACATAGCCACGGCCGGAGTTTGAGAAGCCTGCACCATCACTTAAAGCGAAGACAAGCGTACGGATATGATCGGCGATCACGCGGAAAGCCATCTTGTTGTCGCCTTCGTATTTCTTGCCGGAAAGACGTTCTGTCTCGTGGATAATAGGCAAAAACAGGTCGGTGTCGAAGTTGGTTTCGCCATCCTGAATCAGAGCGACCAGACGTTCGAGGCCCATACCGGTATCAATGTTTTTCTGTGGCAGTTCTTTGTAGTCTTTGCGGTCAATTTCAGGGTTGCAGTCATACTGGCTGAATACAACGTTCCAGACTTCGATGTACCGATCGTTTTCCATTTCATCAAAGAACAGTTTTTCGCCAAGACCTTCTGGATCGTATTTGGGCCCGCGGTCGTAGTGGATTTCAGTGTCTGGTCCCCCTGGGCCTTTCCCGATTTCCCAGAAATTTTCGTGGGTCTTCAGAATGTGGCTGGGATCAACTTTGCATACTTCGGTCCAGATGCGATACGCCTCATCGTCATCGGTATACACGGTGATGTACAGCTTTTCTGGGTCAAATCCGATCCATTTTGGGCTTGTCAGGAATTCCCATGCAAATGGAATGGCTTCTTTTTTGAAGTAGTCACCAATGGAGAAGTTACCCAGCATTTCAAAGAATGTGTGGTGACGGGCTGTTTTTCCGACATTCTCAATGTCGTTGGTCCGGATCGACTTCTGTGCATTGGCAATCCGGTTCTTTTTTGGTTTTTCAGAACCATCAAAATATTTTTTCAGCGCGGCAACGCCCGCGTTGATCCATAAAAGCGTCGGGTCGTTGTGTGGAACCAGACTTGCTCCTGGTTCGATCATGTGATCTTTAGACTTGAAATAGTCCAGAAACATCTGTCTGACCTGGTTACCTGTCAGCTGTTTCATGTCGTTTTTCTCCTTTCGCATCAGACATGGCCTTTTCTGTGGGCTGTCCTGGCCAGGATATCGAATCATTAAGAATAAACAAGGGGAAAGTCCACCCTTCAATGGACCAGAACCCGACCGGGCCTGCTTGTGCACGTTTTGACAAAGCACAAAAAAACGTCCCTGTCTCCAGGAACGTTGAACACGCGTTACCATCCCGGTTTACTTTCCTTGGTCATTGTGCGGAAAGCACCCTTAATTCTCCGATATCGCCGGAAGCGTCAGCTCGAGGGCGGCTCGTAAAACAGACTCCGGGCAGCTTTTCACCAACCGCTGCTCTCTTCTTTCCGAAACACTGCTTCTTTTCCCTGTCTGCACTGCAAATCGTATTATAGACTGATTGGCGCAAAGATGTAAAACAATCCTCCCGTTTTTAGGCAAGGATCCTTTGAAACCATTCCAAAAATGAAGGGATTGCTCACAGTTTTTTGGCCATATATTGCCAATATTGGTTCATGCGCAGCTGCAGCGTTGTCTGTCGCCGGTCACTTTCCTGCGTGCGGACGCCATTGCGAAAAAGCATCTCGCTGCCGACGATCGTCAGATTTGCCTTGCCCCGCGAGACCGCCGTATACAGCAGCCTTTTGCGCAGCATGGAACCTCCGTTATAGTCAGCAATCAGGCAGACATTCGGATATTCCGATCCCTGAGACTTATGGATCGAAATACACCAGGCATGCGTAACTGTATGGTACAGAGCCTGCTTGGTGAATTCGACTTCGATACCGTTAAACTCACAGATCAAAGATCCTGTCATCGGATCAACGGAAGTTATCTCTCCGATATCCCCATTGTAAACATCCAGTTCGGCCATATTGATCTTGAGCAATACCTTGTCCCCCTGCCGAAACGTCATTGCCCGTCTGCCATCGGCGGTCGTGACATTGATGGCTATCTCTGGTTTGGCTGTAGAAAACGGATTGATAATTTTTTGCATCATCGCATTGATTTCATGAATGCCGCTTTGCCCGCCATAGCGCGGTGCAAGAATCTGCATGCTGTCTGGATCTTCCTGCTGGTTGATCACCTGTTCGAGCACAGCCATCGTTTGATCCTGGGGCACATCGAGAAAAGTCACCGGATTTTCAAAGGTCACCGGTCGATTGTTACGGATTTCACTGGCAAGCAGGGAAATCCCGCTTCCTTTTTTCTGACGGTGCAAGGTTTCCAGGCGGACCACGGGAACCTTCCCCGATTCAATCAGATCCCGCAGCACATTGCCTGGGCCTACGCTTTCCAGCTGATCTTCGTCCCCGATCAGCAGAATCCGGCAATACGCCGGCAAAGCCCGAAGCAGCGAAGAGAACAGGCGGTTATCAACCATCGACATCTCATCGACAACCAGAAAATCGCAGCTGAGCGGGTGGTTTTCATCCCGGGCAAACGCGTCGAGGTCCGCATCCCAGCCAAGGAGAGAATGGATTGTGCGGGCACTGCGGCCGGAAAGTTCGTTCATCCGCTTCGCCGCCCGTCCTGTCGGTGCGCAAAGCAGCAGCGTCTGGTTGGGATAGAATTCCCGGATCATCGCCAGCAGGCCTTTAAGCAGGGTGCTTTTACCCGTACCGGGTCCGCCGTTGAGAATCATCATGGAATTGTTAAGAAACGTATGAACCGCTTTGTGCTGGTCCTTATCGTATTGAATGTGGTAGCGTTTTTCGACTTTCCGCAACGCCGCTTCAATCGTCTGGTATGCCGGGGCTTCGACCTGGAAAAGGTGGGTATACATCAAGGCTGAAATCAACAGTTCTGCCTGGTATTGTTCGCTTAAATAGACGAAGTTGTCCCGCACCGTAACGATCTTGCGCTCAGCCAACGATTTTAAAGCCGGATTTAAAACCTCTTCCGGGATCTGGCAGACGCCTGCAAGATTTGCCCGGGAAATCGCCGTTGAGCCAGAGTGATAAACCATCTCCCTCAGCTGATGATAGACACTGGCTTCAATGCGGCGTGGATCATCTTTTGAAACATGACACCCATCAGCCAGTTTTGAAGAGGATTCATAGCCAAAGCCCCGGACGTTATAAAAAGCCCAATACGGATCTTTGAGCAGGTTTTTTTGCATATCATCAGGAAGCTGCTGGATGAGGTTGATGTCTTTTTGGCTGAGACCCCAGCGCAGCATCTGTTCAATCTGCTGGCCTTTGCCGCCAAGTCCTCGAAGACCATCTTTGATCGCATAGGCCAGTTTTTCAGAGAGCTGGCACTGGTTTGTCAGGACACTTGGATCCTGCAAAATGGTCGTAATGGCTCCTTCTCCAAGAGCATCCACAATTTTTTTTGCGGTGGTTTTTCCGACGCCGGGAAACCGCTTGGACGAAAAGAAGCGGATGAGGTCTTCATCAAAACTTTTTTCCAGCTGCCTGGCTGTATCGACCGCAATCTGATCGCCATACTTTTCGTGATGAACCCAGTCGCCCTGAATCTGCCAGAGCTGCCCGACTTCACATCCAGGCAGAGTGCCTTTAAACCGGATTGTTTTTTTCATCTGCTCTTCCCGCAGGACACCAATCACAAAGCCGGATTCCGGCTTGTTGAAATAAATCCGCTCAATTTGCCCGGTAAATAGGGGCCATTCTGGTTGTTCGGACGCTTTTAACAGGTCGAGTTCAGGATCCGCAGCAAGCGGCGTCGTGGATAAAGAGGCTATCTGCTCTTCGGCCTTTTCAGCTTTTTTCGAAAGTTCAGCTTCAGAAGCCAGCTGAGCGGACGGATCAGACAGATCTGACAGAGCATTCGAGGCCAGACGTGCCTTTTCGAAGGATAGATTGCCAACCGGAATAAATGCACTGGACAGGTCAACATCCTGATTCATTGCCCGATCCGCCGCGGGATCAAAATGGGGATCCGTTTCAGAAAAAAACGGGGTGGTCTCAGTGTTTGCCAAAACTTTCAGCTCGCTTTCTGATGGTTTCGAAAAGATCCTGACCCTGATCGAAAACCTGTTCGATCACGCCCCCGCCAAGGCAGCGCTTTCCATCATAGAAAACCGCCTCCTGACCGGGAGTCACGGCTGCACTTTTCTGTGGATAGTAAACTGTCGCGCAATTTCCATCCACTTCCAGGCGAACAGGAATATCGGCCTGGCGGTAGCGGAATTTCACGGTGCAGTTTTCTGGGAATGAATAGCCATCTTCAACAAGCCAGTTGATCTTTTCAATGCGGGCACTGTCAGAATCCAGCCAGTGTCGCTGATCGGTTCTGGCCACATACAGCTCATTGGTTTCGACGTTTTTGCCGGCAACAAACCATGGGCCTTTAAAGCGGTCGATATGCAGACCTTTGCGCTGGCCGATGGTGTAATACAGAACCCCCTGGTGCTCGCCGACCACCGTTCCGGAATCCAGATCAATGATCTTTCCTGGTCTGGCAGGCAGATAGTTGCTTAAAAACTGACGGAAATTGCGTTCTCCGATAAAGCAGATGCCAGTGGAATCTTTTTTAGAAGAAACGGAATCCAGTTCGAGTTCCCGGGAAATCTCGCGCACCTGTGGTTTGGTCAGCGTGCCCAGCGGGAAAATTGTGCGGGATAATGGTTCCTCGGCAATCTGCGCGAGAAAGTAAGTCTGGTCTTTGTTTAAATCCTCAGCCCGGCCCAGACAGGTAAAATTGTCTTCAACAAAGTTGGATGCATAATGACCTGTCGCCAGCGCATCAAAGCCATGGGCCATTGCATAATGATAAAATGCATCAAACTTAATGAACTGGTTGCAAAGAATATCCGGATTCGGGGTGCGGCCTCGGGCATATTCTTTTAAGAAGACGGAGAACACGTCATCCCAATACTCCCGGACAAAATCCACACGCAGCAGCTCAAGACCGAGTTTGTCGGCAACGGCTTTCGCGTCCTGATAATCCTGTTCCTGCGGGCAGACAGGATTGAGCAGGTCGGGGTTGCCGGCCACATCGTTATTGGCAAAAGAGTCCCAGTTGCGCATGAAGCAGCAGGTGACATCAAAACCCTGCCTGGAGAGTAAAAAGGCTGCAATCGCACTGTCCACTCCACCGGAAAGGCCGACCAGAACCTTAATCTCTTCGGGTCTGCGCCCGGCCAGCGCAGAAGGAAGAGGAGCAGGTCTGGTGTAATCAAGAGTATGAAGAAGATCCTTTGGATCTGTTGTTGTTTCGGTCATAAGAATGCCTCTGCTTTCTAAATGATCCTGGCAAAACGCAGGATCTTTCCAGTTTAAAATCCACATCAATTTACGACGCCAGAGTCTGACAGATTTATAAAAGACTTATCACAGACTTATGTTGGAAATCCACCAGCTGATGGCGCTTTTCCATTTTGGTTTTCGGCTTTCAACCTATATTTTAATATTTTAAAGAGTATCTGCTTATTCGTCGAAAAAAGGCGGCCAGAAGCAGATCCAAGAAGGTCCAAATGAAAACAGAAAAACCGAAGACTGACAGAGTTTTGAAAATTTCTTCCCTCTGGATGCAATCGATGGATTCAATTCTTTATTGTATCGAACCAGGCAAGTCTGGCAAACTCTCACTTTCCAGGCCGCCTGCAGTTTTTTGAATGGATCTTCTACTTTTCGTGTGGCCAGAAAAATTAAAGTCAAAAAAACCGGACTTATTAAAGTCCGGCACGATCGGTTGGCTGGCTATCGCCTTCCTGGGACGATTCAATCGGGATAAAGTAAATCTTAAGTTCCATCCCCAGACCGTGAGCGAGTCTTTTGAGCAGCTTTAAAGACGGATTTCGCGTTCCACGTTCGAGTTTGGAAATATCCCCCTGGTCAATACCAGTGCGTCTAGCAAGTTCGGTCTGTGTAATCTGAAGCCGTTCTCTCGTATCCTGAATAGCATGAACGACTGAATATTCAGGACTACCAACTTCAAGTTCCACACAAGCAGATTTTTTCGCCAAAGACAATCCCTGCTTCTCGTTTTGGCCTTGCGGCCTTCTTCTATTCGTGCTTCTTCCTGTCGGCAATTTGGAAGCATAGGCAGATGTGCTGACAGTCCACATGCGTAAATTCCCACCCAGTCGGCGGTACATCCCCTCGAAACGCACTGCTATCCGTATATCGAGGAGTTCTCCCAGGTAAATTCAAATCACGTTGAGAAGCTTTATCCTTTCCTTTTGTATTTTGTCTGCAGATTCAGAACATTTTTTCTTTTTCACATTACGAAAAACTGATTCTCAAAACGCAGACTGACTGGACGTCGAAATGAATTAAAACGGGAAAAGTCGAATTTCAGGTTATCTGTGCAGGATCCCCTCCTTCAATCGCCTGATTCGCACTTGGCAAATGGATGTAATCTTTGGACGGTGAATTCTGTATATCATCCCCGTCACTATCCATTCACTTTTTATAAATCTTACACTTTTTTACCGAAGTTTATCAATAGATTTCTCCATTTAAAGAAAATCTTAATTGAGTTATTTTTATGGAACCAATAAAAACGGCGTTTTTTTGCGCATTTCTGCCCATTTTTCAAGGACAAAATTTGGATTTTTTTGAGCAGAACCGTTTTGTCTTTGGACAATTTTAATATTTATATTTACCATATTTATGGTCATATCTCCATATTCACAGACTGAATTTCGATCTGACTGACCATGAAGTTACTTCATGTCCATACGATTCAAGATCTAGTGTTATCCATATATGAATAATTCGAATCTGAATATTCGTTCGTTCATTTCGCTGTTCAGGACAGAAAGATCAACAATTTCCGGCACCCCTGAACTTGCTTAATGACAGCAATTTATCTTTAGCTTTTTCAATGTTCTGAACGAATGCCCTTTTGATTTTTGTCTATATATGATGAACATTTTTGAATTCCTCATCAATATGCCTGAAGTGTGTATTTTTAATATCTTTTTTGATCGTTTCAAAAAAAATATTTACTGTCTGTTCTTCCCCATCTCCTCCTACCGCCTGATCCTGACTCGGGCAGTCTGTCAGTCGAGCACTCGCATTCTCTTTCCAGATTTGAGCTTCCTTTTCTGTTTTGCTGGCTTTTCTTGCCTGCGCATAAAGTCGTACACACATCGGCCGGCTCGGATGCAAGGGCAAGCTCAATCCAGCCCATCGCTTCGATTCAGATCTTTATCAATATGGTCTGCCCTTCTTTTGGTTTGATACGATTAAATATTAACTGTTTAATATCATAATTCTCTGGAATTTAAATGAATACAGTCTTTTTAAGGGGGCAAAATTTCGTGCAAGGTTGATCTGTCTGCCTTTGACCATCACCACATCTTTTGCGGCCTTGGAAAGCCGGAAAACAGGAGTGCCCGCTATACTTTGTAAAGGTAAGGACGAAAGGAGTTTTTATGGCCTACTTTCCTTTATTTTTTGATTTTTCCAACAAACCCGTTTCCATTATCGGGGGTGGACATACAGCTTTAGAAAAAGCAAAGCGGCTTCTTAAAACTGGAGCAGCTTTGACCATTATTGCTCCAGAATGCGCGGATGAGCTTGCCCAGATGGCAGCGCAAAAAAAAATCCAGCTGATCAATCGAGGCTGGATGGTATCAGATCTGGATGGCTGCCAGTTTGTGATTGCAGCCACCGATGATTATTTCGAAAATGAGAGGATCGCAAAAGCATGTCGCTACAAGGGGATCCTCTGTAATGTGGTCGATAATGCAGGCTTGTCAGACTGTATTTTCGGCGCTGTCATTGAACAGGGTGATCTGGTCATCGGTGTTTCCACATCCGGTGCTTCACCAAGTGCTGCTGTCTATATCAAAAACCAGATCCGCTCGATCATTCCGGAAGAATTTTCATCCATTCTGGAATGGCTGGCCGCATTGCGGCCGGTCATGATCGAACGATACAAAGTTCAGTCCGTCCGGGCAGCCTTGTTTTCCCAATTGTTTAAAGACAGTCTGGCCAACCATGGTCCGCTCGACGCAGACCATCTTGAGGCCCTTCTGTTGTTATATGACCAGAAACAGAAAGAAGAGAAACAAAAATGAACGACAAACCAATCGTAAATTCAGATCAGAATTCAAAGCCAGTTGTCGATCTGGTTGGTGCTGGCTGTCACGATGCTTCCTGGCTGACGGCAGCTGCCAAAGAAGCAATTGCCAGAGCCGATATCGTCATCTATGACGATCTGGTCGACGAAAGCATCGTCAATTGTGCTCATCCAAAAGCGCAAAGAATTTACCGTGGCAAGCGGGGCCATCTGGTCAGTGCCGATCAGCGTGAAATCAATCAGCTGCTGGTTGACGAGGCTTTAGACGGTAAAAAGGTTGTCCGCCTGAAAGGGGGAGATCCAATGATCTTTGGCCGCGGTATGGAAGAGGTCGAATTTCTAGAAGCACATGGCATCTCGGTACGCGTCCTGCCTGGCATTTCGTCGTTCTATGGCATTCCCTCCAAAGAAGCCTTCGGACTGACCAAACGCGCGCAGGCTGCTGGATTCATGGTGCTTACCGCCCATAACGCTAAGCAGCCACGAACCAGAACCGAGTGGAAACAGATTGCAGGTTTTCAGGGAACTCTTGTCTTTTTGATGGGGATGGCTGACCTGGATTCAATCCGTCAGAATCTGATTGAAGCCGGTCTGGATCCGCAGACTCCTTGTGCAATCTTTACGAGTCCTGTGTTTACAATGACAACAAGCATTAAAACATCTCTTGGCCTTCTCGCAAAGAGTGCAGAGGAAAATCGTTTAAAAAGTCCTGGAATTATTGTGATTGGCGGCTCTGTTGCGAGTTATTCGCCCCTTAACCCGATCCGGATTGCTCTTGGTGGCTCTGAAGATTTTAATGCCAAACTAAGTGCTCTGCTGCCCCCTGATATGCAGTCTGCAAGTCTTCTTCGCTACGAATACACGGATTTTGAAATTGATCTTTCAGCCATTCTCGACGATCATCCAGACTGGCTGGTCTTCACTTCGCCCCATGGTGCCGATCGCTTTTTGTCTTTGCTTTCTGAAGAACACCGGGATTTGCGAAGTCTTGCCAGCATGCGCATTGCCTGCATCGGAAAAGGAACGGCCAGAAGATTTGAACAGGCTTTGATCATTCCAGATCTGGTTGCTTCCGGCTCGGACAGCGCCTTCCTTGCCTTGGAACTTGCAAATCAAGTCAAAGACGGCGACCATGTTGTCTTGATGCAAAGCCAGAAAGCTCTGCCGACTTTACGGGATCAGCTTGCCAAACGAACCGATGTGAAAACTGACTTTGTAGCTCTGTATGATTTTGCATGCCGACCGGGACGTGCCCTGGAAGCTGATCTCGAGTATGACTATCTGGTGCTGCCAAGCCGTACCGCTGCAAAATGCTGGAGCAGCCTGAGAAAAAGGCCGCGCGTCAAAACGATCATTGCCCTATCCGAAGCGATTGCCAGTCTGGTCAGCGATTTAGACAGTGAAGTTCTTATCAGCCCGCACCCCCAGGCCCAAGAGGTTGCCCGTCTGCTTATTACAGATGCCCTGAGCAAAGAAAAATCCGAAAGCAGCCCGACAGCATAGTCGATTCTGGAAGCAAATTCAGCTTGCATGGCTGGATATTCAAAGACCAGATCAATCCATAAGAAGCATGTTCAAAAAGACGTGTCCAAAAACAATAGTCCGATCGAGTGGTTCACAGACGCCTCAATCGGACTTTTTTCGACCAGAAAAGCCAGGTCAGATCAGCGGTTTGGCTGAGCAGACCTGGCGAATCGCTTTATCGTACATGTGACGGGTTTTGTCATCAAAAAGCACAAAGAGAATCTGCGAAAATGCGTCCGGATTGTTCTCTACAAATCGCTTTACTGTTGAAACCGCAATCAAAGAAGCTTCCCGTAATGGGAAATGGTAAATCCCCGTTGAAATCGATGGAAAGGCTACCGAGCGGATCTGATGATCCAAAGCAACTTGCAGGCAGTTCCAGTAGCTGTTGGCCAGCAGTTCTCTTTCCCGCTCATTTCCACCGCGCCAGCGTGGTCCCGGGGTATGAATCACATAGGCAGCCGGTAAATTGTAACCCCGTGTCAGTTTGGCCTGGCCAGTTGGGCAGCCATTGAGAGTCTCACATTCTTCAAGAAGTTCAGGTCCAGCAGCCCGGTGAATCGCTCCATCCACTCCCCCGCCGCCAAGCAGGCTGGTATTGGCTGCATTGACGATCGCCATCACCCCATGATCCTTAGTAATGTCGCCACAGATTGCTTTAATTTCAGTCATATTCCTTCCCTCCATTGTGTGCGTTTTCTCATTGTAGCGTATTTTTAAGTCCATCTCGCCACAAAATCAACCGTTTTGGTTAGTTCGCCTGAACAAATTCTCCCGTCTGAGTATCCAATATTAACTGTTTAATAGCATTCTTCCTGAATAATGAATGCGTGTTCAGCTGCCTTTGTTTGGGCTGGCTCAATCTCGACTCGAAAATCCCTTGTCAATGAGCCACAAAAAAGCCTGGCCAGAATCAAGCCAGACTGTCTGATGAATATTGATGTCAGAATTTTAGAGCATCGATTAAAGATCCAGAACAAAAAAATGAGGACAAAAGATCGAAGACGAAAGATCGAGCAGCGACCTCAGATCCACTTCCCTTCACAGGCAGCCGGAAAAATCCGGCCAGTGCGGGTATCGGGATCCCAGTCTTTGATGACCAGACCAAAGACGTCCTCAACGACGTGACTTCTGACCAGCTCATCTCCAGTTCCCTGAAAGACAAGCTGACCCTGATCTAAAACCAGCAGTTCATCTCCATAACGAAGAGCCAGATCCAGGTCATGTACAATCGCAAGCAGCACCCGGTCCGGCGCGCGCAGGCTGACCAACGTTTCCATCAGTTTAAACCGGGCTGAAGGGTCCAGCGCACTGCCCGGTTCATCAAGAAGCAGGCAGACCGGATTCTGGGCCAGGACCTGGGCGATGGCCGCTCTCTGACGCTGACCGGAAGAAATCTGGTCCATCCGACGATCTGCCAGATCCGTCAGTTTTAAGGCGGTCAAAACCTGATCGACTTTCTGATAATCGGCCAGTGAATACGGATTGATCCAAGCCTGGTTGGCATAACAGCCAAGCAGAACAAAGCGGGACACTGTCATAGAAAGCGAAGCGGTCTGCTGGGCCATACGCCCAGTCAGATGGGCGCGCTGCCGGTCGCTTTGTTCAAACAAGTCCTTGCCATTGACCAGCACGCGGCCGCCAAAGGGTTTCTGCCAGCCGCCGATGGTATTGAGCAGGGTCGTTTTCCCCGATCCATTTGGACCGAGCAGAATATAGAGTTTGCCTGCTTTAAACGAAGCATTGATATCTTTTAAAACAAGCCGGGAAGGATATCCGGCATTCAGGGAATGGACTTCAAGCATCCAGATTCCTTCTTCCTAACAACAGATACAGAAAATACGGACCGCCGGCTAACGCCAGCAAGAGTCCGGCCGGCAGTTCCCATGGAATCAGAATGACGCGGCCTAAAACATCCGCCAGGCAGATCAGCATCGCCCCGCAAATCAGGCATTCCAGCAAGTAGGTCTTGACCGGCAAATGAAAGCGGCGAAGCCACGCCGGGACAATCAGGCCGACAAATCCAAGCATTCCGCAAAAGCTGACCGTTCCTGCCGAAAGCAATGCAGCCAGGGCCAGAAAGATGACCGTCCAGCGCCGGATGGGAAAGCCAAGCGCCTTACTTTGCAGCGCGCCCAGAGAAAACATTTCCAGCTGCCGGCTGCAAAAAACGGCCAGAGCCAGCGCCGGTAAAATCAAAATGGCCCCCCAGCCGACTTTCGATAAGGAAATCGATGCCAGCGAACCGATTTTAAAAGAGGCATATCCACTCAGGGCATCTGGAACAATGACCGTCAACAGGTCAATTCCGGCTGAAAAAACCTGACTGATCGCCAGCCCTGCCAGGATGATCGTCAGTTTGCTGGCCTGTTTTTTCCAGATCAAAAGCAGAATCATCCCTGCGCAAAGCAAAGCTCCAAAAAATCCCGCCAATGGTGGCAAAGCGACCATCGTTGGAAACAAAATTCCGGCAAGAATGGTAAAAAATCCGGCTGCAGAATTAATCCCGATCAAGTTGGCAGAGGCCAGCGGGTTGTTGAGCACTGTCTGAATCAAAGCACCGCTCACGGCCAGGGCACTGCCCGCCAGAAGGGAGCCTAAAGCACGCGGCAGACGCAGATGAAGCAGAATGGTCTGCATGGTTGGATTGTGCAAATCCAGAAATCCTGCCGGCCCGGCGAGCAAGGAGAGCACAAAACAAGCCGCGCAAAGCAATAAGGAAACAAACAGCAGGCGCCCTGACTGACCCGTCATGCCTGTTGTTTTCAGGATATGGCCAGCAGGATCAGATTGGTCTTTTTGGCAACGGCAAAGGGGCAGATCATCCGTTTTTTGTGTCTTTTCAGACCATGAGTGATCATCCATTTTGTCCAGCTCTCCTTTCCAGTTTGTGGTTATGAATTTGTTGGGCTCATTATTTTGATGGATACAACATCGTTTCGAGATCTTTCAATGCGCTGGCCCACTTCGCGTTTGGTTTTAAATTATACAGTTTCTGGTCCAGCACATAGACCCGGCCATTTTTGACAGCATCGAGGTTTTTCCAGGCCTCGGAAGCAAAAAGCTGATCAGCCATCTCTTCAGCCGTTTTTTGATCTTTTCCCTGCGCTACATAAAAGATGGCCTCTGGATTCTGCATCTGGATTTCTTCCATGGATAACGTATCCAGTCCGCCTTCGCCAGCAATGTTTTCAGCTTTCAGGTCCGCAAGCATCTGGCCTAACAGACTGTTTTGGGAACCCAAGGCTTTAACACCCTTGCCCGTTTCACGAATGGCCAGGACTTTGGGTGTTTTGCTTCGTTTTGCATTCTGGATAGTCTCAATGGCTTTTTGCTGGTCCAGGCCATTTTTCGAATATGCTTCCGTATCCCCAGTGATCATGGTCATGGCTTTGAGAGTGCGCAGATAGTCATCAAAGCTGGACACGTCATAATAGAGGACCGGAATATTGGCATTTTCAAGGACTTCCAGCATCTTTTTCTGGCTGTCATTTTTAGCGCTGGCAATGACCAGATCAGGTTTTGCTGCAATCAAGGTTTCCTGGGCGATATTTTTCACCTCACCCAGGTCAGCAGCATCTTTGAGATCCAGGTCAAACTGGGTAAAGGTATCGTGTGGGGCTGCGACGATCAGATCCTCACCCCCCGCATTGGCAAACTCATCC
The DNA here is from genome assembly GCA_910579655.1 of uncultured Allobaculum sp. Taxonomy (GTDB): domain Bacteria; phylum Bacillota_I; class Bacilli_A; order Erysipelotrichales; family Erysipelotrichaceae; genus Allobaculum. The sequence continues at coordinate 2,839 of CAJTVE010000044.1, read as the reverse complement.
GCAAAGCTGCCGATCAAAATAGCTACACGCTGCGGCTTTTCAAATTCTACAGTCCGGTCCAGGTCGTCTGTCAGAGTAATCGTTTCGCTCTGTGATGAGCTTGAAACAGGACTTGATATCTGGTCAGTGTTTGATTTTGCACTGCTCGAAGCAGAGGCTGATATCTGGCTGCCGTTAGATGCAGCGGAAGACTGACTGGAGCTGCAGCCACAAAGAATCAGACTGGCCATCACCAGAGCACTGGCAGCCTTTGATTTGAGTGTTTTCATGAAATCTCCTTTTATCTGTCGAGTCAGATTCGTTTTGCCAAAAATCTTTTGCTTAGTTTCTGACAAAGTCTCTTTTCTTCTGCCTCGACAATAACGACCCTATTTTATCCTTTCCGGGCATTTTACCGCTCAGAATCACTCAGATTCTTGCGGCGAATTGGTGTTGGATGGCCAGCCACCAAAAAAGGCTTCGCTTTTACGAAGCCTTTTAATAGGATTTAAATTCAGTTTTCTGGTCTGATCTTTTCAATCTGTCGATTAAAGGAAGAATTCCTGGGCTTCTTCAACCAGACCATTTGGATTGGCAGTCTGCCATTCCTCAAAGGACAGACCCGATTTTGTGATATCCCGGCCGAGTTTTACCAGGAATGCTGGCAGATCTTTTTCCGCGATGATTCCGACTTCCTGGCCGAGTTTTTCATTGCCCTGAATATCTTCCCCTTCTACAAACATTGAGAAGGCAGGAACTGGTTTCTTATCCACGACTTTTAAATTGCCCCGGAAACCAATCGGCGCAATCTGGTGAGCCGCACAGCTCGACGTGCATCCCGAAATATGAATCTGAGGCAGAGCGTTATCCGCAATGTCGCCAGCTTCTTTGACTGCATCCAGAACCGCTTTTAAAGCCCCCTGAGAGTCACGCAGACCAACCTGACAGATGGTTGCGCCAATACAGCCTTCAGAAGTTTCAAATTCATTTTTTGCTGCATCAGCTTCAATGATCGCAAGAATCTTGCGAGCTTCATCAGCCGTCAGATTGATGATGTAGCTGCCTTCATCTGGTTTCAGACGAACTTCTACATCTTCCATGCCATCAATGGCATCTGACAGGGCACGGACTGTTTCTTTGGTCACGATACCTCCGCGTGGATGATACAGCAGGGCATACAGACCAGGCTGTTTCTGTTTATGAACGATGAAGGATTCTTCGAGAGGCTCTCCTTCGCCTTTTTTGGTGATTTCTGGAATTTCAACATCCGTCAGGGTCAGGTCTCTGGATTCTTTGACCTGAGTCAGATATTTTGCAAATTCTTTTCGCAGACCATCAGCGCCTAAAACATCCTGCATGTAGCGGGTACGGGCTTTGGCACGGTTTTCGTAGTTCCCATACGCACGGAACAAAAGGATCATGGCTTCGATGTAGTAGAGAATTTCATTTGGGTCTACGTCTTCAGCAACCAGGACACCCAGTTTTGGATCGCGTCCCAGCCCGCCGGCACAATACACATCGAATTTACCATCCGGTCTTGCAACGAAACCTAAGTCACGGAAAGTGGCATGGGGTTCGTTTTTCTGATTGTTCGAAAAGCCGACTTTCAGCTTCCGAGGCATTTTTTCTTTATCGATGAAGTCCAGCAGGAAATTGGCGGCAGTTTCTGCATAAGGCATGACATCGAAGTATTCTTCTTCGACACCAGAGAGTGGCGAGCACATGACGTTACGGGGATAGTCTCCGCCGCCGCCATACCAGACAATTTTGTGATCGAGGGCTTTATCCATGATGTCCACAACGGCATCGAGGTCCAGATTGTGAAGCTGGATGGTCTGGCAGGTTGTGAAGTGGATTGGCTCGATGGCATATTTGTCTGCCACATCCGCAACGAAGTGCAGTTTATCCGGAGTGACTTTACCAGCCGTCATCCGTAAGCGAAGCATGTTCTTTTTGCCGCCACGCTGTGCATAGCTTCCGTATTTTCCGGAGAAAGACTTATAGTCTTTCATGTTCATGGTTTTGTTATAGAACTCTTCAGATTTCTCTTTGAAAAGAGGAATCTGCTTTTTAAATGATTCGTAGTCTACAGGTTTAATGTCTGACATTCTTTATTACCTCTAATTATTCATCTGTCAGCCAAAGTATAGCATCCCCACCCCAATCCCGATTCGCTTTTACATGGATTTTGGCATTCTGTTCATGCTTGAATTACTCCATTTGACATCAGCCAAAAAGCCAGAGTCACCTGAATCTGATCCGTATACCTTTTTCCAGGAACCGAATTTTACGATTATCCCAAAACCGAGATTCGCTCTCCCTTAATGTCGTCTTTATATGGCAGTGCGAAGCGTTATCGTTTTGACTTTTTCAAATTTCTGTCTTCACGATCATGTCTGAGGCAGGTTTTTCAAATTTTAAAAGGTATTGACCGCTCCAAAATAGTTAAAGAAAGTTTTTCAGGCCGAAATTCTGTCTGTTTTGCCCACAGCCCTTTCATTTTTGGTTATGAATTCATCCCAATTTCAGTCTGTTGCAAGCCATTAAAAGGTCGTTCTACTCACCTCGACAAAAGTGGCCTGGGATTCCTTAAAATCATCATCTTCCGGGATATGATCTTCAATTGAAATCAAGTCATTAGCCCAGGAGCCAATCAAATCCATGCACGTTCCGTACTGACCAAACCCCACCGCGAGCAGTGGAGGTTCCAAGACGATAAACATCTTGCATTTATGAGCAAAGCACCTGAGCAGACAGGACAGTGATCAGAACGACAAATGAGCCTTTCTGACATGAGGCAAATGAGACCTCCTGCGCCATCATGTCCCGGTGTGCCAGAACCCTTTCGGGGCCTGGACGA
>CAJTVE010000043.1 GCA_910579655.1 uncultured Allobaculum sp. | reverse complement strand
ACTAGAACGATATCTTAAAGGTGTGATGACATAAACAACGGAGTTCGTATCGTCCGAAGACAATATTCACCAAGGCTACTCACAGACGACAGCCGAAGCTGTCCTGTCAAACAATAGAGGTCTTTCAATCCTCATGGCTTGCCATGGGGTTCAGTGAGTACTTTATTGCTGTGAAGCAAGGTTTCCGTCGACTCGATTTACTTCTTTCTTTTGCAGTTGACTATCTCCTCCTCCCCTGTCACTTTCATGTACGCAAGATCGGAAGATCTGTTTCAAAATTGGCGATTTTTTCAAAAATTTTTGAGAATTTTCTGGCTGACCAGAATGAGGCTGGTGAGGCTTGCTGCCAAAGCCGTCAAAACAAAAACACCTGACTTTCCAGGCGGGATCATCAGGTGTTGATGACAATTCGATTTGTTCTGGTTTCCAGTCAGTATGAAGACTCAGGCAAAAATCTGGTTTACGATCTTACGGATCATTTCCGGTGGGATTGGTGGAAAGACGGTAAACGGCGTTCGGTACAGAAAATCGGTCGTTCGAATCAAAGGAAACTGCTGGCGAAACAACAGAAAGCCAAGACCATATTCATCTTTCCGGTTTTCCATCAGGGTTTCCTGGCGGGAGGCATAGCTGGTTTCACCAATCAGGTACAGAAACTGAATGGCTGACCAGACGGCCATGCCCTCACGGACAAGCAGTCTGGCCAGGGCGTTTTTCTTCTTATTTCCCATACGATACAATTGTTCAAACTCCGCTTCATTCCACGAAATCGATTGCCAGATGTGGGTCATTTCATGGACGATCGTATCAATCGAAGCCAGTCTTGGACTGCCGTTTTCAATGACAACTGTATGTTTTCCATTCTGGCTCTGGGCAAAACCTAATACACGAACCTTCTTGCCCACCCCTTCCGAACCTTTAAATCCAATGCGGCGGGCAATTTCGTCACTGTCTGTCGTCCGGATATCAAGCGGAACCTGGAAAGTAACCTGATAAAAGTCCTGCATCAGCTGGATACACTGTTCAAAAAGCAGTTTGAATTCTTCGAGGCTTTCAATAGCCGTTGAAGCACACTCATTGCAGCGGATCCGGCCATCCGCTAACTGCTGGTAGGAAACGCCATTGATGCGCTGGCCGCAGAAGTCACAAGAAGAAGCGAGAATGGGCTGGCCTTTTTCATCCGTCATTTCTAGATCTTTGAAAACGGTCTGTCTTGCCTTACGGGCTTTGGTTAATGGGTTGCCGGCATAACCGTTGGCTTCGAGACACTGACGAAGCTTTTCGGGTTGGAAATATTCAGGTAATTGATCTTTTCCAAAGCGCAGATAGGCAGTGGGATCAAATTTTGTCTTTTCCCTATCTTTCATCTTTACTTCGTCCTTTCCTTCTTTTCCTGGTTTCCGTTCAGTCCAGTCTTGCAAGCTGGCTAATTCTGGTCTGAATAAAGAGTTGCCTCTGGTTTTTCCTGTTTTACGGAATTTGGAACTTTTAAATCTTCCGTCACTGGTCTTGTGAACGGAACCAACTGCTCCTGTTGTGAATCGGATGCCTGTTTACCAGAAGAAGAGTCCTCTTCTTTTGTCTGGTCAGGATTTGAATCTGAATCTGGTTTTTCTGGATCGTCTTTGTTCTTTTTAGAATGTCTGGCTTTCCAGCGGGCGAAAAAGCGTTTTTTCTTGGCTTCTTCTTTTTTTCGTTCCTTGATCTCTTCAATCAGGGCATCAAAATCAACTTCATCGGTCGTTGCTTCTGTACTTTCAGTCACCGGATTTTCCAGCCAGTCCAGATAGTCATAGACAATGCCCATCAGGCTGTCAAAATTGCGGCAAAACGAATCAATCAGGCCCAGATCCATTTCACTGTCTTCAAGGATCAGCACTTCACCCTGATCAAAGTTTCCTTTCACCTGGGGGACAAGGTAGCTCACCCATGGATCGACATTCAAAGGATCATAGACAGCTGCCGCACAAAGATACGGCCAGTTTTCTGGATAGACGGTCCGAAACAGTTCATTCAGCAATACACAGAACGTCAAAGCATCCTGCGTATCCATTTCCGGCATCTTCACCCGTAACAATGTCTTGCTTAAATACGAGCGGTTGAAGATTTCCTGTCGGCCCTCCTGCTGGAAGGTATAGGGAATGCCATGTTCAAGATCCTGGTTATCACGCAGCCGTAGATAGCCAGGCGTTTCCACAGAGAAATTGTGGCGTTCCTGACGCAGTTCAATCGAGCCGATCTGCTGGAAGCTGACCAGTTCAGCTGTTTCACCTTCAGTCGGATTTATGGTGCTTTCTGACAAACCGTCTGTATCCTCCGCCGGACTGGTGGTCACTGTATAAATCCGCTTCTGGCGATAGTATTCACGACCTTCATACAGATCGGAAGCCCTGCGCAAAACGACACCATCCATCGGGTTGATGGAATGGACCTGATAATACTTGCCGCCATAGGTCAGAAACTGTCCTGGCAAAATGGCCTGAACAATCTGGCCATACAGTTTTGCATCCAGATACTCACGATTGGCCAGTTCATCTTCAACGACAAAATAGGCATTTTTCAAAGAGGACTGGAAGTACTGGCTGAACGCTTCATCGCTGATCGAGTATTCAACCACAACTTTCTGGGTAAATTCATTGACCAGTTTCTTGCGGCGATGGATCGTAAAGATCGTCTCATCCGCTGGCGTATACTTGCGAACCAGCCGGTTGATTTCATTTTCAAGATCCCGGTTTAAAATGCCCGTCATGCGCAATTCTCTGGCGATGGTTTCTTCATCGACCGGCTTCATGTTCATCAACAGAAGCAGTTTCAGAATCGTATTGCGTTCGGTGCGCGCGTAATCCGGAATCAGGGAAGGAACAGCCTGGGGATTGCTTGCGAAGACTTCCCGGTTTTCCTTCATATAATCACGAAGCAGATAGTTTTCTGAAAGCATATGGACAAAGGACTGTCCGGTTCCTCTGGCCAGATAGGGATGAAGCGTGGCAAAGAGATTGTTGAATTCATCTTCAACAATCAGGAATGGACGTTTTTCCATTTTGGGCTGCCAGAGGCTGTCAACAAAGTCCACTCGCTCAAACAAAGCGTGCTGGCTGACTTTGATATTCATGAACCGGCACAAGTTCTGATAGCTCTGGCCGGCAATCCGGCGCAGATCTTTGAGCGGGACTTTGGTTTCCCCGATCCATTTCACCTGCGGCACCTGGCAGCGGATCGCCAGAGCGGCCAGTTCCAGACCATTGCCAAGATAGCGGCTCTGGTGATCAAAGAACTCCTGGCGCCGAAATTCCCCATCTGCATCCCAGAACATCGCCGTGTACAGACAATGGGGAACCGGACTGGCACAGGCTTCAATAAATTCACTTTTTAAAACGTGCGAAAGCGTATCGATCAGACCTGTCGTCTGACGATCACACACCGCGTACACGGGCCGGCGATCGGACTCTCCCAGATTGGAAGCAATAATGGACAAGGCAGTCTGGCTTGTTCCAATCAGTTTGGATGGCTCCAGCAAAATGACAAACTGCACTTTATGGAAGAAATCCTGGTTGTTTTTCAAAACCGAATGATTGTAGATCTGGTTAAAGGTCATGATCCCGATCTGACAGGGTTCATCCTGATCATCAATCTGCCGGATCGTCCACAGATGTTCAGTCCGGGTCTGTAAGCCGATCGCTTCTTCAATCCACTCTCTGGCCGGCTGTTCCAGACTTTTGCGGCCGCAAAGAATCAGGACATGATCCCCAGCCAGTAAAGTCGAAGCCAGCGGCAGCGTCAGGTACAGACTGAGATCGCGATAAAACGGATTGAAGAACACCACATTGCGCCCCTTGAGCAAATCAATCGACGCCGCGGCGCAATCCGGATCGCTTTTGGTAAAGCGCTGATGAATCGCATAGTATTCGGCGGCAATCTGTTCAATTTCCCCGCCATGTTTGCGCCAGGTTTCGACCAGATTGAGGGCACTGGTCAGATGCCGCAGATCACAGCCGGCAGTCGATGTCAACAATGGCTCAGGCAGATTTTCTTCATAGACCGAGCGCAGGCCATAGTAGTTGCAGATATCCAGCGCATCAATGCCAGACCCGCTGTACTTGCGCTTTGGATCCAGCAGCGGCGGCAGTCCATCCAGATAGACTCGAACAGACATCAAGAATGGCAATAAGGCGACCGGCAGCCAGCTGACCCAGCCAATCTGCAAATTCGGCCAGGTCCAGACAAGGGTTAAAAACAGGACGCTCATGCCAAGAGCAGCCAGGTACGTCCATTGAATCAAGCGCTGGAATCCGGCCAGCCCCTGCTTTAAATGCCACTGGCGGCTGGCAGGATCCTGTTCGTAAAAATCAAGGGCACTGAAAGCGACCAACTCACTGCGTGACTGAAGCAAGCGCAAAATGCCATCCACCGCAAAGCGGATCAGCGCATACCCAAACAGAAACATTGTCGATAAGGCTGGCAGATCAATCCCATTGCTCTCAGACAGCCAGTCTGGAAGCAGGGCGACCAGCTGGCTGGTATGATCCAGCAAAATCCATGACGCAATCAGGCTGTACAGAACGGCCGTCACAACCATGATGCCTTCTAACGGCCGGACAGGCTTTTTAAGCGGATAGAGCTGGCCAAGACCACAAAGAGCATACAGGCCGGCTGTACAGGAAAGAAGATGGAGGAAAAGCTGCTGGAGGTTATTCATACAACTCCTCCCGTTCCACAATCAGGCGGCTGACAAACGGCCATGGACTTTCAACATGAAATCCCGAATGGTTGATTTCAACTTCTACCGGGTCCTCTTCAATGAGCAGCAGATTCTTCCCATCGACGACTTCCCCGCTGGGCTCAGGCCATGACTGGTGAGGTGTACTTTCCTTTAGCGAGAGATGGTTGGCTGCTCCAAGAAGATGGAGGTTATTTTGCAGGGCAGTCAGCAGCTCGACTTGTTGATGGTTATTAAAGAGTGTGGACTGATCCTGCATCTGTCCCATCATGGCTTTCGTATCACTCAGACGCAGATATTTCGCCCCGCGTACAAGATTGACCGCCTGCTCTAAATACTTTGCAAAGCCATTGGTATCCGAGTTCATTGCGGCTGCGGCCTGTTGAATTTCATTGCGATAGGAATCAGCAAGCTTTCTGGCCCGTCTGTTCCAAAGAAACAGACTCAGCCATCCAGCGCCCACAACAACAAAGAGCGTAAACACAATCCAAAAGCCCAGCGCCCAGCTTTGCTGGTTTTTCTGAATCGGAAAGACGAATCCAAGCAGGCCAGCCAGCAGGCCGATCATCAGCAGAACTCCTTCCATAATCAGGACATCCCGTCGGTCAGCCTGGTTTTCTAACAGCCAGCGCACCGTATCATCTGTTTTCTTGAGTTTCTGATTGCGAACGATGCCCTGGGCAGGCAAACTGGCACCGGTTTCCATCCAGGCAAGCTTTTCTTTCTGGAGTTCCTGGGCCAGATCTTCTTTCTGCCATTGATTGAGCAATTCCACGTTTTCGACGCGGACCTGCATTTTGTCCTGAAATTTCTCGGCGGCCCGGTCAAACGAGCGGCCGATCTTTTTGATCGACGCCTGATATTCCTTCTCAACAAGCTTGAGATAGTCCTGCCAGTCATGGAGCGGGTCAATTTTGCGGGTGGGAAGCATCGCAAAATTGAGATCCAGCTCTTCGCTTTCCTCAAACGAGCCTGTCTCCAGATGAAGTTCGGGCAGAGTGACCTGATAGGCTGGCAGCGATTCTTCCTCAAGCGGATGCTTTTCTTTCAGGCGGGCTGAATGTTCGAAATAGCCGTTCTGTGCTCTGGTCAGTCTTGCATCCAGAATCCGAAACAGACTGGTCAGCGACGTTTTGTCCATCCGGGTTTCCAGCCGATAGAGTCTTCCTGCCTGCAGCGTGCTGCCATCGACTTCAATGGTCGCCATGAGCGTACTGTTCACCCAGAATTCAAAAGCTTCCTGAAGCGCCTGGTATTTGCCCTGTCTGGTGTAGTCAACACACAGAAACCGGCATCCTGGCGCATAGGCATTGCGGTCCACGAATCTGGAGCTTTCAATTTCCTCAGGCAGACTCCACATGTTTTCCAGGCGCCGGCTGGCTGGATCTTTGGGTTTGAGCCGGCGGCGGATGAGAATGATCTGCTCGGGTTCACGCAGATCGTTCTCATAGAGGGCTGCTAACTGCTGCCATTGCCTGTTCATTGTTTCGTCAGGGGGCTGCTCGGTCAACACCATCTTCTGTATGCCCGTCTGATCGATAATCTGTTCTTCAACGTATTTCTTTTCTAATGGTGGAAGTCCTTTGAGCAGATGGGTCAGCCGGACAAGCGGAATAGGGTTTGGCTGGTGGAGCGCAAAGGGATTCCCGTCAAAATCAAATGGATTTTCCGGATCGAAGGAAAATTTTTCCATCACGCCATCATCTTCATAACTGATCACAATGGCCCGCCATTTCTGATGGGGTCCAACCAGCTCCTCAATGGCCGGCAGCGCGGTTTCCAGGGTAGATCCCGACTCAATCCAGCCGCAGATTTCCACATCCGGCCGATTGACGATGTTGGCATACAGAACCGGCTGCTCCAGAAAGGAATCACGCGTGGCGCGGTTCATGATCAGAACATTCAGCATGTTCGAAATCCCCTTTCTGAGTCAGTCTTTCTACGCCCTTGCATCCGCACCTTTGCCCTTTTGTGCGCCGTATTTCTGTTTGAGTTCTTCCGCTTTCGAACGGATTTCCCTCGCATCCCGGCGGACCCCGAGATCTTCAAAATACTGGGCCAGAGTTTCATACCAGCTGTTAAACAGCGAGCCAGTCAGCGTAGCTGGAATGGCCTGTTCTTCCTTTTCCCAGCTGACAAGACTGCGGGCATACTCTGTCTTGATGAAATCGATGTAGTCATTGAGGGCATCTTTTTCATTGATATTCAGCTCGAAATAATGCCTGAGTTCATCGAGAATCACTTTCAGCAAGCCAATGGAGTCTTCTTCAAAGTAAGTCTTTGTGTTGTTCGATTTGCGCAGCAGCAGCGGCAGATCCAGAATGCATGTCGATTTTTCATGGTCAACGCCAATGAGCGGCTCTTCAATTTCAAATTTCTTCAGATTGGCCCATAACAGGCGATCTTTCAGATCACCATTCATGTTGATGTCATAGGCAATTTCATTGTTGACGTAGTCCAGGATGCGGTGAATCAAAGCCGGATAGATCGAAATGGCATCCAGAACCTCATAGAGCTTGTCACAGGGTGTGCCATTGGAAACAACCAGCGTGCTGCTGTTGAATTTCAGGCGCGGATCATTGTTTAAACGCAATCGGACATGGTTGATCTTGTACTGGCACTGATCTTCTGATATCTGATCGAGTTCAATCAGGCCAATCAGCATGGCCCAGAAGAACGCCGCAAACTGCTCATGGAACAGTTTGTCCTGGTTGCCTTCATCGAGATCGGGCATCTTCGTGACCAGATGCCACCATTTATCCAAATGGGGGCTGATGCCCGAACTCTTGCCTGGAATCGGGAACAGGCCATCGACCAGCTCGTAGTAGGCCTTGAAATATTCGCCCCCTGGCCGGTCATGGGTTTCATCATGAATCGGCGGAGCAAACTTGCTGAGCTCATTGGCGCGCAGCCCATAAAACGACTTGTAGAACATGATCATGTTTTCCGGAATGTCATCATCTGGCGTGCCGCCAAGATTGGCCAGTTCACTTTGAATCAGTCGGCTGCGCAGCGAATCGTCGCCTTTTGGCGGGATCAGTGAAGTGTTATACGTACAGCTGTAAACCGGAGAGCGGGTTTCACCCAGCGGGGTTTCAATAAATGGACAGCTCAGATCACGAGTCGTGCGGATAACATCCCGCACATACTGGTCCATCAGACGCATCTCATCTGGATCATCCTTGTACAGACCGAGCAGTTCGGCTTCTTTTTCAATCGCTGTCAGGATATCCACATCCAGATCCAGACCATAAGAGTCCATCACCGCATCCTTATAGAAGGTCGTCATTTCCTGATCAAACAGACCGCCAAAATAACGGGCCGCCTCTGGCTTTTCACCCATCATGGAGTAATCACGGATCCGGGTATGAATCTTGCGGGCCAGATTGTTGTCCAGATAGTACCGGCTCTGTAAATAAGGCATCTTCTTGATGATCGCATCCAGGCATTTACGATTCGCACAAACGTAGCGAACCGTGCTGCCACTCGAATGGCTGTACTTGTTTTTGAGCTGCTCAATGCGTTTGTCGAGCTGGCCGACTTTGCTTTCCAGGGCCTGATAGAAGTTGTCATAGGCACTGAACAGATTGCGATAATACTGCAGACCGGTCATATAGACATCCGACTGAATCTTTACAGCCGCCCAGGCATCAATATCATTCTTGTAGTCCTCTAAAAGCAGGGCGACATCATCCCGGAAACCAGCGTCTTTCCTGCGGTTCATCCACCCGCGATCTTTGCGATTTGCCAGGGAACCAGGCTTCCAGTCTTCGCCTGCGTAATCCGAAATCCCCTGGTATTCGTCCGCAAATTTTCCTTCGAGTTCTTTGATGGTGTTGTCTGCTGTCTTTTTGCGTTTTTCAAGCTCCTCAATGACTCTGGCAATCATGAATCTGGCTGCACATGGATGAATAAAATTGCCCTTCTGATCGCTCAGATAGTATTCGAGCTGTAAGTCAGAGAATTTACCGTCTGGATCTTCCTTGACTCCCCGGAAGGTGGAATAGGCAATATTGGCAATGGAGTCTTCAATATCTTTTTCCAGCAGTTTCTGGTAGGTATTCAGGTCCTGCCAGCACTGGCCATAATCCGCCCACACACTCTGATTTCCCAGATCTGAAAGAAGGTTTTCTACATTTTTCTTTGCCAGTTTTGAACGATCGGAAAGATGGGTGGATTCCTCACTGATTTTAGCCGCAATTCGATCCGTATATTTTTTCCAGTAATCCCCATTTCTTGTAAGGCCATCCTGGTATTCGCCTGTTGAATTGTAGATTGCCCGGGCAAATTTGTTTTTGTTGTTGGTATCCGTCTCGATCTGTTTGGAATAGAATTCCGCAAAGGACTGATCTGCTGTCGAAATTCCTTCTTCGCGGCGCGCACTCGCTTCCGCTTTCTGTGCTTTGAACAGCCGGTCATAAACAAGCCATTGTTCACTGATCGCCTGGCGCATCCAGTTGAGGGCGACCAGGGTTTTGATGTCTTCCAGCGGATATTCCAGACGACTTGCCCCAGCTCCTGCATAACGGTTGCGTCCTCTTTCCTGGGCCAGGTGGCGGATCGTGTTATCTTCTGAAGAATTGGAGCGTTTATTCATCGGGCCGATCGACTGGGAATAAATACAGTTGGCTGCATGATCGAGATACTGTTCAAACGAATTCAGTTTGGACCCTTCTGCGTTCTGCGCATCAAACAGGAAGCAGAAATCATAGGGTCTGACGTTGAAATCCTCATAGCCCTCCGCTGAAATACGCGGCATCAGCAGTTTGACGGAATCTTTGTAGCGGTTTGGCAGGGAGTTGTCGCCTTTCATTAAGAAAGCATCCAGCTCGCGCAGCGTTGCATACGCATTGGCGTTCAGGTTATTGCGTTCTGCCCGATCCCTAATGACTTCATAGAAGACTTCCGGCAGAATGAAAAATCCGCGGGTAATGTTCGCATTCTGGCGATAGTGGGTTTTCAGATACTGCCGAATGTATAAAGCAATCGGCAGTATCAATCCAGATCCGGTTCCGCCCGCCAGGGAGCTGACGATAATCACGCGCAAAGCCTGATCCGCTTTGGATTGGTCGACTTTGTACAGGCTCTGAATCGCCTCGTGTAAGGGTTCAAGCTGGCCGGCTCGTACGACCGGATTGAGTGAGAGTCTGGAGATTGCCCGGACCTGCCCGGCGCCTTCCGTTAATGGCTTGGTATACAGAATGGCATGGCCGGGAAACCATTCGTCTTTGGAATACTGGTCAAGACTGAGGTATTCCCCGACGGTCTGTCTGGTGGAAGTCTGAACCAGGTGCATCAGCGGATTGCGCTGGCTGATCTTTTCAAGATCGTTGATATCGGTATCAAATCCGCAGAATGCGATGCTGTCCCGCTGATCTGGGGTAACCATCTCCGAAACGCGTTCGGCGATTTTACATCCGGTTCCTCCAAGACCAACGATCAATGTGGGTGCATTCATAAAATTCCCTTTCTAGCATGGTGCAAAAATCTCTTATCGGTTTATTTCATCCAGTCTTTTTGCCTGTAAACGATCTGCACAAAGACTGGGTTTTCTTTTCGTTTTTAAAACACTGCTCTTTCGTTCTATCTGCTGAGCTGCGTTTTGGGGTTCGATCTGGATCTAACGCCTGCGGCCGCGCGAACTCCGGTTAGAGCTGGATTTGCTGGAACGATTGCGGCTGGAAGTCCCTCTTGAGGAAGACTGATGGCTGCCGTCTCGGCTGGAACGTCCTCTGGATGAACTGCCTCCTCGTTTGCTGCCTTTGGCCCCACGATTGTTTTTGCGCTCATCTTTGCCTTTATTCAGCTGGACTGCGTACGTCTTTCCGTCCTTTTCAAACTTGATCGTTTCATTGACTTTTAGAGTCAGCAGATCTTCTTTTTTGGATTTCTTCTCATTTTTCTTATTTTTTGATGCGCGGCGTTCAGCTTGCGACTTCCGTTCTTCAAGGGTCTTATCCTGGATCTTCGCATCCTTCAGGACACCCGGATTGAGAACTTCCATTCCGGTATCTTTGCGGACCGCCTTTACATCCATCGTCCGTTTCAGGCCGGTAGTGGCTGGCAGCAGCTGAATACTGGCTTTTTCAGCCATATAGGGCATCCATTTTGAAACTTTATCTCTGGTCGTCCGGCCATACTCGATTGTGCTCTGGTCATAGTTCTGATTGTCCTTGACAGTAACCTGGGGATTATCTTTTAAAGATTTAGGCAGACGGGCTTTAAAGAAATACCCAAACAGAATGGCTGCCAAAATAAGTCCAGCTGGAATCCACCAGAACCATGGATGAAGCTCAAACCAGTTTCGAGGGTCGTTGAGTTTCAGCATTTCTTCACTGCTGCCCTGCCACACAGCAGCCCCAACTTCCTGATCATAAGAAATCGTATAAGCTGCCGACTCATACTTCTTTCCCGTCATCGGCCCCGACTCTGGAAGCTGCGGATAAATCGCATATACACCAGGGGTTTCCGTTTTTTCCACGCAGAAATCATCCAACTTATCTTCACTTCCAGCTTCCAGGCTGACAACTGGCAGCCCCATCTCAGACCATTGCTCAGCTGTTGGTTTTTTGCCATCGATTAAGGCCTGAATTTCAATCGGATCTTCTGCCGGGTCAAGATCGCTGTTGGCTGAACGCAGTCCTTTGCCTTTGACAAGATATTCAGGATTCTTTGTAACTTCCCACGTAATGGTCTTATCCGTCATGACGGAATAGTCATAATGGGTAGAGGTTGTGTTGTAGTCCAGATAATGGGCAAGAACATCTATGATCAGATCCCCTTCTTCCAGCTTGATCTGATCGTTGTTGCCATAGATTCCGCTCAATTCCTTACCGTTGTTGGTAACCTTCGCCTCATAGGAAACATCGCCAAGCAGATCTGTCTTTTCAATCGGCTTATTGGTCATGGCATTGATCAGTCCAAACGACAGGGTATATTCGCCGCCCTTTATAGAGTCGTTGCCGGTGACCTCCTTGCCGGATTCGTCCAGCAAAGTAACCCCAATAGTTACATCCGGTTTGTAGTAGACCTCAATAGTGGAAGCATTGTCGACATCCAGCTTCATCTGCCCTGGTTCAAACGGTCCGGTAAACAAAGCCATCTGGCCCTGTAAAGAGGTGTCCGGCTTGTTTTCAGGATGGCTTGATGAATCTACTTCGCTGTAGCGGACTTCAACCGGATCGCTTTCAGGTTTGAAGGTCGTATTGTTTTCATCAGTGATCCCGTTGATCTGGACGTTTTCACCCTGGGCAAACACCCACAGTTCTTTCATCGGGACATCAAAGGAAACTGACTGTTTTCGTTTGTCGACATCCAGTCGGTTGGCGTTAAAGACTTGCAGACCGACTTCAGTCACCCCTTCCAGAATGTCCTTGGAACTCTCGGTTTTTCTGTAGAAAATATTTTGTGCCGGGTCGCTTTCAATCGCGACCGCCTGCTCGCCCATGCCTAAGAAAATCACTGAGATCTCCTCTGGTTTTGCATCGAGATACTCTTCAATCTGCTGGGCACTCAAAGAAGGATACTTTCCATCGCCGTAGTTCTGCATTTTGCCGTCGGTTAAGATGACCAGCCACTTTTCATCCGCTGTGCTGTCTTCGAGATCTTCCATGGCAGTCCGAACTGAATCAAAGGATGTATGACCGGAATCCGTTTTCGTGTTGTGAATGACGGCGATATTTTCTTCTACATCATCCGCACCATCCAGTTGAATCCGTGGATCAGCACCAGGTTCGATATCGTAGTCAGACATGTAATAGATATTCATCCGGTCCTGATCCGAAAGCATCCCTGCCAACACTTCCATGGAGTATTTCGCCTTACACCAGGCATCGGTCAGTTCCTGACTGTTATCCAACACATACATGGAACCCGAATTGTCATAAACGACATAAATGTCGCGTGAGGGGGTATCCTCTTGCTCATCAGCCAGAACGGGCTGCCAGACAGCAGCCAGTGCAAGCAAGGCTGACGCAAGGACTGGAGAAATCCGCTTGCTTTTGTTCATTCCTACCTCTTTTCCAGACAGCCATTGGACTGCCTTCTGATTTGTATGTGAACTGTCGTTTCTGAAGATCACTCAAGCAAGTTTGTTTATACTTCAGATATTATTTTTTACAGTTCTATAAAAGCGAAAATCTTTTCCCTGTCATCTGTTCTGAGGCCGCAAAACAGCCAGTTATCCGATAGATTAAAATTAAAGTGAAATTAAAGTGGAAATCGGAAGGAAAAGAAAATCGAACTCTTGCAGAAATGCAGTTTTTCATAGCTTACATTTCTCTCTCATTATTCACAAGATTCCGTGATATTTTGTGATCAGTTTCTGAATGATTTCTTACATTATTGTGCCTGAATTTGGTATAAGCCGTCATAATTTATTTCGATATTGAAATTTCGTTATCCAGCACCGGATATTTTTCTTCTCGGTTACGGGATAAACAGCAAAAAATAGTTACGACATCCGCATCCCTCGGATCTGGCCTGCATGCGCCCGAATAGCTGGCAGCAAAAAGAAAGAACAGGGCATACGATAAAAGCCTGCCCTTGCTTACTTCTCCGTAAACAAGGACAGGCTTTAAAAACAGGAGTGGGTGCAGAGTGCACAGGAGATTAAGAACATCGGTATCTTAGAAGTTGTCTGCGCTCAGAAAGAAAGACGGTTTTTCTGGACTCATTCCTCCCAGAGGCTGGCATAAATATTCAGAATATCTGCTTTGCTGACAGGCTTGATGGTGTTGGCAGGCGATCCGCTTTCCAGTGCGTCATCTGCCATCTTTTCAACTACCGCAAAGAACTCATCACGGTTGACCCCGTAGGCTTTTAAAGAAGGAGTTTCCAGTTCTTCAACCAGGATATTTAAGGCTTCCAGGAATTTTTCTGCTGCCACCTGATCGGAATCATCTGCATTTGCCACGCCAACTTCACGACCTAAAATTGCAAATCGATCTACAGCTCCATCACAGGCAAACTGCAGGCAGGCCTTCATTAACATGGCATTGGATAAGCCATGCGCGATATGAAACAGTGCTCCAATCGGGCGGCTCATGCCATGAATAATCGTTACTGAGGCATTGTTGAATGCAATACCGGCTTCCAGAGCCGCAACTGACATCTGAATTCTTGTCTCTTCATTCTGGCCGTCATGGAATGCCTGTGGAAGGAATCTGAAAATTCGCTTCACTGCTGATAAGGCAAAAGTATTCGATAAGGTCTGGGCTTTACGGGAAGTGTAGGCTTCGACGGCATGGCATAAAGCATCCAGGCCAGTCGCCGCTGTAATTTTAGCCGGAGCAGTCATTGTAAACTGTGGATCAATAATTGCAGCCGATGGCATCAGGACTTTTCCTTTGAGAAGCATTTTGACATTGTTGACAGTATCCGTAATGATCGTAAACTGCGTGGCTTCCGATCCGGTGCCTGCTGTGGTGGGGATGGCGGCCATCGGCGGCATGTGCACGTCAATGACCTGACCAAAATAGTCTGTAATCGGTCCATCATGATGGATCAAAGTCCCGATGGCTTTCATAGAATCAATTGGGCTGCCACCGCCCAGCGCGATCAAAAAGTCGCAGTTTTCTTCTTTGTATTTCTGTTTTCCCGCTTCGATCATTTTATCTGTCGGTTCGCCAAGAACATCACTGAAAACTGCGTAGTCTACGTTCTGGCCCGTTAAGACCTGAGCAACTTTTTCAACATTTCCAAGCTGGATCATCATCGGATCTGTCACAATCAATGCTTTGCTTCCCATCTGGGAAAACACGCCGGCTGCCTGCTTTAAGGCGCCAGATCCAGAAATAATCTGGCCAGGCATTACAAATTCATTTGCCATAAAACTCTAAATCCTCTTTCTTCTCTTGCTTTTCTTCTTTATAAATAGTGTCCACTGTCTGTCTTGTCTGGACTTGGTTTTGCGCGGACTTGATTTGGTCTGTTCTTTTTTGACCTGGCAGTCTTTCAGGTTGTCATCCTGACTCTTTTTGGCCGGATCAGTCTTGTCTAAAACTCTGCATCGTGCAGCCAGAGATACCGCTCATCTTCATTGCGGTCGGTCTGCAGCCAGGGGTTGTCATCCAGATGACGGATCATCCAGCAGGTATACATCTGAAAACCCGGCGCGACAGCCTGGGGATGAAGTTCGCCGCCGGGAATGGCTGAGAAACTGTTATTGACGCTTTTAAAGACCTGGTCCCCGACGAAACTGGCACCAAACCCTTCGGGACGGTCAAATTTAAACAAATAAGTTTCCGGCTGGAGATGGCGATGAGGCAGATAGCCTGACCAGTTGCCGCGGGCATTGAGCACTTCTCCCAAAACCATGTTGGATTCCGGGCAGATGTCGTGGTCAAAAATCGTATTGACCAGACGATTTGCGGTATTTCCAAATTTTCCTTTGGAAGAGGCAATCCAGGGGGCATCCTCTGGGCTGTAAAGCCTGCTGGCAAATTCTCTTTCGTTGAGGGTTTTCTGGACTAGGATCTCGCTTTCTTGTAAAGCGGTCACTGTAATCTTGTGGTTTTTGCTGGCATGCAAAGCCCAGGGACCCTGAGTAAACACATCCTTGCGGCTGACTGTTTCCTGGTTTCCATCCCAGGCAAAAATGATTTTTCCCGAAAGCAGCAAGACTGCTGTTTCTTCTTTCTCGCTTTCAAAGCTTCGGCTCTGCCCAGCGTAAAGGGTATACAGACGGATATCCATCCGCATGGCCCGATACTCGTTGTCATACGTGGTCAGGACCATTTCGCCATTGGAATCATATTGTGGATATCCAAATACTTTTTCTTCCATATTTTTCATGCTGTTTTTTCTCATTCAATCCTTCTCTTCGATTGCGTCTTTTCGATCCAGAACTGACTGGGACTGGATCAGGACTGTTCCTTTCTGGATCTGCGTCTTCTTTTCTGGCTGATCAACACCAGGCCAATTGTTTTGTTCCAGTCGTCTGGACCTGGCTTTACAGTCCATAATGCTGCTTACTCCAAATCCAGAAGACTGAAACAATAGCCTGATGGTCTTCTGTTCCGGAATCAGTATTTGCGGGCTTCCGCTCTTCCCTTCAATACTTCCCTGGCTGCATTGCGTACTGATTCTTTCTGGGAAGTGGTTGCAATGCCGACATTCCACCAGGAGTCGTATCCATCGGTCATCGTCTTTGGCAGAACTTTCAAATCAAACAAGCATGGCTTTTTCTGTGTCTTGGCATCCCGGAGAGCGGCTTCGAGTTCTTCAGCCGTCCGGCAGGTGTACGTTTGATATCCATAGCCTTCGCCAATCTTGGCATAGTCGACCGCAATCAAATCCTGTGTCGGTTTGGTGCCATCGGTATAGCGGAATTCAGTAGCCAGTGAACCAATTCCGTGATTCATCTCCAGGTTGTTAATACAGCCAAAGCCGCAGTTATCGAAAACCAGAATATTGACTTTGCGCCGTTCCTGCTGAATGGTCATGATTTCGCTGTGCAGCATCTGGAAACTGGAATCCCCGACCACCGCATACACTTCACTGTCGGGTTGAGCCATCTTCACGCCAAGTGCAGCAGCCACTTCATAACCCATGCAAGAGTATCCATATTCGGCATGGTATCCACCACGGTGATCCGTTTTCCAGACTCGCTGCAGGTCGCTGGGCAGCGAACCGCCGGCAGTAATGATAATGCCGTCAGGGTCCATGACCTTTCGCAGGGTGGCTAAAGCAGCAGTCTGCGTCAGAGTTGAATTGTGAAGTTCATGAAACTCTGGAACAGTGCGGGGATCACGCGCTTTAATCGTCGGTTCAAAATCATCACCGGTATAAACCAGGCTGCCAAGTCTTCTCAGCTCTTCTTCCCACTCAGCTTTGGCCGTTTCAATTTCATCGGTATAGCCAGCACGGTAATTGTCTTTACGCAGCATCTCGCCCAGCACCTGCAGGCTGGCTCTGGCATCGCCAACTGCTTTTATGGCATCCATCTTGCCGGCATGGTATCGGTTGTTGTTGATGGTTAAAAACTGGGCAGTGTCTTTGAACAGGCGCTTGGATCCAGTCGTAAAATCCGACAGCCGGGAACCGATAGCCAGAACGACATCAGCCTCTTTGGCAATCCGATTGGCTGCACTCGTTCCTGTGACACCAATTCCGCCCAGGCAATATGGATGACTGGACTTGCAGGCTGATTTTCCGGCCTGGGTTTCCGCAAATGGAATATTGAATTCTTCACAGAATTCTTCGACTTCCTTGCCCGCATCGCTATAGCGCGCACCGCCGCCAACAATCACCAGCGGCTTGCTGGCCTGACGAATCATGTCGGCGAGATCTTCGATTTCTTCCAGATCTGCAGTCGGGCGCGTCACCCGGTGAATGCGCTTTTTAAAGAAAGAATCCGGGAAATCATACGATTCTCCTTCAACATCCTGAGGCAGCGCGATGCAGACGGCACCCGTTTCGGCTGGGTCGGTGAGCACGCGCATGGCATTGATTAAAGCGGTCATCACCATCTCTGGACGCTGAATACGGTCCCAGTATTTGCATACCGGTTTAAAGGCATCATTGGTCGTTGTAGCCAGGGAATTGCTCTGTTCAAGCTGCTGAAGGACAGGATCAGGCTGCCGGGAGGCAAAAGTATCGGCCGGAAAAACCAGAAGCGGGATGTTGTTGACTGTGGCTGTAGCACAAGCCGTCACCATATTGGCTGCTCCGGGCCCGACCGAGGAGGCACAGGCAATAATTTTCCGGCGATTGTTCTGCTTTGCAAAAGCTGTAGCCACATGGCACATTCCCTGTTCATTGCGCCCCTGCATGACCCGCAGATGGCCGGGATTGGTGTCAAGGGCTTCGCCGAGCCCGACAGCAATTCCATGGCCAAAGATTGTGAAGAATCCTTCAACAAATGGTGTTTCGACACCATCAACCAGGATGTACTGATTATTCAGAAACTTGACAATTGCCTGAGCAGTCGTCATACGTGTAGTGTTTTCCATCTTTCTTTTTTCCCTGACTTTCTTTAGACACGGGCAATCATTTCCCCATACAGTTCTTTTTCTTCGGCAATAAATGCGGCAACCTGTTTTGAATCAGGAAGATCATCTGAGCAGTTATTGGCCCGGACCATCATGGATGCTTCTGCAGAGCCGAATTCCAGGCAATCGATCACAGGCCAGCCCTGGAAAAGACCATACAGGAAACCGGATCCATATCCATCGCCGCCGCCAAACCCTTTGCGGGCAGCAACCGGGAATGGCTTAATGGAAAAAGCCTGTCCATCATTGGTGTAGGCTGTTGAGCCTTCCATGCCATGCTTGATGACAACAATTTTCGCGTTCTGATTTTGCCAGTACCGGGCACTTTCCTGATCACTCATGGAAGGCTGGATGAGTTTTTCGGTTAAGTCAAATTCCTCACGGCTGCCCATAATAATGTCAGCTTCCTTGGCCAGTGCATTGTAGTAAATGGCAATCTCGTCAGCATTTTTCCAGTTGTACTCTCGATAGTCGATATCAAAGATAATCAGTGTGCCATTCTTGCGGGCCAGCAGAGCGGCCTTAATTGCTGCCTCACGAGAGGGGCTCTGGGCCAGGGCGGTTCCGGAAATCAGGATCGCCTTGGCGCTTTTGATGTAGTCTTCGTCAATATCGTCAACCGACAGCTGCAAATCAGCTGCCATGTTGCGATACATCAGAATGGAGGATTCTTTCGGGCTGAGCATTTCTGTAAAAGTCAGGCCCAGCTTTTCTCCGTTTGTACAGCGTGTAATCTGAGAGGTATCGATTCCTGCTTCATGGAAATAGTCGACGACGTAGTCTCCAAACTGGTCATCTGAAACTTTGCCGATGAAGCCGGCCTTTAATCCATGGCGCGTAACCCCAACCGCAATATTGGCAGGCGACCCGCCGACGAACTTTTCAAAATAGTGAACATGCTTTAACGGCTTAAACTCTTCCTTCACTTCTTCGGAATAAGCAGGATTAAAATCAATGGCGACCCGGCCCAGCAGGATCAGATCCAGGGGTCTGGTCTGGTCAATTTCGATATAGTTCATGCACTTTCTTCCTTTTCCTTGTCCTTTTTCTTTTGACCTTTTCAAAAAGAAAGGCTGGCCAGACCGGCCGCCTTTCTGCCCTGAGCAGCCAGGGCAGATTCTGCAAATGCAATCCGGCTGGCCGCTTTTGCAGAATCTCCTTTTTTCTTGCTGGAATTTCCTTTCTCTTTGTCCGGCCTGGCCGGTCTTCTTCTGACCCTTCCAGACCGCTTTCCATTTTTTGTTCTTTTTTCTATTCTTATTTGATGTTTTTTTGTTTTGATGCGATTCGAATCTTTCGATTGTCTATGCTGTTTGCCACTTTCTGTTTACGCTTTGCTGCCGCTTCCTTTTTTGCCTTCTTTTCCAGTTTTCTTTCCGGCGCCTGATGCTGAAGCGAAAGTTCATTCAGTTATCCAGCAACCAGCGACTCGATACGGGAAATCAGGCAAGGACTTCGCTGATTTTAACCGGACGGTGTTCTTCGAGCGACTTCTTGGCAGCAAGGCCCATCAGAACTGGCTTAAGACCGTCGTCAACACCAAGCGGGGTATCTGTATCGGTTTCAATGGCATGGATGAAAGCCTTGACTTCATTGGCATAGGCATCCATGTACCGTTCCAGGAAGAAGTAGAGCGGCTTTTCCGAAGTAATTCCCTCTTCATTGGCAATCACGGCTTTGGTTGCGCTGTCGTTGCCAGTCGATACCATTCCTTTAGAACCGAACACTTCGGCGCGCTGGTCGTAGCCGTACACTGCTTTACGGGAGTTGTCGATGACAGCCAGTGAGCCGTCTTCCATCTCCAGCGTGATAATAGCCGTGTCCACGTCGCCGGCTTCACCAATAGCAGGATCCACAAGATTAGCCGCAGCCAC
Source organism: uncultured Allobaculum sp. (assembly GCA_910579655.1). GTDB lineage: Bacteria > Bacillota_I > Bacilli_A > Erysipelotrichales > Erysipelotrichaceae > Allobaculum. The sequence goes on along the minus strand of CAJTVE010000043.1, from coordinate 9,472 downwards.
ATAGACTTCTGTGGCATCGCAGCCAGCCAGATAACGAACCATGTCGAAATCATGAATGGTCATATCCAGGAAGATCCCGCCGGAAACTTTTACGTATTCTGGTGCAGGTGGTTCCGGGTCACGGGAAGTAATCTTGATGATGTGCTTTTCACCGATCTTGCCGGCATCGACAGCCTTTTTCACTGCCTGGAAGTTGTGGTCGAAGCGGCGGTTAAAGCCTACCTGGTATTTCACGGGATTTTCATTCAATGCAGTAATGACTTCCTGAATTTTAGTGATGTCATGGTCGATTGGCTTTTCACAGAAGACATGCTTGCCAGCTTTAATGGCTTCCACAGAAATGGGGGAATGCGTGTCGGTAGAAGAGCAGATCAGGACTGCATCGATTTCTGGATCATTGAGGATGTCTTTGTAGTTTGTGGTGACGTTTGCGATGCCATTTTCTTTGGCCCAGGCTTCGGTTTTTTCATTCATGAATGGATCTGCAATTGTTTTGATGACGGCTTCTGGAACCTGAGTACGGATGCTCTGGGTGTGTACACGGCCGATTCGTCCGGCGCCGATAATTCCTACTGTTACCATGGGGGGTCTCCTTTTTCTCTTTGAGCGAGTGATTTCTATTTCTTTCGATTTTCTTTTTCTGTTTTCTCTTTTACTGGTTTTGAATCCAATTTTCTTCGATTGATAAGCTGCTGGTATTGGGCAGTTTCTGAATTCAAATTCTGTTTTTTTGTCTTTACAGCGATACGGTCTGTGCTTAGCTTACTTTTTCAGCTTATCGGCTCTGCCAGCCCCTGAAAGCATCTGGCATGCGGCCGGATTTAAAATCTCTGGACTGACTGGATTAAAGACCGGCTTTCGAGGCGATATAACGGCGGGCTTTGAGGGCGTACTCCAGAGGATTGGCTTTTGCCGGGTCCTGTTCGGCTTCCACTAACATGTACCCTTTATAGTCGGAGCGATCGAGACTCTGGAAGATCGAGGCAAAATCAATGCATCCATCTCCCGGAATCGTGAAGGCACCAAGACGAACGCCATCGAGGAAGCTGAGATTTTCATCTTTGACTTTTTCAACAAGCTGTGGGCGGATATCTTTGAGGTGAACATGGCGGATACGATCTGCGTATTTGTTCACCATTTCTACAGGATCATATCCGGCATAGGCAAAGTGTCCGGAATCATACAGCAGGCTGACGTATTCGGGATCCGTCTGGCTGAGCAGGCGTTCCACTTCATCATCGTTTTGAACAACGGTTCCCATGTGATGATGGAAAGTCATCGTAATGCCGTATTCTTCTTTTGCGAGTTTGCCCAGTCTGTTCAGGCCCTCTGTCAGCAGCTTCCACTCTTCTTCATTCATCACATGCTTGTGGCCAAACACAGGGGTATCAAGCTGGCCCTGGACGGAATAGCTCTGTTCCGAAACGCCAATCACTTTGGCGCCGAGCGCTTTCAGGAAGCTGAGCTGAGTCCGGAATTCCTGCTCAACTTCTTCATACGGACGAGTCAGCAGGAAGGAAGAGAACCACTGATTGCAGATCTCCAGCCCGCGCAGATCCAGGGCTTTTTTCAGGGCAGCAGGATCTTTCGGGTATTTGTTTCCGACTTCGCTGCCGGTATAGCCGGCCAGAGCCATTTCGCTGACACACTGTTCGAAGGTGTTTTCGGCGCCAAGATCGGGCATGTCATCGTTGGTCCATGCGATTGGCGCAATTCCGATCTTTACATTTTCTGCACTTAACATAAATTTATTTTTTCCTCTCTTTAATTTCTTTTTCAGTTTTTTTAAGGTACCTTTCCTTAACTGGCTATAAGATACCATCGGGCAATGGACAAAAAAACGGGAACCTTTTTAGATTCAGGGGTATTTTTTCTGGCGAAATTTCCTGATCTAAATTTTAGGTTCCCTGTTTTGGGTCTTATTTTTGGATTGATGCTCCCGGGTCCTGCGATTGTGCTGTTTTTCGAAAAGAAGCCGGACTCTGGCCCGTCATCTTCTTAAATGTTTTTGAGAAATAATGATAGTCGTTGAAACCGGATCGTTCGACGACTTCCTTGATTTTCAGGTTGGTACGCATGAGCAGACCTTTGGCAAAATCAATCCGCATCTCCAGAACGTAAGCTGCAAATCCGATTCCCATCTCTTTTTTGAACAAATAGGAGAGATAGGCAGCGTTCAGCCCGGCATATTCAGCTGCATCTGCCAGTCCGATCGGTTCTCTGAAATGGATGCGGATATACTCCACAACCTGTCGGACCGATGGCGAAACATCATCAGAAAGATCCAGACCGCGCAATTCAAAACAGTGAACATGAAGACTGTCCAGCAGACTTTCCACCTTCTCAAGCCGGACCAGTCTGGCATACTCGTCTCTGGAGCGTTTAATAACCAGCTGCTCATCAAGATCCTTCAGCCAGAGCTGAACCAGTTCTGGTTCAGTTCTTTCCAGCTCTACAGCAGCCATCACGGCCTGATAACTCTGGTCAAATCCTTCCTGGTCCTGATGGAAAACCAGGTCTTTGACCTCTTTTAAAAACTGTCTGGCCGCAGGAGGAAGAGTGCGGGTGCAAGGATGGTTTTCGTCATAGTACAAAATCTTGCCCTGCTGGTAAAAAGCCAGCTTGCTCATTGCCCTGGCTTGTTGGTAGGCTTCTTTGAGGCTGTCCGGGCCAAAACAGATCGAAGAAACAGATGTTTCCAGATCATATTCCTGCTCCTGACAAGCCGAAAAACAAATGGCCGCCAGCCGGGTGAGATTTTGCTGCATCAAAGACTGCTTGAGCAGACGGCTTAAATCGACAAAACATGCAAACAGTCCATCTCCAAGATAGACGCACTCAGTGTTCTGGCTTTCCTGCCTGTCCTGGAGTCGATACGACAGATGGGTTAAAAACTGGTGGGCTTTTTCCGACATTTCTTCCGGCGAAAATTGATAGCGAAGCCATGGCCAGTCCGGGTTGCTCATCAAAATTACCCCAGTGGTATCATACCGACGGAAAATCTTTGCGTTGATCCGTTTGGCTTCCAATTCTTCTTGCGAGTACTCCCCAAACAGCAGCGCGCTGAAATACCCGGACTTGCGCAGCTGCAGACCTTCTTCAATCAAAGACTGCACACTGTCTGCTTCCTGATACTTTTCTTTCCGTCTGTTCAGCGCATTGGCAGTCTTTCCAAGCAGCTCATAGAGAGAGTCTTCATTCAGGCTGTTTTTCAAAACATATTCATCCGCGCCAAGGCGCATGGCTTCCTTGACATATTCAAAGTCATCATGGCAGCTCAATACAATGATATACAGCGAGCGATTATGTTCCCGTACTTTTCGAATGAGATCGATCCCATTCATCAAGGGCATTGAAACATCCGTCACCAGCAATTCAGGCTGGAGTTCATCCAGCACTCTGAGCGTCTCTTCCCCATCGCGGGTATCTCCGATGATTTCGAAACCAGCCCGTTTCCAGGCTTTCAGAGATTTAAGATAGGTGCGGACCAGAAAGTCATCATCTGCAATCAGCGTTCGAATCATGCTTTTTTTCTCCTTGTCTCTTGATGACCCAGGGCATAGCGTTCCGGGTCATACGTAATGGGCAGGCTGATTTTTACAGTGGTAGAAATCTCATCACTTTCAAAATAGATGCCTGCATGGCGGCCATAGTAAAGTTCCAGACGTTCCATGACATTTCGGATGCCGATCCCGGACAAGCCATGGTTTTTCTTCAAATCGGCCGCCATCATTTTCTGAATCTGTTCTTCCGTAATGGGTCTTCCGGTATTGTGAATCAACAGCCACAGGCGGTCTTCTTCAATCCATGCCTTCACATCAATGTGATTGAGATGGTTTTTGAAGTCGAGTCCATGCAGGATTGCATTTTCAATAAAGGGCTGGAGCAGCAGGCGCGGAACATAACACTTTTCAGCCTGTAAAGGAATTGAGTATTTCGTCTCAATTGGGTCTTCATAGCGCATCTGCTGTAATGCCATATAGCTTTGGATAAAGTGAATTTCTTCGGCGAGTGTGACAAAGGCTCCTTTGCGGTTGATGCTGGCCTGCAGCAGCTCAATAAAGTCGTCAATCAAGGCTGCAATCTCATTCTCTCCCTTTAAAAGGGCTTTGTATTTAATTGAATTCAGTGTGTTGTACATAAAATGCGGCGTGATCTGATACTGCAGAGCATTGAGTTCCGCATCTTTTTTGAGCAGTTCTTCTTTCAGAACCTGTTCGATAAGATCCTGGATCTGGTCCAGCATGTGATTGAGGGCAGCGGACAGTTCCCCTATTTCATCCTGGCTGGTGATTGCCGATCGAATTTCCAGCTCACCGTCACTCACCTGCCGCATGGTGTCAGCCAGCTGCTCCATCGGTTTATACATCCGCCGCAATACAAGAGCCACCGCTGCTCCCGCCATCATCAGGACTGCCAGTAAAATAGCCACCAGAAACAGCCGCAGTTCATGCAAATCCTGGAGAATTTCTTTTTTGGGCGTTTCCACAAAAAATCGCAGACCGGAAAAGGGAGCTCGATGGGTAATCGAAATGGACTGTCCATCCTGATTGTGAGATGCCGTTGTTCCGTTGACTGTCGACAGAGTCCCGTTTTTAAAAAGCTCGCCGACAGTCCGGCGGTTGGGTGAAGAAACCACCTGACTGTGATCGTCTACCAGGACAGCCTGAATCTGGTCCTTGTTGAACGAGCTTAAGTAGTCGTAGTACAGCTTTCGCTCATCCAGATTGCCCATCAGATATCCAATCGTTTTGCCATCCGACTGGACAGGACTGATTAAAGCAAGAATGGAAGAAGTTGACAGCGAAGGATCTGTCAGTAAAACCGGAGTCATTGGCTGACTGGCTGCCGCAACAATGGTTTCAACCGTATTTTCTGAAAGATCTGAGCGTACAGCCGGATAGTCTTTTGAAGTGATCAGCATTTTTTGCGCCGGAAAAAGCAGAAAAAGCGAACTGGCATCCGGAATGGTTGCTCTCAGTTCTCTCAGACTGGCAGCCAGTCTGGACGCTGCCTGCTCACTGTCACCTTCCTGCAGCACGTTTTGGGTCAGGTCAACCAGTTCGGAAGAGACGGCAGCCTGAACCACCTGGACATAAATCTTTTCGAAGGTATTGTCCAGCGTCTGCGCTTTCTGGACGATCTGGCTGGATTGACTTTCGATATAATTGTCTTCAATCATCGTAGCGGAACGATTGTAAAACAGGATGGTAATCGTTGTGGCAAGCAGGATCAGCAGGATGGAGACGGCTGTCAGGACTTTTGTCTGCATTTTATGAAACATCAGATTCCTCCTGTTCAGGATGATCGGCACGCCAGGCTTCAACTGTATCCCGGGTTAAAATCGGTGCAGGAATGATCAGATCTTCCATTTCACTGATCCTGCCTCCCTGAGCCTGAATCTGGCAGATTGCTTCAATTGCCTCCTTGCCAATCAGGTAGCCGGACTGGGCAGCAACCGCTCCAAGACTGCCATCTTCTAATGCGTCCAAGGCATCCTGCTGGGCATCAAAGGTCATCAGGATAATTGAAGTATCTTTCAGGGAATCTCGGAGTCCCAAAGCCGTGACGGCAGAAGTTGCAAGAATTCCGTCTAGCTGGGGATAGGTTTCCATCAGCTCATCAATCGCCTGCTCAGATAACTGCAAATTGGAATAGCCGCTTTGAGCGAAGGCAATTTCAATTCCATTGGCCATCAGTTCGCTGACCATGCCCTCCAGCCGGCTTTGATTGGATTCCTGTTCCAGGTTTCCGGTAATTAATCCGACACAACCAGATCCGCCAAGCTGACTGACCATTTCTTTTGCCAGCTGTCTTCCCGCCTCATAGCTGTCAATTCCGATATAGGGAATGTTCTCCTGGCACAGTCGGGTATCAAAAGCCACAATTGGAATTCCCTTCTTCCGGGCTGTTTCTATATAAGCGGCATCCGTTGACTGCAGCGGAGAGACCAGAAGAACATCAAAGTCTTCCTGCAGACAGTCCTCAATCAGCCGGTTTTGCATCGGGGTATTGGTTTCAAGATCCGGTGAAAGCAGCGTCACGCTGACATTGCTGTTGCGGGCTGCCTCGTCGATTCCGGATTCGACCGACAGCCAGTACTCACTGCCGCTCGACTTTGTAATAACGCCAATGCGCAGCCATGGACTATGGGAACTGGTCTGTTGCGGCTGGACGGTTGCAGCAACGGCTGTCAAAATCAGGCTGACAACCGCAATTCCAAAGGCAATCCCCCAGATTTTCTTCTGAAAAGATCGATTCATCTCCCAACCCTCCTTCCTTTGCCTGCTTGCTTTCTACTTTTATTTTCTTTCACTATTTCCTTTTCCTTCATCTTGCTGGCTCTTCCTCTGCTGGCTCTTCCTCTGCTGGCGGCTCTTACCGGCTTTATGATCTGGTTTCTTGGACCCATTTTGACGTACGCTTTTTCCAGAAAAGCCGGATCTTCTATAACTCATTCTTTATTCTCTTCAAATCTATTTGTTCTGACAACGCCAAAAAAGCACGCCGTTTATGTGCGTACTTTTTGAATGAATTACAGAATTCCGTAGGCTTCACGTTCGGTCAGTTCATCCATAATATCGTCATACTGCTTATCGAGCTGATACATCAGCAAAGTGACAACAGCACAGGCGGCAATGATCAGCGGTCCAAATTTATAGATCGAAACAATCATATTCAATGCACTCTGTGGCTGGCTTACAGCGACAGCTGAAGAAGAAATATATCCGGCCATTGCCAGCAGACCCGTCATCATGGCTGAGGCCACCCCGGAGCCAACCTTTGTTCCGATTGAACCGCCTGCAAAAATCAGACTTTCCTGACGGATATGGTTTTTCCACTGGCCATATTCAACGACATCCCCAATCATGCCAAAGACAACGGCGTTGAGCGGCGCCAGGCCAATGCCGCGGATAATGCAGCTAAACAGGAGCATATAAAAATTGTAGGGAGCAAAGAAGAACAGCATCTGGCCAAACAGGGCAACCAGAGCTCCCATCAGGGCGGCATTCCGTTTTCCGAACTTCCGGATCAATGGTGTACACGCAAAGATGCAGCCTACCAGAACCAGTGTTTCAGTCAGATACAGCGTAGAATACATCCAGGTATCGTTATGGAAAATATACTTGCAGTAATACGGCAGGATCGTGCCTGAAATCCCAAACGATACACTCTGCAGCATCCACAGAACCAGAACCAGCCAGAAATAGCGATTTGTAAGCAAAGCTTTAAATCCTTGACGGAACGGAACATTGCCCGCTTCCTGGCGTCCTTTGATCACCACGGTTTCTTTGGAATGAATAAAGCAGTTAACCAGCAGAACCAGAGCGATGACTGCCCAGATCGACATGGTCTTAATCCAGGCTGCCTGATCGTCGCCCATCAGCTTGACCAGTGGAAAAGTGCAGGTTACGGCCAGAATCCGGCCCAGCGGTGATAGTCCCATCCGGACAACACTGAGCATATTGCGTTCATCCGATGAACGAGTCATCATGGCTGACAGGCTTCCATACGGTAAATTGATGGCTGTATAACAAACTGTGCAGCAGAAGTTGTAGGTGACAAAAATATAAATTGCCTGAACCATGGCCGTGGATCTGGGCACCGTAAACAACAGCACCGCCGAAATGGCATACGGGATGGCCATCCATAAAATCCATGGCCGTGACTGACCGAATTTTGATTTGGTCCGATCGACGATCATGCCCATAATCAAATCCGATACTCCATCAAAGATACGGCTGATCAGCATTATCAGACCGACCGTTGCGGGATTTACACCGGCATAATCCGTATAGAACAATGTCAGCAGGGTGCCGACCATACCAAATACAACATTACACGCAACATCTCCCCCCGCATAGGAAATCCGGGTACTCCAGGAGAGCTTGCCAGTTTCTTGATTCTTGTCTTTCATCATTTCTTCTATCTCCTTGTGAAAATGGAAGGTGCGCGCATCTGCCTTTCCTATAACCATCTGAAGAATACCAATCCGTAAGCCTTTACAAAATTCAGGTATTTTTTGGAAATGGGTTTTTATTTTCGGATTTGGATAGACTCTTTTTTCATAATGGGTCATTTTTTTAGGTCGGCAGGTCTTTGGGCCAGACAGAAAGCTTAAAAGATAGATCTGATGCTTATTCTCCCCATCTTTAGAGATGTTAAAAAGAATGTTTGTGCTGGCTTTGGTCCTCGTTTATCCGTTCCCCGTACAAAAAGAATGAAACAGACAGAAAAAAGATTTGATTGCCAACTGAAAATCAGGTAAGATATCTTCACGTGCCCGAGTGGTGAAACTGGTAGACGCAGTGGACTCAAAATCCACCGGTAGCGATACTGTGCCGGTTCGAGTCCGGCCTCGGGCACCATTTTTATAGAAACAACAAGGAGCAGCAATGATTTTCGCAAATCATTCCTGCTCCTTTTTTCTGTAACCCCTGCACCCATTATTCCTAAAAAAGCGCAAAACGCCCCTATCAAACAAATTAAATATCATTTATAGCTATTTATGCATCTAATATAGCTAGCTGATCTGGTGTCAAAGTTACCCCTAAATGCTGAAGTTTCTTCTTGAGTGAAGTGATCTTTCCTTCTCGTTCTTTCTTTTCAAAGTAATCTGCTCCCAAATCATGATATTTCTCGCCCTTCTTTAGAAGATGCCAAATGGTTTTCAGCATGGCATGGGCTACTGCAACTATTGCTTTCTTATTCGTTCGACGCTTAGAAATCCGTTTGTACATCTCTCCAAAGTAGGAATCCTTTTTCTTAACGGCAGAATGAGCACAGACAGCCAAGGTGGTTCGCAATACCTTGTTGCCTTTGTTTGTTCTGCCTGTTTTTCTTTTTCCTGCGCTTTCATGGTTTCCTGGACATAGTCCAGCCCAGGAACATAACTGGCCATCCGTCGGGAATTGATTCATGTCAGTTCCGATTATAGAAATAATCGTTTGGGCGCTCGTATCTGAGATTCCTGGAATTTCTTTGATCAATTCACAGGCTCCTTCTCTTCCTTGTTCAGCTGATCATCAATATCATCGGTGAGCTCTTGAATATGAGTTTCTAACTCCTGGATATGAGTTCTCAGAATGTTGATCATTTTAACCTGCAAAGGTGTTAGACAGCCATGCATATCTCTGATCAAATCTCCTTTTGTGGCCTTAAGTCTTTTAGATATCTTCTTTTCTTTAATAAGACGATCATAAGCTTTTTCATCAAACACTTCTCCGGTCAGGACAAAATCCATCAATGCTTTTCCGCTCATCCCGTTAATATCTGAAATGGTTCCAGAAAGCTTGATATTGCCTCCTTCAAGCATTTTCTGCAGTCGATTCTTTTCGGCACCAAGATCAGCAATTAAGGATTTTCGATAAGTGCATAATTCACGGAGTTCACGCTGTCGCTTCGTAGGAATAAAGCTGGCCTTAAGCAAGCCATGCATAAGAAGGTCGGAAATCCATTCGGCATCTTTGAC
>CAJTVE010000042.1 GCA_910579655.1 uncultured Allobaculum sp. | reverse complement strand
TTCAGTCTCGATCATTCGCTTTGTCTTCAATTTTGAGACAAAGTTTAAAGTCATATTTTTCTAGCTAAATGACATTGATTTCGAGATATTTAATTTGATCTTCAACATCTCGGTATTTTTTATAATTATTTGACCTCATCATCAAAATTTCCTTTTATTACCAATCTATTCCTCAAGCTTCATTTAGCGCTTCGGATTTCTTTATCCTATACTGACCAATGAAACGATCTCTTTTCGTCAAAAGCCCGCTGAATTTTTTATCCTGCCTGGCCTGGACTAAAAATTCAGTTCCTCTTTGAGAAGTTCCAGACGGGCTTCTCTTGTGGCAGAAAGGCTTTTTGCGGGATTTTCTGCCCAGGAAGCCAGTACATCAGCATCTTTGAGAGCTTCATCCATCATTTCGCCCGTCCGCTCTTTATTGGAGTGTTCAGCAATCGCATGGGTGATCGTTTCAGTTTCCGTCCGGGTAAACAGGCCGCTTTCATCCAGCATTTTTTTCGCTGCACTGGCTCCGCGCAATGCATGCTCATAGGCCATATTCCGCGTGAACTTGAAGTAGTCATGAAGCACAGCACACACCTTGGCCAGCTCAACATCGAGCCCGCGGCTGCGGGCAATCAAGGTGATATAGGCATCCACCATCGAGGTGTGGGCCACGGCATAGGTATAGAGATTTTTGTTATAAATGTTTCCGAATTCCTTCATGACCAGATCATGGATTTTCTCATAGCGTTCAAAATTGCGCATTGATGTTTCCTCCATCTTTACTCGTCCAGACTCTGCTCTTCCTGTTGAATTGTGGCCAATAAATATCTCCGATGCGGGCAATGCCCCTATGCGAATTTCCATCTGAGATCAATGGATTTCCATCAATCTGGACAGGCAACAAACCTGTTTTTTCTGGATCACTCTGATCTTATCTAAGCAGCCAGCAATTGCCCAGACGTATTTCTCATTTTTGCCAGAAAGAAGGATAAGCTGGACAAAAACCGATCCCCCTTCCCTGGTCTATGAAGGAAAACCTGCAAAATAATTTAGACTTATAATTGGAAAATATATTTGGCATATACACAAGCAGGTCAGCGTTTCAGTCTTCTTACTTTTTGAGGTAAGGAGATGGCCTGATGGAAATTTCATGATAACCTTTAGTTATGACAACCTTTGACGATGATTTTACCTATTCGGAAACAGAAGTACTGATGGTTTATCGGACAATCGTCGATGAGCAGGAACCTTACGATGGCCGTCCCTACCTGAAAATGGATTATGTTGGAAATTTTCGCGGCTATGATATTTATTTAGGTTCTTTAGACCAGCGAGACGAAATTGTTCTTCAGCAGGGCGATCTGGGCTGGATTGCCCACGGATGGCTGGAAGAACAGATTCGCTATGTCTATAACCTTCACGTTCTGGAAACCGAACTCTGGTAACCTTCCACGCAAGCTGACTGATTCAGTCGGCTTTTTCTTTGTCTTCTCACCTGCGGTCCTTCCAGCCCATTAATAAACAGAAGGACGGAGGAGTGGATGGAAGAAAGGACAGAAAAGTGACATCCAGAAGAGCAGGTCGAACCATCGGAAAGAAAAATCGGTCTCTTTTCCATATTGTACCGATCAAATTCAATATACTGCCATAAACAATGCAATTCCTGCCATATTTTCACCTGAAGATAGCGTTTTTCAGATCCATCTACTCTCTTTCGAGGATAAGAATTGCCAGATCTTCTGGCACTCAGGCAAAATAACTGCTGCAGGAAGGTAACGTCTCAAAAGTGTTCGTTCCTCTTTTCTGATCGGTCTTTTAAAGAGGATTTCCTTCCAGATTCTGGCGTTTTTTGGTTTGCAGCCATTTCGTTAAGAATATTTTTTCTGTTCTTTTTTCGATTAACATTCAAATCGGTTACCCTGAATTCCGTCTTGTATTCATGAACGTTTGTCCATGATTTGCAGCCACACATTTTGTACACATAAAGCAGGGAGTTAAAAAAGCAGTCAAAATTATGGCTTTTTAACGATTTTGTTGACCCTTTCATCTTCTTTTAAGTGTCTTACCCTTGGAAAAGAGCACAATTTATGCTTTTAGTGAATCTCACACAATCTTACTGTATTCGTACGAACCAATCGTGCTAACTTATAGTCACGACGCGGCAGATGAAAAATTAAAAAGAAGGCCGCTTATTAAGGAGGACTGACCATGTGGATGATTGCAATGCTGCTTTTGATTGGATGTGTGTTCTTACTTCCGTTCCTGAGCTTTATGTTTCCTGTTTTAATTCTTGCGGTGCCCCTGCTCTTCATGTTCCAGAGACCCACTGTAAAAGTCTATACCAGAACATTTTCTGCAAATGATCTGAATAGTGCCGGCTCTTCTGGATCCAGCAAGTCCCAGTACCAGGAAAAGAAATCTTTACCGAATGTAATTGACGTGGATTACACTGAGCACGACGCTTAGTCTGATACTGCTTCAGGACACACTGAATCCATCTGTGACCAGCTTTGCCCTGGTCGATCTGACTCCGGCAGACTGCATGGTTTTGTATGCAGCCTTTCGGGATATAGAATTTTGATTTTTATTCACGATATTGAGAATTCAGCGAAAGATCTGAGAATGGATTTTTCGCTTTTTTCTTTACCTGCGCCAGACCATAAAAAGGACGCTGCTTCTCGATAACCTTTCCGGCCCTGGAAAGGTTATCGAGAAGCAGCGTCCTGATTGATTCATCGTTCTGGCGGATCGCCAGCCGTTTTCTTCAGCTGGTCTGTGGTCTTTTCCTCTTTTACGACTCGGTCACTTCGTCGGAGATATTTTCGACCGTTCCGACAAAGATTGGCGTTCCGGTTTCAATCTCACTGAGGATATACAGGAACGGCCGATCACAGGTGATGGTATATTCTTCTTCCGTCAGCGCAGCCCCGGCAACCCCAATATCCGTGGCAGCAGCGGCTTTGGTTCCCGTGCGGCTGACTTCGATTTTGGCTTTCTGTTTGATCTCACTGACATGAAGTCCAGTTTCCTGGCTCAGATTGGAAAAATCAGCTTCATTGCCAAACGGCAGACTCAGCCCCATTTTCTGTAATGGTTTGATGAGTCCTTGCTCACTGCTCAGGGTAAATTCCGGGAAGCTTGCATGAACAATACTGTAAGTCGGATTTTTAAGATCCTGCAGCAATTTGACGCCCTCAACCTTGTGCAGGACTTCATCGAGACTCTGGTCCCCTTCTGGGATCAGAACCGTCAAGCCATAGTGGTAGCCCTTATACAGTTTCGTAAATCCATGCAGGCCCTGCGAAGAGATGTATTGCGTTTCATCGCTTTTCATCATCTGCACCGAAGCTTCACTGCCATTCTGGTTGTGGAACATTTCTTCAACAATCTGATCGTCTTCATATTCATTTTGCCAGGCAGAATCAAAGCTCAAAGCATTGAGTAAAATCATCATCGTGGTTGGTGAAAGATCAACCGGCATCTGATCGATCAGGCCGTCTGTATGTTCACGAACCCAGTCGTTGATCTGCTGTTTGGTCGAGTCATCAAAATCAGTTTCAAAGGATTCAGCCTGATAGTCCGCAGCTAACAGGTTTTTGTACGAATCCAGAATCGAATCGGATTCAGAAGCCCGAATCCACACAGAATCGGCCAGACGAAGGGTATGTGCCTCATCGGCACTCGTGGCCTTTAGGGCACTGCTGGCCAGACCATTGATCTGCTCAATGCTCAATCCAAATACATCTTCCATCTGCTTACGGGTCTCTCCGCCGGTGCCATTGGCCATCATGCCCAGAGCCATCCAGGCGGAGAATGGCGACAGGATGGAATTGTCGTTTTCGTCCCGTGTATTGTTAAATAAATCCCACGAGAAAGCGAACAGATGATCGAGTTCCGTAATGGCATTCACGTTAGAAGCGGGCGTTGTAACCACCTGTGACGACTGCGTGCTGGACGCTTCACTTTCGGCTGGAGCCTGGCTTTGCAAAGAGCGGGTGCTGGCGCTTTGCGAAGGGTTGGCTGCCTGACTGGAACAGCCGGCTGCCATTGCTGCGCAAAGCAGAGCAGCCATTGATTTTTTCGTGGTATGCATCATGCGTATCTTTCCTTTCTAAAGATCAAATCTTAGGATCAAAGATTTCCTTGATTTCTTATTTTTCGGTCTGGATTGATCTGAAATCCTGGAATAGATCGTCCGGAGTGCAGCTCTCCTTACTGGTCTGGCTGGTTATTCTCCATGGACTGAACTGTTCCCATAAATACCGGGGTGGCGGTCTCAAGATCCATCAGAATATAGAGGAACGGTCGGTCACAGACCACATCCACTTCATCTTCTGTCACCAGAGCAGCCGTTTCATTCATGACCACTTCCGTTGCGGCGGCCGCTTTGGTTCCCGTACGACTCACTTCTATTCTGGCTTTCTGGATCACTTCACTGATCGCAATGTTTCCGCCTTCGATCATGCCGGAAAAATCAGCACCGTCTTCAAAAGGCAGTTCCATTCCCATGGCTTTCAGTGTGTCATTGAGCACCATTTCGCTGGAAAATTCATATTCCGGAAAGGAGGCATGAATGGTCGCTGGCTGGGGCGTGCGCAGGGCATTGAGAAGTTTAGTTCCATCCACACTGGCCAGGACTTCATCGAGCGAGCGATTCTCATCTTCCGGAATCAGGACTGCAAGACCATAGCGATGGCCTTCGTAGGGTTTGATAAAGCCCTTAAGTCCTTCCACCATCACCAGATCTTCCTCTTCACTCGTTAACATTTCGACCTGGGTTTCGGTTCCATCGACATTGTGGAAAGGCGCACGGACAATCTGGTTGTCTTCATACTCGTTTTGCCAGGCAGAATCGAAAGCCAAAGCGTTGACCAGAACGAGGACCGTTTGGGCAGACAACTCAGCGGGGATCTGATCAATCAGGCCATGTGTCTTCTCACTAATCCATTGATCGATCTCTTTTTGTGGATCTTTCGCAGCATCAAATTGAAAAGACTGTGCGTCGTAATCCTGGTCAAGCAGGGTGCCATAGGAGTCGACAAACGAGTCGGCTTTGTTCTGGTTGAGCCAGATCGAATTGGCAATTTCCAGAGTCCGGGTCTGGTCAGCGCTGGCAGAGTCGAGGGCAGCCCGGCTGAGCGCATTGATCTGATCAACGGAAAGGTTCAGGGCCTTTTCCATCTGGTCTTTCGTTTCTCCTTTGGCTCCGTTGGCCGTCATACCAAGCGCAAATAAAGCCGAAAGCGGACTGACGAGCTGGCCTTCTTTTTCCTGGCGCACCTGGCTGAACAGATCCCAGGAAAAAGAATACAGACGGTTTAATTCTTCATCGCCAGCCTTCACTACGCTGACTTGGGAGTTTTGAGTGGAAGTCTGGGATGAGGCAGTGGAGGATTGACGATCCGAGCCGGCGGCGCACCCGCACAACATCGCCCCGCAAAGCACGGTACAGATCGGTTTCTTCAGATTTTTCATTACGGTTCAGCCTCCTTCTTGCTGGTGAACTCTGTTTGTTTCTGGTCGATGCAGAGTCTGCTGGTGATTCAGTTCTGGAATGTTCATCGTCTGGCTGGATGAAAGTTCCAGCCTGGTTTGGCTTCTGTTTTTTCCAGAACCGCTCAAGAACACAAACACGAGTAAAGAAACACTCAGATATCAAAATTGTACCAATCCAAATCAGAGTTCCCCGTAAAGAAACAAGAAACGTTTTCTTAACATTCAGTCTGGATTTCTGAAGGGATTTTTCTGGATGCCGATCCTGTCTCTTTCAGCACCGGTTCTATCTTTAAAGCTCTGTTTTCTGGCTTTATTTTTCAGCTCTGTGATGCAGCTATGGCTTGTTCCATTCTCTTTTCGGGTATCTTCCCCGTTTTCCCCATGAAAAAAGCTGCCCCGAAGAGCAGCTTTCGATAAGAATTCAATTTTAATTCAGAAACTGAGCCTTCTGGAAATCTTCCCAGATCTTGTTCAGGTTGACTTCATGTTCATAGAGCGTATTGATCTGCGCTAACAGTTCTTCTGTCATGTTCTGTGTGCCCTCTTTCATCAATGGCTCCCGTGTCAATTCGTAATCCTGAATCGTCCATTTGAAAATATCAGCTGGATCCAGATCAAAATGTTCGCTGGCTTTGGTCACGTCATCACCATTTTCCTGAACCCATCTAACTACTTCGAGCTGGTCATCGGTTAAAGGCTTGCTGAAATCGTACTTCATAGAAATTCCTCCTCAAGGCTGGATATCCCAGACAGAATCGTATGAATTTATTGTACGAAGTTCGCACTGCAACACCCACAACAACGAACGGTTAATTCGTTCCCATTGTCTATTGGGATTAAAACCAATTCTCGTGTCTGACCATTGACTTAATGCACAAATACAATACCAAGTCCGGCAATGATCGAGCAGATCACAATGAAGGCTGCTCCATAAGGCAGAGCCATCTTGAGCAGTTTGGAGTCTTCTTTCAGACCGCCGACTGCCGAAAGACCAATCGCAATGGACTGTGGCGAAAGCATTTTACCAACGCCGATGCCTAAGGCATTCAGACCAACAACCCAGTATTCATTCATATTTAAAGCTGCCGCGGCATCGGCCTGAACCTTGCCAAACAGAACACCCGAAGACGTTCCACTTCCCGTTACAAAAGCACCAAGAGCGCCAAGCCATGGGGCAATAATCGGATACATACCGCCCATTGCTGCAATCGCAAACTTGGCAATATCAGAAATCATGCCGGAGTAGATCATGATCTTGGCCGCCATCAAAACGGAAACCATGACGATGATCGATCCTGTCATCTGCTTAAGAGTCGCCTTGAAAACAGAAGTGAACTGTTTAAAGCTTGCTTTCTGGATGAGAGCACCCAGAATAGCTGACAGGAAAATCCATACGCCTGGCGTATTGATCCAGGCAAAGGTCGTTGCGCTGTTTTCATTGACAAAATAAACCGTTGTTGAAAACTGCGATAAGAAACTGTTGACGGGTGGAACCAGTTTGGAAGAACCAAGCAGGAAAACAAAGATAAACAGGAATGGGGCACAGGCAACCAGCGCATCTTTGAGCGTGATCTTGGCTGCCGCTTTTTCTTCCTTTTTTTCCTCTTTGGCACTCATCAGATATTCAGGATCCGGTTTCACTCGTTTTCCTAAAAGAACCGTAATGGCCAAAGAGAAAACCGAACCGATAACAACAACCAGTTCAGCCCCTACAAAAGCAGACACAACAAGCATGGGAAGCACGAAGCCAAGACCAGCTCCCAGGCACACACCCGTCATGCCTTTTAAAGCTTTCACTCCTTTACCGGTCAGCACGACCAGAAGAAAAGGAATTGCGATAAAGAAAACAGCCACCTGAATGACCTGCATGGTCGAAAGCGCTGTTGTTCCCGGCATATTCAATAAGGAAGCTACGGTAACTGTTGGAATGCCAATTGATCCCCAGGGCGTCGGAAATCCGTTGGACAAAAGACAGATCAGGCAGGAAAACAAGGGATCAAATCCCATGGCCATCATCATACCGGCTGGAATTGCAATCGCCGTGCCAAATCCGGCCATTCCCTCCATAAACCCGCCAAAACACCAGGCTACCAGTAAAACAAGGACCCGCTTATCTGGCGATACGCTCGTCAGCATGGTTTTGATGACGTCCATGCCGCCAGTCGAGCAGACCAGATTATACGTAAAGACAGCGGCAATAATGACCAGAACAATCGGCCAGAATGCCATGGCTGCACCTTCCACGGCAGCCATGCCGACCGCACTGGCCGGCGTTTTCCAGTACAGCAAGGCTTCAATTGCTGCAAGGATGGCAGCTCCAATAGCCGCCTGCCATGCCGGTCTTTTGAACACCATCATAATAATGATCAGCAAAATGATCGGACACAGCGCGAGAATCAAGCTAACAAAGTTCATACATACTCTCCATTTGCCTTTATTATAGGGCGCGCTTTGAATTTTTTAAGTAATTTCTGAAACACAATTCACATAATTTCTGCGAACTCTTTCTTTTTAATTTTTCCTGACATTGTCGTTCAGTTCCCACTTTTTAAAGACCTGATTTATCTTTGGCTGGTCAACGAAAGACCTGTCCCGTCAAATTTTTTGACCGTAATTTACCTTCCCCTTTCTGCTTTTCTATCCTAAGGCCTTTCATTTCTTTTATTATCTCCCGTGCTGACAGTATTTGTCTTACAGATTAATGACAGCTTTTTCTCTTTATATGACTGTTTTTTCTCTTTACTGGAATCATTTCCCGTCTTCATTTTCTGCTGCACTCTGGCCTGCACCAAATCCAGTCTTCAAAAAGTCTTTGACAGAAATCAGAAAGAATCCGAGTCTTCTTTTTTTGATGGTGGAAGGAAATATCTGCCAAATCTTTGTAAGTTTGCAAAAGAGGTGGAGCGAAGTGGATCTTAGCCGCGCTCTGGAAGCAAAGGATCCCGTGGTACAGAGTGGGTGTTTTTGAAAGCGCAATTGAAGCGCAAGAAGAGAGGAAATTCGTGGCAGAAAGTGGATGGACTGGCCCAGTTCTGGAAAAGCAATGAATCTGGTGGTGGAAAGTGGCTCCTTTTTCCTTTGCAGCCACGATGAAGAACTCTAAAAAGCAGTCTGGCCGCCATTCAGTCTGAAAATTTCTGCCTTTCGTGTCACAAAGTGGTGTCTATTTTGGTGGTGGATTGTGGCTCGTCACTCTCATGACCAGCTGCTGCCTCTCTGGCTCACCACTTTTCTGCCCCGATCAGACTTCATTTCTTCGCTATTCTTCATAATTCTTCACCATCCGTTTCTTATTTCTTACACATTCGCCATGTATGTCTGAAAATTGAACATTTTCAGTCTTTAAACCTCTGGCACAACGCCCCACCCAAACCCTTTTTGGTGCTCATTTGGGGCCAATTTGGATAACATTCGCCAAAAAAGAGCACAAAGGGTGGTTTTTGCCGCCCCTTTCCCCCACTTTCCTTGCATTCTCGAAATGACCAACTTATTTCGGTTTTACTTAAAGTGTTTTTTCGGTGTTTATTTTTTGACATTCATTCTGACAGTTCTAAACCTTTTCGGAATTTGAATTGAGGAAAGGGGGTTTCAGGGGTATAATGCACCTACAAAGTAGGTAAATGTGTCACAAAGTGGGGAGGTGATGACACATGTTCATGGGCGAATACACGCACAATATCGACCGTAAGGGGCGGCTGATTATGCCTGCGAAATTCCGCGAAGAACTCGGTGAACGTGTGTACATTACCCGGGGTATGGATGGCTGCCTCACCGTTTATCCACTCGAAGAGTGGACCAGCCTCTACAAAAAATACTCTTCCCTGCCAATGACAAACCCGGATGCCCGTATGTTTATGCGCTTTTTTATGGCCAAAGCGACTGAGGTAGAACCGGACGGCCAGGGACGAATCCTCATTCCGGGATCACTGGTCAAGGAAGCCGCTCTTGAAAAAGAGTGTTACATCATCGGTGTGGCCAATCGGGTTGAAATCTGGTCCAAAGAAAGATGGCTTGCTCTGCAAGAAGAAATGCTTCCTTCCTACGAGAAGTTTGCGGAAAACCTGACCACCCTTCTCGACTAAGTCATGGAGGCTAAAACTATGGAACATATCAGCGTATTATTGGATGAAGCAATTGACATGCTAAAGATTAAGCCGGATGGCATTTATGTCGACTGCACATTAGGACGCGGCGGCCACTCGAGTGAAATTCTCAAGCGCATCCCCCATGGCCACCTGTATGCATTCGATCTCGATCAGAGCGCGATTGACGAGAGCCGAAAAAGACTGGAAGCAATTGGCAGCAACTTCACACTGATTCATGCTCCATTTGAAGAATTCAATGCAAAACTCGATGAGCTGGGTGTCGGCCAGGTCGATGGCATCCTGATGGATCTGGGCGTTTCTTCTCCCCAGTTTGATGATCCAAAGCGCGGCTTTTCGTATCGCTATGATGCAAGGCTGGATATGCGCATGGATCAAAGTCAGGATCTGGATGCGCAGAAGATTGTCAACACCTATCCGAAAGAAGAACTGCTGCGCGTTCTGCGTGAATATGGCGAGGAACCCAATGCCGGCCGCATTGCTTCGGCCATTGTCAAAGCCCGCGAAGAAAAGCCCATTGAGACCACATTCGAACTGGTGGATCTCATCAAATCTGCCCTGCCAGCTGCTGTTCTGCGCAAAAAAGGTCATCCAGCCAAACAGACCTTCCAGGCTTTGCGCATGGAGGTCAACAAAGAGCTTCCACAGCTGACTGCCACCCTTGAACAGGGACTCGACCGGCTCAAACCAGGCGCCCGTATGGCCGTCATTACCTTCCATTCGCTGGAAGATCGAATTGTCAAGCAGGCATTTGCCAATCGGGCCTTACCGAAAAAAGTCAATCGCCGGATGCCGGTGGCAGTGAATGAAACTTTGAATTACCGGCTGGTCAACCGCAAGCCAGTCACGGCTTCGCCAGCAGAACTGGAGGCAAACTCCAGAGCGCACAGCGCAAAATTAAGGGGAGTTGAACGGACCGATGAAGAAGACGAAAAGAAGTGAATCCAGAAAAAAAAGCCACCTGACAAAAACCGGTAAGATCCTGACCAGTGTGTTTGTGCTGTGTGCCCTGTTTTTTTGTGCGACCAGGCTGATTCTGAATTCCTACGCCAATGATTTATCCGTAAGCAACAAAGAACTGACCGACGAAATTTCTCAGCGCTCTACAGCGATTGAACAGCTCAAAAGCGATATCGCCCAGCTTGAAGAAAAAAGCCGGGTTCTCGGTATGCTTGAAGGCCAGGTCAGCGAAGATGCCAACCGGGTCTACTACTACGGCGAAAACCAATAGAAACTTCAAGAGCAGAAATGTCCTTCCTTACAGAATGGTCCTTATTCTGCTCTTTTTTCTTGTTCCTTTTTCTAGTAAAGTAATTAAGATTGTTTTTTTAACAAACATACATTAAAGTTTTCTGTTTTTAATTGCAGACTAACTTTTCGCTGGAATACTTGAATACATCAATGGATCCTTCTGGGAAGAGTTCCCGGAACCGGATCAGAAAGGAGGAATTTATGCCAAGAAAAAAAACATCCCGATCTGCCCGCCCAAGCCAATCTTCCCCCAAGGCTTTAAAGGCAAGTCGTCGTTCGAAAAAGAAGCCAGATGATAAGGCCGCCAACCGACATATTCTGGTCATCGGCTTTTCGTTTGTTCTGTGTATGGCTTTAGCCGTCAGCACGATTCTCTACACCATGGTCAGCCAGAAGCATCTGTGGTCTGGCAATTCTGCCCTCAATTCCCTGATTCGTGACTCGGTGCAATACCGCACGATTGCCGGCGTCCGTGGAGAAATTCTTGACCGCTCCAATCAGCCAATCGCCCGCCAGACGATCGCCTACACCATCACAGCCAACTTTGATACTCGTACCGAAGAAGAAAAGAAGGAAGATGAACAGCTGCGCGCTTATCAGCGCCAGAATGTTCTCGAACAGGCCAAAGAAGACGGCCGGACTTCCCAGGTTGAAGCCGCACTGAAAGTTGCTGATGAACAGAATGTCGATGATTACATCGAAAATCCCACTCAGGCGGCAGCTGCCATCAAAACCGTTTTAGGCGACATGGTCGATGAAGACGAACTTCTCCAGCTGCTTGAAGATGGCCAGGCCAACGGAAAAGCCCAGATTGAGCTGGGGACTGGAACCAAACGCATCAGCAAAGATGAAAAAGAAAAACTCGAAGCGATGAATATTCCAGGTCTTTCCTTTGTGGAAACCGTCAAACGTGAATATCCAATCACTCCATTCTCATCCAATATGATCGGCTTTGCGGCCTACTCTGATGAGTCTGGACGGATCACGGGCAAATCAGGTCTGGAAAAAGCCATGGAATCCTATCTGGGTGGTGAAGACGGGCTGGAACAGTACCGGGCAACAAAACTCAATCAGGAACTGCCGGGAAGCAAACAGGTGCTTCAGGAAGCCTCCAATGGCGAAAATGTCAAACTGACCATCGACTCTTCTTTGCAGCAGACTATCGAAGACAACCTCAGGCAGACCATGGAACAATCCAAAGCCACTGCCGCCTGGTGTCTGGTCATGGATCCGGAAACCGGCAAAATTCTTGGCTGGGGATCCTATCCAACCTTTGACCAGAACACCCACCTGGTGATTCCGTCTTATACCGACAAGATCTCCGAAAGCACCCTCGAGCCTGGTTCGGTCATCAAACCGATCTACTATGCTATGGCCATTGATGCCGGGGTGTACCCGTATAACGAATACTATCGAGCCGGAGAATTCCACTATGTCGTCGACGAATATACTGGCAAGATCACCCGTGTCAGCGCCGACACCCCGACTGAATACCCTGTGATCATGGATGCCCTTGGCACTGACTATGGAACCCTGACGTATGCGGATGGCCTGGCGCATTCCTCTAACATTGCGCTTTGTGAACTACTGTCCAACTATCTGACCAAAGATACCGTCCAACGATACCTGGACGCCTTTGAATTGTTTGAGGCAACAGATATTCCGTTTCTCAATGAAGTCACTGGGGTAAGCAACAACAATACCGCAACGGACTATCTGTCTTCCGGATTCGGTCAGGCTTCTTCCATGACCATTCTGGAACTGTGCAAAGCCTATACCGCAATCTTCAATGACGGCATCATGATGAAACCCTACGTCGTGGACTCCATCATTGACCCATTAACCAATGAGACCATTCAGAAATTCAATCCAGAACCCGTCGGAACTCCAATTAAAGCCGACACTGCGCATCAGACCATCGATCTGATGCGGCACGTCATGGACGATGGCATGACCGGTGAGCGGTTCCGGATTGATGGCGTCGATATGGCTCTGAAAACCGGTACCGGTGAAATTTATAATGAAGCGACCGGAACGTATGACAAAACCAACTACACCTCAACAGTTCTGGCTGCTGCGCCAGCCGATGATCCGAAAGTTCTGGTTTGTTATGGCATGCAGGGACCGGACTATCTGTCTTATTCCGCTGACCCCTTTAAAAACATCATGTCAGCTGCCCTGAAAGCCCAGAACGTGAACACCGGAACGGATCAGAGTGTCACAGAACCCCATCAGGAATGGACAACTGCTCAGATGCCTTCTTTGGTTTCTCATTCGCTCGACTATGCGACCCAGAGTCTGTCCGATAAGTCCGTCAATACGGTTGTGATCGGAAATGGCGATACCATTGTCAGCCAGTTTCCGGATCCGGGCACAACGATCAACTCCAATGACAATGTTCTGCTGCTGACCAATGGTCCAGAGCGGAAAATGCCCGACATGATCGGCTGGACGCGCAAGGACATCACAGCCTTCTGGCAGTTAACCGGCATTGCGATCAGTGCGGATGGCTATGGCCGGGTCAACTGGCAAAGTATTGAAGCCCAGACCCCGCTGCAGGATGATACGGTCATTGAAGTGAAGCTGGAGTGACCTTGCTTCCTTGTGCTGTCTTTGTTGACGAACTCTCTGCTGTCCCTGTCGACCAGATTTATCAACAAACCGGTCTGTTTCTTTCAGGCAGACAAAAAATGGTGCTCTTGCCAATCAATGACTGGCAGGGCACCATTTTTTGCAGGTTTACGATGTTCAAAAAGCCAAAGAGGAATCCTGTGTTTGCAAGTCTGTCCAAAACACCAAGAGAAAACTTCTGAAAATCTGCCCTGGCCATATTCGTGCAGACTCAGCTTTCCGGCTATTGGCCGGGGTTGTTTTTCTTATGAGCGTAATAAGCGGTTGTTCCTGCCAGTTCGTCGAGACTTTGATCGAGCAGATCGCCTTTTTCAATCGTACTGGACTGTTTGAGGCGGACTAACTCATTGACAACTACGTCAAAACTGCTGACGACATCTTCGGAATCATCCACATAGTTCTGCAAAATCTGGATTCTGGCTTTCGTTGGGGCGCTGGCTCCAAACAGTTCAACAGCCTGACAGGCATTTTTATAGTTGGTTTCCAGCACATCAACGGCACTTTTCATGACGTCTTTATAGCGGCTGGAAGAGATGACAGATCCTTCAAAATACTCGTCAATCAATGTAGAGACGGCAATGCTGCGGCTTTGCACGCCTTCCAGGTTATTTTCCAGCCGGTTGAGCAGGGCCTGGTATTCCGGAGCTGTTTTCTTCTTTGGCAAAGAAGGCAGTCTGGTTTCTTTTTCTGTCTGCTCTTCCTTTTTGATCTCTGGATACAGAAAAGGTGACTTTGAAGCACGCTGTCTGGAGCGATCAGGAAAAGTCAGAATCATTTTGATCAGGCCATACAGGCTGAACACAATGCCGGCCACCCCGCACATCGTCGCAAACGCATTTTCGGCTGCAACCAGAAAAAGAAAGGAAAAACAGCCGGTGATCACAAAGGCGCACAGATATAAAGCCGCCTTGATCCGGCCCATCTGGTAAGGGTATTGAAAGTTAAACGGATTCTGTTTTCGTCGAGACATAGAGATTGTTTCCCTCTCTTTCGATCAATGATGACATTTCATCTTTTCTTACAGCTTCCAGTACATTTTTGAAGGTAAGACAGATGAAAAAACAGATTTGCTATAATCTTAGCAGATTAGCGACGGACTTCATAACTGCCCTGGATCTCCTTATCGATTCCTTTGTCTTTTCCAGGCTGAAAAACAGCCGTATAAGAAGGAGAAATCGTCCGCCGCAAGCAGAAAGGACAATCAAAAGTCCGCTTTTGAAAAAGAATATGTATGAAAACAAACAGACAATTCCAGATCCCCAAACCACCGCAAAAGAAAACAGCTTCTCAACATGAGCAAACAAAGCAGAACGCTTTTCAGACGACAGAGACAAATCCACGTTTGGCTTCTTCCAGAAAATACCAGACTTACTTCCGGCCGGCGCCCGTTTTACTGGCGGCCGCCCTGGCTTGCGTGCTCTCTATGGGCAGCAGTATCTATTCGATTGCCAGACAAGACAGCTATGTTGGCTATTCTGAAACGGTAGCAGTCGCTGAAAGCGATCAGGCCCTTGAATATGAACTTCTTCCGCTTTCCATGGTTGATGACAACTTGCTGGCAACCGTCTCTATTACCAAACCGACAGAACTGGGCAAAGAATACAGTACCTGGATTGAGCTGGAAGTTGAAAGCCAGATTGACTCGGACATCCAGAGTGAATACGTTTCGGCTATTGGTTTTGACTGCCCGCAGATCTGGATCACCACTGTTTTTCCTGATTTTGAAGTTCTGGATGATATCAGTGAAGTCAGCATCTCCCTGGACCGGGATGACGATGCGTGGAACAGGCTGGATGATTACGCCTTCCTGCTCAACAATCCAGAATCTGCTGACCATGAAACGCTTCTGAAAGCCTATCGTCACGAATATCCGGAAAAATACAATACGCTGACTTTACTGACCGATGGTGTTCCTGAACAAAGCGGCGTTATCTCCTTTCAGGTCACTCCGCAGCCCGGTGTGGACTACATCGATGGCAAGGTCAATGTTGTCTATAAAAAAGACGGCCAGGTGGTCTATGGCGGGATCTATGATTACAATGCGATCAGTTCTTCTGCCAAGACTTTTGTCTATGCGCCATCCATAGCCCTGCCTGCCTACGACAGCGTCGAACTGATCGATCTTCACTATTAGGCCATTAGGCATTAGGCATTAGAATTCGTCCTCCCTGCTTTCAGAAACTATCGGGCTGAAAATCAAGACCGCATTCTTCTATTCGGTCAACGCAGGAAGCTGCCGGAAACAGCCAGAAATGGAAAACAAAATGGATTTTCCCGCCATGCTGCTGATGCAGAGTCAGGAAAATCCATTTTGTTTTTCAGATTGTTAATGGAGGCCATCCAGCCTGGGCAGTTTGTGCGTTTGAACGTTGCCCTTCACCGCTTGAGACCGGCTCGAGTCTAACCTTCAATGGCTTCAATGGCTTCAATCACAGCTGTTCTGAAGCCATCTTTTTCCAGCGTCACAACGCCTTTGATCGTGGTTCCACCAGGTGAGCAGATTTCATTTTTGAAGACAGAAGGCTCCTTGCCTTCTTCAATCAACATGGCGCCCGCACCATAAACAGCTCTGGCTGCCAGTCTTGCCGCAACCGGACGGCTTAATCCATATTTCACGCCCGCATCCGCCAAAGCTTCCGCATAGAGGCCCAGAAATGCAGGCGAGCAGCCGGCAATCGTTCCTGCAATGGAGAAATCTTTAGAAGCAATCGGCTCAATTAAAGCCAGTGGACTGAACAGAGTTTTAAAAAGTTCACGATCTTTTTCATCCATGGAATTGTTCTGCTCTTCAATCACAATCCCCGCTGCGGCTGCCATGGCCGTATTGGGCATGATCGAGACATGATGGATATCTGGCAGTTTTTCATCCAGTTTTTCAAAGTTAATTCCTGCGGCCACACAGACAACCAGTTTCCCTGCCAGATCAAAGACAGTCTGGTCAAGCACACCATCTACCTGATAGGGTTTGCAGGCCAGAATCACCACATCGCTCTTCTGGCAGAGTTCCTGCGGGGTTTTGCATGGGGTGGAATCCAAAGACGCACAGTTTGCTTCCAGCTTCGGCCATGTCGGCGCATAAGCGAAGCAGCAAAGCTTCTGATTGAGCAGTCCGGTCTTTTTCCAGCCCTGGACAATGGCCATCGCCATCTTTCCAAATCCAATAAATCCTACATTGATCATCGTTCTCATTCGCTTTCTACAAAACCATTCTTCCGGCTTTGATTCTGAAAATTCTATTGACGGGAGCTTGAATCAAGATCTGGTTCCATCTGTGCTCACTACGCCGTAAATACATTTGTTTTTATCTTACAATCGATCGAAAAAGATCCGAACTGAACGACCTGGCTTCAATCAACTTTTCGATAAACGTTTGATTTTTTCAAAAATCAGGCTTCAAAAACGAGAGGCCAGCTGACATCTCTAAAATTCAGAAGATCGGCCAGAAGCTTCTGCCATCTTGCTGCAATAGGAATGGTGAGCGCAGATCAACGTGACTTTCTCATCTTGTTCCTTGCCAGGTAGAAACCAGCCGATCCGGTGCTTCCCTTTCGCCTCCATCGCGCTTTAGTGTCTGGTTTTCGGGTTATGTTCATTGAAAAAGTTCAGGAAATCTTCGTAGACCATCTGACGGTTGACTTCATTGAGAATTTCATGACGCATATCTTTATAAAGCTTGCCATGGACATTCTGGTAGCCGCGCTCTTTAAGGAATTCCTGCATCTTGACAAATTCATCCGGACTGCCGATGACCGGATCCTGCTCACCTCCCGCAAACAGAATTGGTAATCCAGAATTGTGGACATGCCAGCCATCTTTACTGTAGGTATCCTGGACCAGAATCATCAGGTTGCGATACCCATTGAGAGTAAATGGTTTTCCGCAGAGCGGGTCCGCATCAAATGCCTTGATGTTTTCTTCATTGGCGGATAACCAGCGATTCTTTCCGGTTCCTTTGACTTTCTTGTCAAAAGAGCCATCAACCAGTTTCGCGACATGTTTGGAGACGTATTTTTCCCCTTTATAGTGGGTAAGAACATCAATCAGTTTCTGTCCGGCTGCCGCAGCCGGATTTTCATAGACCGGTCCCGATAAAATCAGTCCGCTCAGTTCATCATCATGATCTTTGAGATACTTGCGGGCCACCAGCGTTCCCATAGAATGTCCAATCATAAAAAAGGGGACATGCGGATATTCAAGACGCAAAGGACTGTTGATGGCATCAAGATCCTCAACAATGGCATTTCCGGTCTGGTCATAAAAATGGCCAAGATCTTCATCTTCGCGCACTGATTTTCCATGACCACGATGATCACCCGCTACACAGGCGTAACCCCGACTCGCCAGAAATTCCATAAACGGAAGATATCTTTCCTTATGCTCCTGCATCCCGTGGACAATCTGGACAATGCCTTTCACTTCTCCATTTGGGATCACATCCACCACATCGAGTACGAGCTGATCTGCGGGCGATTTGACTTTTCGATAGCGTTCCATCGTTTTGACTCCTCCTTTATCCTGTTTCTGTAACTTGACGTTTTGTTTCGATTGCGTATTGGTTCGAAATCGAATCGAGTTCTGTTCTCTATATTGTATCGAATTTCCAGATCCTGTTCATACCAAGCCGGCCACATCGCTCGATCTGAGGCATAGAGAGAAGAAAAAATCTTTTACAAAACTGAATTTGCGAAAATCAGGTTAATCTTTGTAAAAATCCCCTTTGAAAAGGACACAAACCAAAGCAGATGACGGGAGTCAGAACAACCCAGTCTGTATAATAAAAACAAATTTGGTCCTTCCAATTTTCGCATTACAAACAAGACAAAAAGACCCGGCGGTTAAGCCGGATCAAGTTTTTCAGGATTGCAGACTATTCAAGGGGAATTCTGAAAGGTCGTTTGTCATGCCCGCAGCTTGATTGGAATCAACAGTCAGCACGCTGACCATTTTGTAGAAGCGTTCTCTGGGCTGTTCTCTGTGCTCACTCTTGTTTAAACGCAGTTCCACGGCGATCTGGTGGAGTTCATTCCAGCGTTTCTGTTTTTCACAGCGAACGTCTTCCTCTTCCTGGTAGAGAGAATTCAGATCTACATTCGATTTCCGTTTCACTTTGCTGGTGGAAGGCAGACGATATTCAATCTGACAGATGTAATGAAGGCGGGACTCGTCGCTAAGGCTATCCGAGGTCAGGATTTCAAAAATCAGTCCGTCATCAACCGCATTGTGGTTCACGCAGGCACTGGCAAGCGAAGAAAGTCTGTTTTCCAGGTGGATCTCTAAATTACGGGTATTCATCTCTTCACCTCCAGAGCTCATGGGTTTTCAGGCTCGTTTCTGAGTCAAACAAGTACTATAGATTTTTTCAGCTTACAAAAAATGTAAGCGGTTTTGTAGTATCCATTTCCTTTTTCTCACATTTTTAACAGAAAGTCTACCATTTTCAATATTCTTTCAACTTATTTTCAATGGTACTTCCAATCCACTTGCGTTCTTATTCCAATTACGCATTCAACAGGCTGTTTATGCCCGTTCATGGTACGATCAGAACAGATCCATCAAAGGATTTTTCATCGGATAGAAATGAGGAAATAGGATATGAGAATCATCTCAGGTGATGCCCGCGGAAAGATCATAGATGCCCCAAAAGGTTTAGATACCCGCCCGGTCACGGACAAAATTCGTCAGGCTTTATTCAATGTATGGCAGTTTCAAATTCCCGGCAGTTCATTTCTGGACCTGTTTTCCGGCTCAGGATCCATGGGCTTAGAGGCGATCAGCCGGCATGCTAAGCATGTGGTCATGGTTGAAAAAGGAAAAGAAGCGGCCAAAGTCATCCGTTCCAACCTCAAGGCCTGCCATTTTGAAGGCCGAGATGCCAATGTCATGGAGCAGGATGTTTTTGATGCGATCAGACAGTTAAAAAGAAACAAGGAAACCTTCGATCTGATTTATCTGGATCCGCCCTATACCATCGATGAAATCTTTCATCCAGTCATGGAAGCTTTAGGCGATGCCACCCTGCTCAAACCCGATGGCGAAGTTGTGATCCGCACCCGCAAAGAAAAGAAAATGAACGACCGCTATGGCGACTTAGTCAAATATCGCGAAAAGACCTGGGGAATTTCTACTGCCCACTTCTATCGCAAAGCCGAGGATCAGGCAAAAGAAACTCCTCAGGGAAATCCTGAAGACGCTTCTGGTGAAAATACTGCAGAAAAAACCTCTGCATAATCTTCCCCTTCCGATCTGCCACAAACAATCATCATTCTGTCTGCTGCCAATTTGGCCAAATCAAGCTGATCAAAAAGACATTGAATCACTCAATTTTCCGTTGAATCTGGTGTATGCCAGATTTTTTTATTTCTGACTGATCAAGACTATAAACGCCCTCATTTTCCAACTCTGTTTTTCCTCAACCGGCCTCATTTTTTGAGGCCGTCCAAGCAAAGTGATTCTGTTCAAAAAAGCGCTTTCGGCTATGATAGAGATAGAGATCAAAAAAATCGAAAACTCCCGGAAATACCGCTGTTTTATAGTGTTTATTCATCCGTAGACTGTCTTCAATTTCCTTTCTGTATCCGGCTTATTCCTGGCAGGCAGGCTGAAACAATCAACCTTAAAATTGCGCGAAGTTAAAACTTCAAAAGATAGCGGTTCTCTGGATGCAGTTTCCTGTTCAGTCTGTATGGATGGCAACATTCGCCGTGATTCCCTCCCTCATCCATCCTGCAGACATCAGGAAATTGCTGGAGTTTTCCCTTTTATGAAAAGAGAGGACAAAAAGAATGCGAATCAAAAGATTTTTGAGTGGAACACTCAGTGCGCTTTTGGCTTTATCAATGGTTGGCTGCTCCAGTTCTGGTTCAGGCACAGCCTCCAGTGAAACCTCTTCCCAGGCTTCTTCTGCAGTCTCCTGCGAAACCACAGAAGAGGCCAAAACTGCTCAGTCCAGCGTGCGTGACACTCAATATGGTCAGGTACAGGGCGTTGATCAGGATGGTGTTGAAGTATACTATGGAATCCCCTATGGAAAAGAACCTGTTGGTGATTTAAGATGGAAAGCTCCGCAAGATCCCGACAAATGGGAGGACGTGAAAGATGTCTCCACTCAGGAAGAAATTGCGATGCAGACGACCACAAAAGATGGCGAAACCATCGTGACCGGGACAACCGATTCGTTGAACCTTGATGTGTATACAACCGAAAAAGCAGAAAAGCTGCCGGTTCTTGTTTATGTTCATGGCGGTAACAACCAGACTGGAAGTTCCTTTGAAATTCCTGGCAATGACATGGTCAAAACCGATGACTGCGTCTATGTATCCGTTAACTATCGTTTAGGTCTGCTGGGCTTCAACAGCCTGCCAGCATTAATCGATGAAGACAATCCAACTGGCAACTTTGCGATGCTTGATCTGGCCAAGTCTTTACAGTGGGTCAAAGACAATATCGAAAATTTTGGCGGTGACCCTGAAAACGTAACGGTATCCGGCTTCTCGGCTGGCGGCCGCGATGTCATGGCCATGCTGATTTCTCCAACCTTTAAAAATCTGTTCAGCAAAGCCATCGCTTTCTCTGGCGGTATGACGATTTCCACCCAGGAGCAGGCCAGCCAGAAAATTGCCGATACCATGGCTCCGCTTGTTGTTGAAGATAAAAAGGCCAAAACCGAAGAAGAAGCCGCGGCCTGGCTGCTTGAAGATACCGACGAAGTCAGAGACTATCTGTATGGCCTGGATGCCGATCGTGTCATCAATCTGTTCCCGAATGCCGGTATCCGCATGGCAAAATTCCCGCATCTGTATGTCGATGATATAGTCCTGCCAATGGATGGCTTTGATGGCGAATTCGTCAATGATGTTCCATTGATGATGGTGACCGGATCCGAAGAATTCTCGATGTTTGGCTGCTTCGATCCATTACTGGACGAGACGAAAGATAAAGAAAAATCCGTTGAATTCGTCAATGTCTACGGCGGCGATTTCTATCGGATTTTCAATACTCAGCTGTCGGCTCAGAAAATGGATGGCAAATATACCTCCAATATTTATCTGGCTCAGATCAACTACGGTGATCGCAATTCTGCTTATCCAATCGAAGGTTACGGCTCTTTCCACGGTATTTTTGTTCCGGCGATTTCTCCAAGCCAGAACAACTATTCCAGCGTTTATGACTTCAGTCAGGCTGGATACACCGATATGGCCAAAGACTTCAACCAGTATCTGGCAAGCTTCCTGAAAGATGGAAAACCAGTATCCGCTGATGCCGGTGTAGACTGGACGCCCTTTACAGCTTCCAGCCCAGAAACTCTTGTTCTGGATGCCGAAAACGACAAAGCCGTTGTCAAGATGGAAGATGTAACGACAACCAATGCTGAAATTATCGAAAGAATGGATGCTGATCCATTAGATGCCCAGGATAAGCAGACGATTATTCAGAACATCCTCAATGGCAGATGGTTCTCTGCTGATCTGGATGAATACTACTCCAATGAAAGTCTCTGGTAAAAACCAGTCGATTTTCTTTGAAGCCTCCTCAAATTTCACAACAAAGGCGCCCCATGCAGGCGCCTTTGTTTCTGTTTTAGCCGGGATTTAACCGGGAGACTGAACAAAGTAAGAATACAAACCAGTCAAAAAGTTGAGTGGTCCAGATGAAGTCTCTTAGAACAGAATCGATTCAACAGCTTTGCAAAACGAATTGATTCGTTTACTTGGCCGTGACGTGGATTCAATATAAATACTGATCTGTGGATCCGATGCGCTGGAAATTCCTTTTGGGCCGATAAATACGGTTGGTTTGAGCTGGTCTCCTCCAAGCACAGATTTCTGACCGAACTCATAGTTCAGAAAGATAATCAAATCCAAAAGCATCCGCTCGGTCGAAGCGACAATCAACACATCTTCGGGCTGAAAATGCATTGGGCTTTGATCAACGGGCAGAAGGAGTCGAGTGTTTGGATTGAGGTACAGGAAATAAGGAAGATAAACCTGGAACAGAAAACCGGCTTCCGGTTCAGCAAGAATATTCACCTGGGCAGCCATGCTTAGTCGTTCGTGAAGCTGCTGATTCCGGGGTCTGCACCTCATCAGGCCTTCAATTTCTTCCATCTCTTTGACAACGGTCCGCTTGAATCTCTCAAAGGAATCCATGTTCATCTTCTTCAAATACCGCTGGAAAGATGCTTTTGAGCAGAAACACTGCTCAAAGAACTTTCGCTCTCCAAACTGTACGATTTTCTTTTTCTGTCTGAATACTTCTCTGGCAATGGCTGCCTGGTAGGAATCTACATCATGCTCCATACAATCGAGGCAGATTCGTGGCAGAAGAATCATGCAAAGTACCTGCGCCAGTAAGCTGCCTTGATCTGGTCCAGATAAAACAGTACCCAATAATATCCATCAAAAATCTCATACTGTGAGCCAATCGGCAGATAGAGATCACAATCCAGACAGGGGCGTCTGGACATCAGGATGGTTGATTCATAGGATCTCAGCAAAATTCCCAATGGCGTTCCGAAGGAAAACAACCGACCTGTCATTGTCATGATAATTACCAGATCCTGCTCCCCACCCGGATGGTAAAATTCCAGATCTGCTTTGTCTTTGATCACATAACATCGTTTATCCATCTGGAATAAATCAGTCTGGAAATTGAGGGCCAGCGAAACCATTTCCAGCGACCCGGCCAGATAAATGGTCCTTGCTTCGTTGATTTTGCGAACGACTTTTTCAATCCTCTTTTGCAGCTCCAGCTTTTCCTCTTCACGATGGGCGTACTTCAGAAATTGATTTTGCTGACTGAGCACATCATAGGTCATCATCCGCTGGGTAAGCTGCTCCTCCGTATACGATTGAACAGTATTGAATCTTTTCATATCGGTATAACTTTCATAACCAATCTCTTTGATGAATTTTTTCAGGCGCGCCGGTGACACTCCGCACAATTCAGCCATTTGAGAAAGACTCAGTCTGTTCAGCTGCTTAAAATGATCAAGAATCCCACGGGCGATCTGAGCATCTGTACTATTGGGTGCACCAGAATTCAATTGGTTAAACAGAACAGCGGACAAGCGATTCATTCTTTCTCACTACCTTTCCATTGCTCTTTATTATTGTTTATCTTCAACTTTGCATTTACTTTTCTTAGCGTTATTTCCTTATTCGGGACCAAAATACGGCCTGCCTGTTCATTTCCAGCAGAAGCCGTAGAAAAAACTGGTTAATTTACTTTGGAATATTTCTAAAAACAGTATAGTAATTCGCCATTGAAAGAAACAAGACCCTGGTCTTCAAATCGTAGACTGGCCTTGTCTGTTCTGGCTTTTTACGATTTTCCCGTCTGGAAGTCAGTGTCTCAGACTTCATCGTAAAGCGTATACTCGAGGTACTTGCGGGAAAGAATAGTCAGAATGATGCCAAGTGAATTCATCGAAATGCCGCCTTCTATTCCGGCCAGTTCAGAGGTTTCATAAAACAGAGAATAGCGGCTGGCTTCAGTCAGCTTATTATTGGAAAGCACTGTTACAGAACAGATTGGGACTTTGCGTACGCCAAGCAGATTAATCGTCTGCATAATTCCAGGCGTATTGCCGGAATATCCGGCAATGATCACCAGATCCTTGCTGGTGAGCGAACGGGCAATGATTTCAAAATTGGATTCGCCATTCACTTTGAAATTCGGGCGTCCATACATGAACAGTTCACTGGACAGCTGCTTGAGATAGTTGCTTTGCACAAATCCTGTCGCATACAAAATCAGATTCTGGGCCTGACTCATCGCCTGGACCAGCGGCAGAAAATTGACCTGTTCAGCCAGTTCGAAGGTTCGTTCCACTTCATGACGGAAACTGGCGACCAGATTGTCCGGAATCACTTCCCGCATCTGGACTGCATTTTGCATCTCATATTTAAGCTGACTGTAACCGCGATAGCCAAGTTTCTGTGCCAGGCGTAAAACAGACGAACGGCTGGACTGGAGCATGCGGGCAATATCTGTAATCGACAGACTGCAAAGTTCATCGAGATGGTCCATCAGATAAGAAATCATCTCTTTTTCGGTCCCATTGAGCGCGTCATAATGCAATTTCACTTGTTCCTGAAGTGCCATGGTTTTCTCTCCTTCTTGCCTGATGAGCGGATTTCTGATCGAAGACCATGGCGGGATAGCCGCTGCAAAAGCACGCAGAACAGCTGTCTTCCGCCTCTCTTCCATTCATTTAATGGTCATCCGGATGGTTTTTATTTTAACCAGATTTGGCCTGCTTCCAACTGACCCTGTCATTTTTTTGAGAAACTTGCCGCAAATCCAGCACTCAAAAAAATAAGACGGCCAGTCCACAAAGGATCAGCCGCCTTTCCATAAAGAGAAAAGAGAAGCAAAAGAGATACGAAAGAAATTCAGGAAATCAAGATCTGAAACAAGATCTGAAAGCTGCAGTGGGGAGCCACACAGAAAAGAATCTGCTTTCAGACCCTCAGATCAAGACAAGCTGTCTTCTCCCGGTTTATAAAGCTGCCAGCCTCTGGCAGAGCCGGAAACATCAGTTTTCTTTATCCAGACAGTAAATCAAGGCTTCGTAAGGACGCAGCCGGTGCACGCCTTCCAGCGTGTGCGGGGAATTTTCCAGATTGGATAAAACGAGCCGGGCCTTGGCTGGATTTACTCTGCTTTCCTTCGGATCCAGTTCAAAGGGGATTTCTTCTGGAGCAAAGGAGCAGAGGATGACAAGATCCTGATTGCTGGTCGAGCGACGGTACGCATACACCTGGGGATGGTCTGCCGCCAGAAGAGTATAGGTTCCGTCCACCATAGCGGGTAATTGTTTGCGCAGAGCAATGAGTTTCTGATAGTGGTAGAAAACGGACTGCGGATTGGCCAGAGCTGTTTCAACATTAGCCGAAGTCTCTTTGGAAAAATTAAGCCAGGGTTTGTGGTTCGAAAAACCATAATACGGTTTTTGGTCATTCCACGGAATGGGAGCTCTGGCATTGTCACGGGAGCCGTTGTAGACCACCTGGCGGATAAATTCAGGATTCTCCCCTGCTTCTTTCATATTTTCAATGAAATAGCGAGTTTCAATGTCCTGATACTCGTCCAGCGAATCATAGACGGTATTTTTCAGCCCGAGTTCTTCGCCCATATAGATATACGGGGTTCCCTTCATGCCATGCAGCAGGGTGCCTAACATTTTGGCAGATTCAACGGGATAGTTTTCATCCCCAAAGCGGGAAACAGCCCGCGGCTGATCATGATTATTCCAGTACAGCGAGTTCCAACCCTGCTCAAGATCGTGTTCCCACTTGCTTAAGTTTTCTTTCAGGTCCGCCAGATTGACTCTCTCCAGCGAGAATTTTCCATACTTGCCATAGTCGAGATGCATGTGTTCAAACTGGAAGACCATGTCAAGTTCCTTGCGTTCTGGATTTGTAAACAACAAAGCCTGGGCACTGTTGGTATTTGGGGTCTCTCCTACGGTGATTGTTTCGTAATGGTCGAGAACCTGTTCGTGGAGTTCGTGTAAAAATTCGTGCACGCGCGGCCCATTCGAGCAGCCCGCATAATACGACTTCGTGTAGACATACTCGCCATTGTTATCCGGAAAGGACTGGTCTTTAGAAATCAGCGAGATGACATCAAAACGGAAGCCGTCAACACCCAGATCGAGCCAGAAGCGCAGCTGATCATAAATATCCTGGCGGACCGTTTCGCTTTCCCAGTTCAGATCCGCCTGCTCAATCGCAAAGCAATGCAGATAATACTGATTCCGCTCTGGCACATATTCCCATGCCGGACCGCCAAAGGTCGATCCCCAGTTATTGGGTGCAGAGCCATCAGGTTTTGGATCTTTCCAGATATAGTAATCCGAATAGGGATTGTCCTTGGATTTTTTCGATTCCTGAAACCAGCGGTGTTCTGTACTGGTATGGTTGATAACCATATCCATCACAATCCGGATGCCGCGCTCATGTGCTTTTTCAAGCAATTCCCTGAAGTCTTCCATTGTTCCATACATAGGATTGATCTTCTGGTAATCGGCAATATCATAGCCATTATCAACCAGTGGGGATTCATAAATGGGATTCAGCCATAAAACATCCACTCCCAGTGTTTTCAGATAATCCAGACGCTGGATAATCCCGCGAAGATCTCCGATGCCATCATCATTGGAATCCTGAAAGCTCTGTGGATAAATCTGGTAGACAACGGACTGTTTCCACCAGGGTGCTGCCGTTGCACACATGGCTATTCATCCTCCTCGTCATCTTCACTGCCGCTCAGTCGCTCATTGATATAGATCATCTGTTCTCTGGCATTGTTGATTTCATTGACAATATCCGCTGCCTCTAAAGGTCCGGCAGCAGCACGCAGGGTTAAGGACAGAATCAATGGCAGGTTCATGCCAGCAATCAGATGCACATTGGGATTGGCCAGGACATGCGGCAGGCACGCCTGATTGACCGATCCACCCATCATATCGGTAAAAATCAAAACCTGATCCTCACTGCTGATGCCTTCAAGAGCCTGAGCGAGTTCTGCTTCCACTGGAACATTCTGTAAATAGGCACTGACTGCCTGCACTTCCACATGTTCGGGCAGGATGTAATCCAGAGTATCTTTCATGCCATCGGCAAGGCGGTGATGGCTGGCGAGTACAATTTTTGTCATAAGCTTTCTCACTTTCTTTTTTCGATGATTTCCATTTTTCAATCTTTGATTTTGTTTTCGATTTTGTTTCCAGTCCTCTTTCTCATGTTTTTCGCCGTGTTCTCAGTCCATCCGTTTTAGAGTCTGGTTTTCGCAAAGAAAAGGCAGGCTGGCTTCGATCGATGTCAGAATCGGAATCCAGCCTGCATAGCGAAGATTAAAACGGGTTTTTGGGGGTATAGAGTTGGTTTGATTCTTTCTGTCTGCGATCTTAGACAGTCAGAATTCCAAAGAAGGAGCAAACCAGAGCCAGGACAATGATCATCAAAATCACCTGGATGACAGTGACTTTCCGGCTGGCCAGCAGCTTATAGACGCCGAAAGTTAATAAAGCTGGCAATAAAGCTGGCATGATCTGGTCCAGAACGCCTGTCTGCAAGTTCAAAGCGACATCACCGGTCGCAAATTCCAGGCCGACCGTCATTTTGATGACCGATGGAATCAGGGCACCGACCACGGTCAGGCCCATCATGGAAGCAGCCTCCGTAAACACGGACAGCTTATCGCCAAGAGCCGTGATGAGTTTCAGACCGGAGTCGTAGCCCATATCAAACAGTTTGAAGCGGACAAACAGGAAGAATACGTTGAGCAAAAACCAGATGATGGCGCCGATGGGATTGCCTTCCAGAGCCATGTAGGCAGCAATCGATCCCATGATGGTCGGATACAGAACCCAGATCAGGGTGTCACCGATACCTGCCAGCGGACCCATCATGCCGGTTTTGAAGTTCTGAACAGCATCCAGGGCCTTCAGGCCATCTTTTTCTTCCATGGCCAAAGCGGCACCCAGCAGAATGTTGCCCATCCAGGTTGTGGTATTGAAGTATTTGAACTGGTTATCCAAAGAAGCCCGATAGTCTTCGTCGTTGGGATACAGTTTGCGCAGCGCCTTTTTTAAACCAAAGACGACTGCCGGTCCCTGCTGACTTTCATAGTTGAAGATGTTGCAGGCCATGAACATATAGCGAAAAGCGGCAGTGCGGATATCTTTGCGGGTCAGTTTTCCCTGCATAGTTTCCTTATTCATCCCAATCGTCTCCTTCCTCTGTGACCTCTGCCTGGTCGGCAGCCAGGGCAGGTTTGTTATTCTGGGTGGTGAAATAGTAGTAAGCCAGGGCGAAGCCAACAATGGAAACGCCAAGCATTGGAATGTTGAGATAAGCCGAGAAGACAAAGCCAAGCATCAACATGGATAAGAACTTTTTGGTTGGCATGACTTGCAGCAGCAAGGCAATGCCGACAACAGGAAGCATATTTCCGGCAATGGACAGGCCATTGGTAAACCATTCAGGAACGGATTCCAGAATGAAGTTGACGATCTGCTCGCCAAACAGGATGCAAAGAGCTGTTGGAATGGCGGTAGACAGAATGAAGACCACTGGGCCTAACCAGAGAATGCGTTCCATCTTTTTAAAGTTGAGCGCATCGCAGGCTTTTTTGGCTGCGTTGGCCACATACGTATTAATCAGTTTGGCCAGCACATCGAGCTGAATACCTAACATGCCAACCGGAACACCAACGGCAAGAGCTACGGCTTTAGCCGATTCAAGATCAGATGTCGTCCGACACGCAACATAGATCCCGACTAAGGCGGCCAGGCCCCAGTTGGGAACCGAACTTCCGCCGATATTGGCAACGCCCAGGTTCATCAGCTGGAACGTTCCACCAATCATCAGCGCTGTCGTCATGTCGCCCATAATCAGGCCAGCGGGAACAGAAATCATGACCGGAAACCAGGTCATCAAAACAAGGCCTTGCTGGTCGATGACCATCCAGCTTGCCAGCAGGATAATCAGCAGCGATTGAATAAATTCCATAATTCCTCCTTCGAAGCGACTGGTCCGATGTCCGGTCAGTCTACTTTTGGTTTTGTTTTTTGGCTTTTGAATCGTTCAGGATTATACTTTGCTTCAGTCCATTCGTTTTTTTAATTCATTTTAAACAATGTCACTAAGTTAAGGTTTATCCACCTCGTTCGTCCAAGGAGGATTTCAAATTCTAATTCTAGTCTTTATAAA
>CAJTVE010000041.1 GCA_910579655.1 uncultured Allobaculum sp. | reverse complement strand
ATTGGAGTAATAAAAATAGTGGCAACTTTTCAACCGATATTCGGAAGAAATTGGCCACTTTTAAGTTAACAAATACACCGCTTATAGCTACCCATAAACTGATAGCCAGGAAAGATTCCAGGTTGATCTGGATCTTCAATAGAATCAAGATCAAGGGAAGAAGCCCATTCGTCATAAGAGTCCTGGATTGCCTCTTCCTGGGACTTAATACAAACTTCCAATGCTTCTGCCGACAGTTTCTCCGATAGAGCAGACGCATAGAATTCTCCGAGTTGACTAAAAAAACTGTTCACCTTTTCAGGGAAAATAAATTGATATAAAATGATGATGTTCGCAAGGAACAGAGGATGGGTGTAGGTCGGCAAAACATACGGCCCATCCTTTTATTTTGTTCCAGGCTTTCCCTTCTGGGGAGAGACTGTTCTTTTCATATTTCAAATATACCTAGAAACTAACGAACGTGGGAAGAAATCTATCAGATTTCTTCCCACGTTTTTGTCCATTCGAGAGTATGGGGGTCCTCTGTAGACCCCACACAATAAACGTGGAGGGTACCTCCAAGAAAGTGTGGGAAACCACAATTTAGTTTGGAGGAGTAGACCAACCACCCACAATCTTGGATATTCCTATTTCTTTTCTGCTTTCCAGGTTTTTATCTTTCGCCCTCAGGCTTTTGGAATCTGGCTTTGAAGATCAAAAAGAAGTTGGGCGTAATTTTAAATCCACTTATCAACCAAATTGCCCTTTTGTTTCTGAAAGCGATTCCATAACATGTATTTTGAATGCTATACTTCGATCATGACAACAAATACCTCTGCCCAAAAAAAGCGCCGGCGCATCTGGAAAAGAAGACTTCGCATCGCCATGATCACTGTTTGTTTCGCATTGATCCTATCCAGTCTTGGCCTGATGGGCTTTGCGCTCTATAAAATCATTCGTCCTGCTCCCAAACAAGATCCAACGACTGCCGACAGCCCTTTGCATGAAGGAGCCATTGACCAGAATACAGCCTCCTTTACCTTTACCGGCGTTGGGGATAATCTGCTTCATGATACAATTTTTGTTTACTATGAACAGGATCACGGAAATCGAGACTTTTCTCCGATTTATGAAATCACAAAACCGTATACTTCTGGTTCCGACCTGAACTACATCAACTTTGAGACTGTCTGCGCCGGAGATGAATACGGGCTTTCCGGCTATCCGGCTTTCAACGGACCTTTAGAAATGATCGATACGATTGCCGCTGCCGGCTTTAACTGGATTTCTGTTGCCAGCAATCATTCTTTAGACGCCGGCAGTGAGGGCCTGATTACGGAACTGAACTACCTTCAGGACCATCATCCGCAAATCAGTGCAACCGGAGCCCACACCACCCCAGAACATGCCGACAATCCGCAAGTCAAAGAGATCAATGGGATTAAAGTCGGCCTTTGCACCTTCACCTATGGTCTGAATGGCTTATCTGAACCTTTTGGATCGGATTGGCTGGTCAATGATTATCGCAATAAAGACAACAGTGTGAATTATGAAATGATGAAAGCCAAGCTGGATGCGCTCAAAGAGGTGAGTGACGTCCAGATTGTCTCCATGCACTGGGGTGAAGAGTATAAAACGGCCATCCAGCCTGAGCAGAAGGCCATTGCCGAGTTTTTACATGACCAGGGCGTTGAAGTCATCATCGGCACCCATCCCCATGTCATTCAGCCCGTTGAATTTCTCGTCTCTGAGGATCAGAACACACTGGTCTATTATTCGTTAGGCAACTTTGTTTCTGCCCAGAACAGTGATGAAAGCATGGTTGGGGGCATGGCGCAGTTCCAGCTCGATTATGATTTTGAAACGAAAAAAGCTACCTTTGAAAACGTCAAATTTACTCCAACCGTCACCTATATCACACCTGATTTGCGGACCTATCGGACCACGACGATTCATGAATATAATGACGAAATGATCGCGAATCATTACATGACCTACTATGGTCTGGATCTGTCCAAAGAATGGATCCGCCAGTATGTCGATTCGGTTGTCGGCAACCCCTCCAACATTCAAATCGATTATGGCGTATAAATCCTGTACTTTTGACCATCGAAAAAACAGCCTGGAATTCTCCAAAGGGAAAAATGGAGAATTCCAGGCTGTTTCTGTTTTCAGGACAAAATTCAGAATCTATCCTATTGATTCAAGGGATTGAAGCTGTCTTCTGACTTTCCTAGGCCAGGGCAACATCCAACACCATCATCAAGGTAAACCCAAGCGCAAAAGCCACAGTGGCCAGGTTGGAATGGTCCCCCTGCGAAGCTTCCGGAATCAGTTCTTCCACGACAACATAGATCATCGCCCCCGCTGCAAAACTGAGCAGGTAGGGCAAAAACGGCAGGAGCTGATTAGCCAGCAATAAAGTCACAACAGCAGCAATCGGCTCAACTACTCCCGATAAAAAGCCGTATCCAAAGGCTTTTGACTTTTTCAGTCCCTGGGTGCGCAAAGGCATGGAAATAATCGCTCCTTCCGGGAAGTTCTGAATGGCAATTCCGATGGCTAGAGCCATCGCCCCCGACAAGGTAATCATCGTCTGCCCGCTCAGCCATCCCGCAATGACAATGCCTACCGTCATTCCTTCCGGAATATTATGGAGAGTCACAGCCAGCACCAGCAGAATACTGTCTTTTAAATCTGTATGGATGCCTTCTGGCTGATCACTGTTCTGATGCAGGTGCGGCACGACCATATCCAGGATCAGCAAAAAGAAGATCCCGCCTAAAAATCCAACTGCAGCTGGCACACAGGCAAACCGGCCCAGATCAGCTGCTTCGTCAATGGCCGGAATCAACAAAGACCAGACCGAAGCCGCAACCATGACTCCTCCCGCAAAACCTGTCAGCGCCTTCTGAAGTTTTATATTGAGATGACTGCCCATCAAAAATACACAGCCTGCTCCCAGTGTAGTCCCCAAAAAGGGAATCAGAATCATATAAAAAGCTGAAACGTTCATTTTTCCCTCCGCTTCCAGAACATAGAACCCATTAACTCATTAACACATTGGTTAAGTCTTCTTTATTCTGCCAGAGCCCAAAAAAGTTTCTGCTGACAATGCCCTCTTTTGGGCGTGAGCAGCCGCCTGGAAAAGCAAAGTATCTCATTCAAAGCCGTGACTTATCCAAACAAGCATTCCATAATAATTTGTAATTCTTAAGGCAAAGCAATCAAAAACAAATAAGTTCTACGCTAACAAACATCCGGCACATTTGTGGAAAGAGTACCATTTTTCATCGAGTCGGCCTGTTTTGTCGAGTCAGGAACTTAAAAAGGCTGGAATTCATCCAGAATTCCAGCCAGGAAAGGGAACGAACCAAGTCGGTGAGATTGAAAAAGGAGAAGGTTTTGATACTCGATCAGGTTCGTCAATCAGTAAGTTTAAACTTAGGATCAGTTGGATATTAATTCCCCAATAAATAGGCGATTGCTTCTCTTTATATATCGCACTATATCGCAGAAATGATGGCTGGCTGTAAGGGGGTTATTTCTTTTCTGTTCCTTATGCTGCAGCTGCTACAGTTTCCTCTTCATCAGCTGCTGGGGCAGTTTTTGCTGCAATTTTCTTCTTGGAGAATCCAAGAATCAAAGCACCTGCGATTGTTCCGGCAATTAAAGCAACGATATACATCAGTGGGTTGCCAATGGTCAGGACAACGAAGATACCACCATGAGGAGCCATGAGGGTGCAGCCAAACAGTTCAGAAAGAGCACCAGCAAGGGCAGAACCAACGACGCACGCAGGTAAAACATGGAGTGGATCGCTGGCCGCAAACGGGATGGCGCCTTCGGTAATGAAGGCCAGACCCATGATAACGTTGGTTGGGCCAGTTTTTCTTTCATCTTCAGTAAATCTGTCTTTGAATAAGTAAGTGGCTAAAGCAATGGCAAGAGGTGGAACCATACCGCCGATCATAACGGCAGCCATGATGGAGTAGTTTCCGGCAGCAAGAGAAGCCGTACCAAATACATAAGCAGCTTTGTTGAACGGACCGCCCATATCTAAAGCCATCATGCCGGCAAGCAGAGCGCCAAGCAGAACACCGGAAGAACCATTCAGAGATTCGAGCCAGAAGTTAAGCTGGGTATTGAGCCATCCGACTGGAGGTTCAACCAGGTAAACCATAATTGCACCGATTAAAGCAATACCAAGTAATGGATAAATCAGCATTGGTTTAATGCCTTCCAGGCTGGCTGGCAGTTTGGAGCACATTTTCTTGCACAGGTTTACTAAATAACCGGCTAAGAAACCAGCAAGCAAAGCACCTAAGAAGCCAGATTTTCCGTTGGCCGCAATCAGGCCGCCAATAAAGCCTGGTGCAAGACCCGGACGATCCGCAATGGCTTCAGAAATATAACCGGCAAGAACGGGGAGCATTAAGCCAAAAGCAAGGCCGCCGACATTTTTAAAGAAAGCAGCTGCCGGGTTGATCGTACCGAATAAAGCACGTTCTGCTTCTTCGAGACTGTTCATATCCACAAAGAAACCATCAATCAAGAAGGAAATCGCGATCATCAGACCACCGCCGATCACAAATGGCAGCATATGGCTGACACCATTCATCAGCGATGTATAGACAGCACGCCAGCCGGATTCTTTTTCGCCGCCGGCACTATCGGCTCCAGCCGCCCCATTGCCTTTAAATAACGGAGTATTGGGATCCAGTGATCTTGCGATCAGCTCTTCTGGCTTGTGAATCCCATCGGATACAGGAGCCTGAATCAGGCGTTTGCCATCAAAACGGTCAATTGGAACTTTTGCGTCGGCTGCAACAACGATACCGTCCGCTTCTGCAATTTCAGCAGCCGTCAAAACGTTTTTCGCCCCGCCAGAACCACGGGTTTCAACTTTGACGCGATAGCCAAGTTCTTTGGCTTTCTTTTCAATGTTTTCAGCAGCCATATAAGTATGGGCAATTCCATTTGGGCAGCTGGTGACGGCCAGGATGAATGGTGCATTGGTGTTGACTGGAGCTTCTTCTTCAGCCGGTCCTTCCAGCGCTGTTTCCGCATCGGTCAGAATCTGTAAAAATTCATCTGCAGTTTTGGCGTTCTGCAAATTGGCATTGAGAGTTTCATCCATGAGCATGCGGCTCAGTTTAGCCAGGACTTCCAGGTGCACGCTGCCGCCTTCTGGTGCAGCAATCAAAAATAACAGATGAACGGGCTGGCCATCCAGGGAAGCATATTCAACGCCATCTGGAATGACCATGGCAGCCAGGCCGGCTTTGGTTACGGCAGCATCGCGGCCATGAGGAATGGCAATTCCCATGCCGACGCCAGTTGTGCTTTCTTCTTCACGCTCAAATAC
Source organism: uncultured Allobaculum sp. (assembly GCA_910579655.1). GTDB lineage: Bacteria > Bacillota_I > Bacilli_A > Erysipelotrichales > Erysipelotrichaceae > Allobaculum. The sequence continues at coordinate 24,898 of CAJTVE010000041.1, read as the reverse complement.
TTTTTTGGCATACGCCTCGCGGTTATTGATCTTGCCGGATTTTACCATCAGATCAATGGCTTTGTTAATGATTTCTTCCTTTGTGGAAGCTGATGCCTGAACATCAATCGCTTCATAAGCGAGCAGATCCTTAATCTTCATACGTACCTCGTTTTTTGTCAGATTTGTCAGTTTTTATTTTTCGAATCGTTGAAGCTTATGGTGCAGGACTCAATTCGAAGACATGATCCCCATCTGTCTTCAAAGTCCCAACTTGCCTGGCAGGATCCCCATCCCAATCAGGCAGGTCTTAGTTTGCTTGTTTTTGAGCTTTGTTTTTTGAAACAGACTGCGGATACAATCCGTATCGGTTTCCAAAATTTCCTTTTTATTTTCTCTGATCCTGATTTTGGATTTCTGATCTTATGCTTTGGATTTCCAGTGGATCCTGTTTTTAGATCGTGTTTTCATTTTCTGAATGAGTCATGCCCTGAATCCTTCCTGATCCGTTTTTTTCAATCGAACCAGAATGTTGATCAAAGCGTCCATTCAGAAAGCAGGCGCTTTACCTAAGCGGTGCGGCGAACTGTAATTGGCGAGGACGCTTTTAAGGCGTCGATATCTTCTTTCTGGGCAAGATCAGCGCAGAAGGCCGTTGCGCTTCCGCAATAGATTCCCTGAACGAACGCTTCTTCCAGGCTATGCGTGTCGATCCATCCAGCCACAAACCCTGCAACCATCGAATCACCACTTCCAACGGAGTTGACGAGTTTTCCCTGTGGGCATCCTGCTTCATAGATGGCGCCATCTTCACCAATTAACATGGCTCCTTTGGCCCCTCTTGAAATCAGAACGTTGGAGGCACCAGCCTCTTGCAGCTTGCGGCCGGCGGCAATCAGTTCGTCATCATCGTGAATCTTGATGCCAAGCAGTTCTTCAATTTCGGCCTGGTTTGGTTTGACCAGGAATGGATGACATGGCAGCGATTTAGCCAGCAGTTCACCACTGGCGTCAACGATAAACAAAACATCCTTGTCTTTCTGGCTGTCCAGAATGCGGGCATAGAAGTCTTTGTCTAAGCAGCCGGGAATGCTTCCGGAAAGAATCAGAACGTCACCATCAGCGATTGCTTTGTAGTGATCGAACAACTCTTCCATCTGGGCATCATCGATTTCAATACCCGTCCCATTGATTTCGGTTTCTTCCTGGGCTTTGAGTTTTACATTGATTCTGGTGCGCCCCGAGCATGGAATGAAGTCTTTTTTAAAACTTCTTGCTTCTAACAGCCGTTCGAGTTCAGCGCCAGAAAAACCGGCTGTGAATCCGGAAGCAATGCTGTCATGGCCTAAAGCAGACAATACGCTGGAAACATTGAAGCCTTTGCCCCCCGCAAAGATTTCTGTTTCGTACGCTCTGTTGGTTTCGCCAATCTCAAGATTTTTTACCCGGACAATGTAGTCCAGGGAGGGATTGGCGGTCAGTGTGTAGATCATCTTTTTTCCCTTTCTGGCTGATTCTGAAGAATCAGCGCATTTTCAAGATCTGGGTTTTCATTGCAGATCAGGACCGCATGCTGGAGATCTCCAAAGCGGATTTTGGAAGTTTTGTCGAGCTTGGAAGAATCGGCGAGGACATAAACGCGCTGGCTTTGACGCATCGCTTTCTTTTTCACGGCTGCCTCATGCAAGTCAGGCGTGAGCAGATCTCCATCGGGGCTGATTGCATTGGTTCCAAAGAAGCCGGCATCAAAGATGTACTTATCCAGAAAGTCGAGTGCCTCTTCACCGACAATCGCATCCGTAATGGATTTGAACCGTCCGCCAATCAGTGTTACCTCATAGCCTTTGTTGGCGGCCAGGGCTGCATGGTTGATAGAGTTGGTCACAATGCGCACGCCAGGAATATCGAGCTGTAAAAGCATGGCTTCGGTGGTTGTTCCAGCATCGATATAGATCAGATCTCCTTCTTCGACCTGATCGATCGCCCGTCGTCCAATTTCCTTCTTTTCCAGATGGAATTCCGTCCGCCGCAGATTCATGCTCTGGTCTTCAGCCTGCACAGGGGCGATTGCGCTGACGCCGCCATGGACCCGTTCACATTTGCCCTGTTTTTCCAATGACAGCAGATCCCGGCGCAGGGTACTGTCAGATACATCCAGCAGATCCATCAGTTCATTGACAGAGGCGTTTTTACGCTCGGCCAGATATTCGAGAATTCGCTGTTGTCGTTCGTTTGCAATCATTTCAGTTCACCTCTTACCAATATCATTCATCATCCTTCCTTTTTCTTCAACTTGTCTCTTCCTTAATGACACTTGAATCATACTGGATAGCGAGGAGGATTGCAAGCGTTTTCTGTCAAATTCATTCAAATTTATTCTCAAATTCCTTCATTCCATATTTCCCGAATTTCGCTAATCTTCTTTGGATGATTCAGCATCCGTCTTTTTACTTCACTTTGATGTCTACAGTCTATTAAGGACGATACGAATCGTATTTATATCGATTTCAATTATTATAAGTCTTAATTTGGTTTTCTTTTCTATATCAATTCTCCAGCATCATTCATAACTTATTATATTTCCTTCAGTTTTCTTCAAGAGTCTTCACTTCATTTTTCATCATCAAATATGACGGATTATGATCTTTATTTACGATTCGACTTTTCCAAAATTCGTCATCTTCTCCATATTTTTTACCTGTTCTATCCGTTTCCTTTATCTATTCTGGTCATTTTGATCATTTTCATTCACCGCCATTCATTCGGATTGAAATCTCAAATGGACCAAAGACCTTTTCTCCCTCTTCTTGTTTTTCTGCCCCTTCGAAAAAAGGACAGTCTCTTCGGATCAATCATTCATTCTCCGTCAGTTTCTGCGGCTTCTTTTCGTTCCACAAACACTCATCCGATCACACATTTTCCTTTTCACCAATGATCTCCTTCAAAACAGCCCATTTTTCGAAAGCGCTTTCTCTTCTTTGGCTGTTTCTGGTTATGATAAAGACAAGAGCTTTCATCACAAAAAAGAAAAGAGGAAAATTATGAACCAACACGAAATCTTCAGACCTGTCTTTACCCACCACGAGGATGGAACTCTAGGTGAAGTTGGCTTTGCCCGCCATCCCCACTGGAACTACGATCGTTCCCGCATCAAAGTCTCCCGTCTGCGAATGAAAGAATGGGACTACTATCTGGTCAATACTGGTCAGATTGCCGTCGCCTTTACGCTTTCAGATCTTGGCTATATCCGCATGGCCAGTGTTTCCTTTCTGGATCTGGTCAAAGGAGTGGATGCCACCCAGACCGAACTGCTGCCACCCGCCAAAGACTTCTTCATGCCCCAAACTTCAAGTCAGGGGGCTGCTCATTTTGAAAACAAAAATATAATTCTTGACTACGACCTCACGCCCCAATCGCGCAAGGTACATTGCGAAGTGAAGAATCTGGCCGGTCATGGCCCTTTCAAAGCCGACCTTTGCTTTTCCGATTTCCCCAAAGAATCCATGAACATCCTCACCCCCTGGAAGGATCGCAAGCACTTCTATCTCAACGAAAAATGCAACTGCATGCCAGTCGAAGGAAAAGTTGTCTTCAACTACAAAATCTATCGCTTCCGCAAAGACGAAAACTGCGGTGTTCTCGACTGGGGCCGCGGGTATTGGCCGTATAAGACCCACTGGTACTGGGGGACCGCTTCGGCAATGGTCGATGGTGAATTATTCGGTTTCAATCTTGGCTATGGCTTTGGCGACCTGCGTGCAGCCAGTGAAAACGTCCTGTTCTACCGCGGCAAAATCCATAAGCTCGACCAGATCCGTTTCTATATTCCCCAAGATCCCATGCTGCCCTGGGTACTGACCTCCAATGACCGCCGGTTTGAAGCCGTCTTCACCCCGATTCTCGATCGAGCAGCGGATATTGATATGAAAGTCATTCGCTCCAACCAGCACCAATACTTTGGATCCGTCAATGGCACAGCTGTTCTGGATGATGGATCGCATATCCTGATGCGCGATCTGCCTGCCGCTTTTGAAGATATCCACAACCAGTATTGATTGAACGTATTCATCGACACGCATTGATTGGACGTATTCGTCGACATGCATTGAACCATTCAACAAACCAAAAAGACCATCGATCGTTCTTCTTCAGAACGTTCCGATGGTCTTTTCTTTCTGTTCATTTTTTCTGTTTGTTTTCTTCTGGCTGAATCACATACGGAGAATGGACAATCTGGATCAACATGTCTGCCATCTGCTCTGGCCCAGGTTGAAAACCATTGAGGATCCATTCATCAAGCAAACCATAAAGTCCATAGGCATAATACTTTTCGCGAAAGCGATGCAGCAGATCCACCTCTTTTTCAAAACTGAGCAGAATCTGACAAAATGCATCATAAAGAACCTGCTGCAATCCCGCGCTATACAGCACCTGAAGCACATTTTGGATTTCAAGATTAAACGCAAAAAAGGCCCTGGCATTCTCCAGATCAAAACGGTCGTGAATTTTCAAATCATGCTTCCTGGCATATTCATTCCACAGACGGACAATCTTGAAGGTGAGAACTTCCTGCTTGGAATGAAAGGCACGAAAATAAGTGACGCGGCCAACACCGGCTTTTTCAGCCAGTTCATCGATGGTAATCTTTTCCATCGGCTTGCTCACAATCAGTTGAAGCAGCGCATCAGCCAGGCATTCTTTTAGATCTTCACTGACCACTTTTCTGAACGACTTCGTTTTTGAATCCATTTCTCTTCCCTCTCTAGACTCTGTCTTTCCACTTTGGCTTTCCTTTCTTAATTTCCCTGCCTGAATCAAGCGCCACTTGAGAATACGGATACGAATCCGGTTCTTTGTATCCCCAACCGGCATCCGCATTGACGACTGAAATCAGATCTTTTAGGATACGATCGTATCACGATCGGCTGTAAAAACGATGTCTTTGGAATCAACCTCAGGATCCTGCCTGTCTTTTCCAGAATTCTTCATCTGCGCGTATCTGCTCATTCCCCTGACAATAACCAGCCGATCCGTTCATTAATCGGAGATCCCTATGAAAAAACTTCTCAAAATCATTTTGATTTTTGTAATTGTAATGGCGGTTATTCTTGTCGGCTTGTGGATCTATCTGAAAAACAAGCCTGCCATCCCAAATCATTACCAATCTGAAGTCCAGACAGGCGGCAAAATCGAAGCTCGATATCTTGCCGACGGATCGTATGAAACGGCGTGGCTTGAGCAGCCCGCTTTGCAGGAATTCAAGAAATACGAAATCGCCTATCCGGTTAATCTGGAAACCACCGATCGTCAATATCCAGTGATCGTTCTTTGTAACGGAAGTGGAACGCCTCTCTCCAAGTACTCGCGTCTGGCCCGCCATTATGCCTCATGGGGATTTATTGTCATTGGAACAGAAGAAATGTATGCCTGGAATGGCTTTGGTGCCGACATGTGTGTATCTCATCTGCGCCGACTGAATGAAAATAAACAGATTGAAGAAAATAAAGAAAACATCTTCTATCAGAAAGTTAATCTTTCCAGCGTGGGGATTGTCGGTCACTCCCAAGGTGGTGTTGGAGTGTTCAACGCCATCACAGAAGGCAAAAACAAAGAGGTCTATAAAGCAGCCGCCGCCCTGTCGCCAACCAATATGGAACTGGCACACAATCTGGAATGGAACTATGACGCAGCCAAGATTCAGACTCCTATTCTGCTGGCTTCTGGCGAAGGCGGCGGGGATGACTGGGTCGTCACTGGCGATCAATTGACGGCTATCGCCAATGAAATTTCAGCTCCCAAAGTCCAGTTTCGTCGTAAGAAGACCGCTCATGATCAGATGCTGTATGCAGCCGATGGCTATGTGACCGCCTGGTTTTTATGGCTGCTTCAAGACGATCCGCAGGCGGCCAAAGCTTTCGTTACACCCCAGGGCGAACTGCTTTCCAATCCTCTCTATACCAACCAGGAAGCCAACCTGAACAGCCTGGCTTTCCACTCATAAACCAAGAAGCAAAAAAAGGCCGCCTGCGCGTAAGAATCAGTCAAAGATCTTGCGGCAGACGGCCTTTCTCCATTCAAAAGGACGAATGAAAAACATGAGAGAATGGATGAGAGTTGATCGTTTTTAAACCATTTAAATCAAGCCAAGCAGCTGCGGGATCCACAGCGAAATGCCCGGAATGAAAGTCACCATTAACAGGGCGATGACCAGGACTACAAAGTAAGGAATCAGTTTTGGAGTGACCTGCTCGATGGTGACATGGCCAATTCCACAACCGACAAAGAGAACCGACCCAACGGGCGGGGTGATATTGCCAAGGCACATGTTGAAAATTAACATGACGCCAAACTGGATATCGCTCATTCCAAACTTCATCGCAATCGGCAAAAAGATCGGAGTGAAGATCAGGATCGCTGGTGTGATATCCATAAACATCCCGACCACAAGCAGAATTACGTTCATCAGCAGTAAGATGATGTACTTGTTATCGGTCAAAGACAGCAGACCATTCGAGATGGCTTCTGGAATTCCAGCATACGCCATGACAAAGGACATGGCCGAAGAAGCCGAAATCAGAAACAGGATGATTCCAGAAGTCTTTGCGGAGTTGAGCAGAATTTCCATGAAGCTTTTGAAGGTAATGCTCTTGTAAACAATCGACAGAATCAGGCAATACAGCACAGCGACACCGGCGCCTTCGGTGGCAGTAAAGGCACCACCGACAATTCCACCAATCACAATGACAATCAAAAGCAGCGAAGGAATCGCATCCCAGACCACTTTCCAGATACTGCCATCCAGTTTGATTGGCGTAGGTTTCATACCCATGCGTTTGGCCATGATGAAAGCCACTAACATGCAGGCACCGCCCATTAAAAAACCAGGCAGGTAACCCGCCATAAATAAAGTCGAAATCGAAACACCGCCGGCTACTGTGGAGTAGACGATGAAAGCCGATGTTGGCGGAATCAGAAGACCCGTCGGAGCAGAGGCAATGTTTGCAGCTGCCGAGTAAGCAGGATCATATCCGTTTTCTTCTTCGATTGGGGCAATGCACCCACCCATAGCCGAAGCAGCGGCTACCGAAGAGCCAGATAAAGCGCCAAATAACATGTTGCCCAGGATATTGGCCTGGGCCATGGATCCTGGAACCTTGCCAACCAGCAGCTGGGCCAGGTTGACCAGACGGCGGGCAATTCCACCATTGTTCATGATGTTGCCGGCCAGGATGAACAGGGGCACAGCCAACAGCGAGAAAGATTCAACGCCCGTACACATTTTCTGCACGGTAATAAAAGTGACCTGATCCCAGGAGAGGGACGATAAGGCAGTTACGATCGAAGAAGCCAGAATACTGACTGAAATCGGTACGCCCGCAAACAGCAGGACGCCAAAAACCGCAAACAGAAGGATTGTAACGAAAGTCAGACTCATGCTTCTACCTCCTTGGCAGCCGCTTTTTTGGATTTTGGTGCCCAGTTGACCGTTTTGCCGGTCAAATCTTCATATAGATTGATGATCTGCGCGAGGATAATGCAGACGCCAGAAACCGGAGCAATGCCATACACAAGGCTTCTTGGAACGCCTAACAAAGCAGAGAATTCCATCCGGGCCGACATCGCCAGCTTGAATCCGCCAATCGTGATTACAAAGATCGCTATCAATAAGATCAGGGCGTCAATAAACACCATCAATGTTTTTTTCGGCTCGCCAGTCAGTTTATCTTTGACCAGACCTAAAGCCATATGTTCACGCGTGGAGAAGGCATACGCCGCTCCAATAAATCCGGTCCAGATCAGGGAGTAACGGACCAGTTCTTCCGTAAATGCTGCCGGACTGTTGAATACATAGCGGGAAATCACCTGAATCAAGACCAGAATGGTCATGAAAGACAACAGAATCGCGCAGAAGATCGCAAGAAACTTGTCCATGCCGTATTTAATTTTGCCTAAAATTTCCTGCATGATTATTTTTCCTTTCTGGCCTGCTCGATCACTTCAAGCAGCTTGGCCACGCCTGGGTATTGGGCGGAGTACTCTTCCACCATGGGGGTAGTCGCCTGACGGAAAGCTTCTTTATCGACGTCATAAACGAAGGTTACGCCCATCGTTTCTTCCGCTTCTTTGACCGCCTCTTCAATCGCCTGATCCCACATGATTTTGTGCGAATCCGTGGATTCATGCGCCGCTTCTAAAATCAGCTGCTGGTCTTCAGGCGTGATCTGCGACCAGACTTTGTCAGACATGATCAGAACATCAGGAATCATGGCGTGCTGGTCAACGGAGTAGTATTTGCAGATCTCACCGTGTTTACCGGTGGTTAAAGCCGTTTCGTTATTTTCCGTTCCATCGATGATCCCAGTCTGTAAGGAAGTGAACACTTCTCCATAGGACATCGCAACTGGCGTACCGCCGAGGTATTTCATCATGTCCGTCTGGCTTTTCATGTTCTGGACGCGAATTTTCAGACCTTTGAGATCTTCTGGCGTACGGATTGGTTTGTCCTTGGTGTAAAAGGAACGAGCACCGGAGGTGTAGTAGGTCAGCGTGACATATCCATCGTCTCCAGTGGATAAGAAGAAGTCGCGCATCCCCTGGGAGTCCATCACTTCATAGAAGTCTTCGGTGGATTCAAAGATATAGGGCAGACCAAAGACGTTGTATTCTTCGGTAAAGGTGGCAAGACCTGGAGCAGAGACTTTGGTCATCGCAATGACCCCTGCCTGCAGCTGCTCCATATTTTCATCTTCGGATCCTAACTGACCATTCGGGAAGATTTTGATGCGGATGCGTCCGCCGGTTTTGTTTTCTACTTCTTTGGCAAATTCCGTCATCGCAATATGAACGGTATGCGTTTCTGAAAGACCATGGGCAAGGTCGAGAATCATCGGATTTTCTGGAGTTGCATTCGCACTGGACGTTGGGGATCCAGCCGAGCAGCCGCAGAGTATGGAAGCGCCGACAAATCCAGAAACACACAGGGAAAGGCCCTTATGGACCATTGAACGTAATCCTTGCATAGAATTCTGTTTCCTTTTCTAGCTCTAGCGTTTGGCTAATTTTCTTTCTCGTTATCAATTTTGATTGATTTCGATTGATTTCCATTTTCGAAAGCCGGAGCCTGCCGCTTCGAAAATGGAATCGCAAATCACAAAACCTTCCATTGTGCCAGGGCTTGAAAAGAGGAGGCTTTAAGTCTCATACAGAAATACGGTTTGTCCTGGTTTTATGGGGTTGGATCTACGATTTTTACATTCCGATCAGGTCGAACTGTTCAAAAGAGACAAGCACTTCGTAATCGGTTTTTGGGTTTGGATACTTGATCAGAACCGATTTCAGGCGCTGGGAGTAATACCAGCCTGTTGTCGCTTCTTCAAATTTGCGGCGGTGCAGGAAGTGAGGAATTTCGTCGCCATCCACCGTCACAAAGAAAGGAGCCTTCTTGGGATGAATGATGTCGAGGGCTACGTTTTCAACTGCCGTCTGATAATTTCCTTCATGGGTAAAGCGGATATACGTTCTTTCTGCAGCTTTGACTGAAATTGTGGTTTTCAGATAGTCGCCATTGCGGTAGTCGTTGGTATTTCCGTCATCTTCATAGAGGACAAATTCACTGTCCACATCTGGAGCCATCAGGATTTCCAGATCGGTTGTTTTCTGGGTCATCAAATTGCTCAGGCGGTTGCCAGACATTGGCAGGATGGCGCCAGAACGAACAAACATGGGAATCGAAGACAGGTCGACATCCAGTTTGATTTCACTTCCTGGTTCGTATTCTTCACGCGTCCAGAAGTCATAGAATTTTTCGTTGGGATCTACCGTTTCGGGCAAGTACACTTCACGGACTTTCTGGCCTTTTTCCACAACGTTGGCCACCAGCAGATGGTCGCCAAACATGAAGTCAACCCCTTCGTTGTAAGTCTTCGGATCGTTCTGGAACGTCATGAACAGCGGCTGCCAAATGGGCAGGCCGGTTTTGTGAGCCTTGAACATCAGCGAGTACAGCGTTGGCGAGAGTTTATAGCGCAGATCAATGGCAGCGCGGATCCGCTCTTTCTGATCGGAATACATCCAGGGTTCAGTGACTGTGTTGTCCGTATTGGTCGAATGAATCGAGAAACGCGGCTGGAAAACCCCGTTCTGAACCCAGCGCACAAACAGTTCAGATTCAGGCGCGACACCATAGAATCCACCAATGTCGCAGCCCTGGTTGGCAACCCCTGAAAGTCCCATACCTAAGATGGTGGCAATGTTGTATTTCAGGCTGTCCCAGCAAGTCAGGTTATCCCCGGCCCAGACCTGGGCATAACGCTGAATACCAGCATGACCAGAACGGCAGACGCTGAATGGACGACAGTCTGGATCATATTCTTCGATGGCTTCGTTGGATAACTGGCACATCAGATTGGACATGACCGGTTTGATGTCTCCAATCCGCGCCCCTTTGCCTTCAAAACTTGCCTTGGCATCTTTATCGACTAAAGAATCATATTCGCAATTGTCATTCCAGATTGAACGGCAGCCATACGCAAGCAGGGCATCTTTGATGTACTGTTTCCAGATTTTGCGGTTCTTTTCCTGGGTGAAGTCCACGAACAGACCTGGACCGCCCCACCATGTACCCACCGCATAGCCATCGACCCCTTCGTTATCATCGGAACTTTTTAAGAAGAGATCCTGTTCTTTCATCTGCTCTAAAAGCGGATGCACCAGAAGCATGCCCGGCTTGATGTTCGGTGAAACCACAACGCCATGGTCATACATCTGGGTAAACCATTGCTTGGGATCTTTAAAACGCTTGTTGTTCCAGGTAAAGGAGCAGCGTTTGATCCCTTCCGGGGTATCGATTGCGCAATAGCCAGAGGATAACTGGAAACCATCTACCGGAATCTTTTCTTCGTGGGTTGTTTCGATGAAATCTAAGATCGCATCATCACAGTCTTGTGGAAGTTCCGGGTAGTACATCGAGCTTCCAAGATAGCCAAGAGCCGCTCTGGGAAGCATGACGGATTTTCCCGTCAGATCGGTATAGCGTTCAATGACCTCATCAATGCCAGGACCTGCAATGAAAAACAGGTCGATATCCCCGGCATCGGTGCGGTAAGTGGAATAACGGTGCCAGTAGTTGCGTTTTTCTTTCCCCATATTGAAGTCGCATTCGGCCGTATTGTGGTAGAAGTAGCCGACCGCATGCTTCGTACTCTGGTTCAGACGAATATAAAACGGGATGTGCTTGTATAAAGAATCCGTTTCCTTGGGGTCGTAGCCCATGGCATCGCCAGGAGCCATGTTCATGAATTTCTGGGCTTTGTTAATGTCGCCGGATTTTTCGCCAAAACCATAGAAGAAGTCATCAGCTTCAATCTGGCTGGTATGCATGCGGCGGTTGTTGCCATCCATGCGATAAGCCAGATCCGGAATATCGGCATGGAGCAGTTCACCATTGGCATCAAAAATTGAAATGGTGAAGGGGGATTTGCGAAGGACAACTTTTAAACGGCGTCCCTGAATGATGGCTTCATTTTCGCCATCGACCAGGGTGGCAGGGGCTGTTTCAATGCGTTTGCGGACATCGGCAAACAATTCATCCGTGCGGCTTGGCCAGGCGGTCGTCACCAGTGAATAGGACGCTTCATCCCAGTCCTGATCAAAACCGGCGCGAATGCGCACAATATCATCCGTTAAAAACCAGATCCGGATTTCAACGGCATTGGTCTGTACGGAAAAATAGTTTTCCTGCGCGCTGATTGTTTTAAGCGTGGTGCAGACTTTCATATTTCTTTCTTCCTTGTCTAGAACCGGCCGACTTGCGGCCGGCATTTTTTATGGTTCATGCTGATCATGCATCAAGCGCAAATCGATTGCGGTTATAATCGCGCTCGAAGTATAACTCGTTTCTGCTGGCCGGGCAGAGATTCGTACGATCATTCCAGGCAGATATACTGCGTGGGGTGATATATGCATGTTAACAGAGCTGAGCCAGAATTTACTTCTGAATTTGTGCCCTGTTTATCGCAAATTGTGATATGTTTGAAGGTGAACTTTCAGGATCGCCACAGAAACATTCCTTACCCTGAACATGTGAAAATTTTAATTTAAATAGATTTTTACTTTATCTATCATCGATTATTTTGTTAAAATCTGAACAGAGCATGCCGTTTCTGAACAAGGACAATGTTTCAGTCATCTTTTGATTTTTGCCTTTGTTTTTGCGATCTGAGAGGCGTCTGGGTGCAATCCCTTTCAGAGTCTGCCCACAGGCAGCTGTCACATTTTCTGCTCTCCTGCCTGATCTGGTTGTGCATCTGGGCTTCGATTTCAAAAAGAACGGCCTACAATACAAAAGTTGTTCTTTGCCTTTCTTGGATTCTGGCTTGCCATTTCTGGTTCAATTCGTAAAATAAATCCGGATATCGCTCACCATTCGACAAAGGCATATCCAGGATCTGTCCATAGAAAAACAAAGGAAAAAGCAATTCGGAATGAAGCAGTCCACTCCTGATCAATGCTTTTGCATCCTTCGAAAAAAGGCCTGCTCTTTTCTACTTGAAAAGAGCAGGCCTGGGCTTGTTCAATTTTTTTGCTTTTTAACCCCTATTTTGGGCTTAAACGAATCGAGAACCTCACTTTTTCAGACAACTAATCCGAATCGTTATATATTTTTTTAGAGTCAAACCGAAATACACTACAACCTGTTTCAGAAAGGAGCCGCGGTATGAAGAAAAGTGCGCCGACTTCCAAGATTGAAATCATTCAGGACTCTTTACTGACGCCTGAAGAAGCCAGTCATCCACTCACTGCCACCAAAGTGCGTATTAATAAATACGTGAACAGATCCAGCCTTCAGTCTGTCGTTCACAACCATCCTTACTATGAAATTATTGCCCCGCTTTCCGGCAGTTCCGTGCGCTACAGTGCCAACGGCCGATTATATAACCTGCAAGTCGGAGAGGTCATGATCGTCCCTGCCGGTCTGTATCATTCTGCTAAATTCAATGTCTCCATGGACTATTCCGAACGTCTGATCGTCCAGATCGAAAAAGACTTCTGGCTGGATGCATTGAAAGCATGCGGGCTTGGAAATCCAAAATGGAACCAGGAGATGCTGATTCTCAATGCGCAAGCCGTTCTCGCCTGGGATCTGACCGGTCTTTTCCGTCGTATGATTCATGCGGCTACCCTGCCTGAATCGATTCAGGAACGCGTCTGGACCTGCCAGCTGGTCGAACTGGCCCTGCTCTTTGAACAATCCGTCAATCAGAAAGATATTATTGCGCCATCCGGAACCAGCTTACTGGTGGCCAAGGCTGCCGATTATCTGCAAAACCACTACGAAGACCCGCATCTCAATGCAACCACGTTAGCCGAATACTGCTTTGTCAGCCGTGAGCACTTAGCACGATCCTTTAAGTCCTATACCATGGAAAGTGTCCACAGCTATCTGACTAACCTGCGCATGCTGGCCTTCAAGCGGGCCATGCTGGAAGGAAAATCCATTCTGGATGCCTCGATTGCCAGCGGCTTTTCCGACTACACAAGCTTTTTAAAGACCTTTAAGAAGCTGTACGGTACAACGCCATCCGAATACCGGGCAAAACTTCTTTTACAGGAGCATGAAGATGAAGAGTATCCGCTTTAATTCCCCGATTGGAACCATCCAGGCGTCCTGCAATGATCAAAAAACGCTGTTAACCAACATTACTGTTCTGAAAACACCACAGGAACCACTTCATTCAGATATCGCGATTTTAAATCTGGCTAAAGAGCAGATCCTGGAATACTTTGCGAAAACGCGAACCATCATCGATCTGCCTTTAGACCAGACTGGAACTGACTTTCAAAAGCAGGTCTGGAAAGCTGTCCAGTCCATCCCCTACGGCCAGACCCGCTCGTATGGGGAAGTTGCGGCCATGGTCGGCAGGCCGGGAGCTGCCAGAGGAGTCGGAAGTGCGATGCGGGCAAACCGCTTCTTGCTGGCCATTCCCTGCCATCGCGTCATTGGCGCAAATGGAAAACTGGGCAATTATTCAGGCGGTCAGGGTGTGTTGACAAAAATGGCTCTGATCAACCTGGAAAAAGAAGAAGCAAAGCAGTAAGTCCTGGTCTGAGCGTGGAAAAAGAGATCAAAAAAAAAGCGTTCAGATTTCCATGAACATCATTCTCTGCGCGGGTGAAGCCCTGAACTGCATCGATCAGCCTTTGCAGAAAGCTGTTCAATCTGAATTTGAAGCGGCATTTGATCTTTTTGAGCAAGCCAGGAAAGCCAGTCTCGTTGACCATCAGGTCCAGACGGAAATCTCAGGCAGCCAGATGGAGTATCCTTTGCTGTTTATCCACGCCCAGGGTATGCTGATGCACCTGCAAAGCGAAATCAGTATGGCCAGCCACATGATTGAACTGCCCAAGGTGATTTTGAATGCTAAAACCAACGATTAAAACTCCCGGATTTTCGGGAGTTTTTGCATTTTATTCATGTTTTTTAACGTTTGGCAGTCAGATTCGTCATTCGCAGTTGGGGAATTCCAAATTTCGTATCGGCCCTTCAGCATTTTTCCTGGATTGGATGGCTTCAAACGGATCTTTAAACTGCGTCTGTGCCTGGCGGACCGTAAACAGATTCGATTTCTGAAGCGTTTTAAAGGCCTGCTCAACCGTTTCAGGAATATCCACATGTGCAATATAGTTTTTACCTTTCGGGCCATAACCATTCTCGTCATCTTTCAGACGGCTGATCTCTCCACAGAGCAGTTCGACATAACGATCCACCGTCCACATCCCTTCCGGATGTTCATTCAAAGCAAAACCACCCTGGCCATCGGGATGGACATGGACCTGATACGTGGCAAAGTTATAGATTTTCATCTCTGGAGCTTCTTTTTTAAGAGTAGCCTGCATGCGATGCTGCATCGTTCCATCCTGACAAAGAACGATCGACTTGCAGGGGATGTTCTTTTCTTTGAGCAGATCGAGCAGGAAAGTAATGTTGTTGCCACAGTTACTCGAACGTGTTTCCAGAAAATCGGCCTGCAGACCATAACGCTTGCCCAAAGCCTTCTGGAAGATTTCCGCTTCACTTAAACCTTTCAAGGTTTCAAAGGTAAAAGCAGGATCGTCTTCAAATAAGCTGGCGAAGGTTTTGCGCAGAGTATTGGTGGTATGGCCCGCGCCGCCAACGATCACTGTGGTTCTGGCAACCTGATTTTCAATCGCTTTGGCCAGGACATTCAAACCTTCGACAATTGTTCCCCCAAACAAAACAAGAACATCGACCTGATTCTGATCGGTTTTAGCCTGGATTTCTTCCTGCGTTAAGGTTTCAAAATCGCGCTGTGCACAGAAATCAGCGAGAGTATTGATGCTTTGAGCGATTGAATTTGGATCTAAAGAATTTGTCATGGTTGTCTTCCCTCTTTTGTACCTTCATTTTTGCACCTTCAACATCCCTTACGGCTTCCAGCCCTATACCAAGCTGGAACAAATTCCTCCAAAAATCATCCCTCCCTGAAAAAAGCATCTTTTCTCTCTCCATCAGATCTGATCGACTACAATAGAAATCAACAGCTTCCAACACGATCGAATCAAAAAGAACGAATTGCCAGAGATATCTGTTCTCTTTACTCTCTTGATCTCTCTGAATTTCTCTGGATATTTAGAAAGGCAGATAAATATATGAATTTTCTTCAGAAACGCATTGAACAGGATGGCCGGATCCTTTCTTCCCGGATTTTAAAGGTCAATACCTTCCTCAACCATACCGTAGATCCACAGCTCATGGCCAGAATTGGCCAGGCTTTTGCGGACCATTTCAAAGAGATTCATCCAACCAAAGTCATGACCATTGAAGCCGGCGGAATCGCTCCTGCTTTAATGACCGCACTGGATCTGGACATCCCGCTTGTCTATTGCAAGAAAGCAAAACCATCAACCATGGATGATCCTTTATTTACCGAAGTTTTCTCCTTTACGAAGCAGACTTCCTATACCTTATGCATGGAGCGGGCGTCTTTAGATCCAGAGGACCGGGTATTATTTATCGATGACTTTCTGGCCAATGGCCAGGCATTTATTGGTATTGAAAATCTGGTCAGCCAGGCTGGAGCGAAACTTGTGGGCTGCGGCTTCTGCATTGAAAAAGCTTTCCAGTCCGGCCGCAGCCATATCCTGGAAAAAGGCTATCCACTTTACTCGTTAGCGCCGATCGCCCGCTTTGAAGAAGACCGGGTGATCTGGCTGGAAGAAGAATAAGTCCTTCCCGCTGGTAATTCTTCCTTTTGGGCAGAATCACTGTCCAGTCGAGTTTTTTAGATTTTCCTGGATTTCTTTCAATTTTCTGCTGAATACATGGTGCCCATTGGCACCTTTTTTCGTTTCTGAAACAGAGTCTGAGCAGACCATGTTCTAGCCCACAGCCCCTTCACTTCTTCATATTGGCTGATTTCTAAGTCGTAAATGTGCGTGCAGAAACCGCCATTCAATCTCTAGCCTGTCACATACAAGCAAGACGCATCTTACAATCCCCAAAACCATAAAAATGCATATGTTAGCCCTTTCAAAAAGGTCTATACTGGAGATAGGTATTCCTATGAAGAGCAAGAGGTGATAATTCTATGCCGAAACCTGGCAAAAACTATCTTCTGAATACGGAAGAAAAACAAGAATGGATGCGCGATTATTTCTTCGCACCACGGGGACTGGGCTTTCTGGAGCCTGGGATCGTTGGTCCTGATGATGCGCGCGTTGCTGCCTTTAACGTCGCAAAAAGCTTCTACCAGACAAGACCCGACGTTTTCAATCTGGCTCTGGTGGCTGAAAAGACAGGACTGAGTGCGGATGAAATCAAAGCAAGACTGCAGCGCATGTATGATGAACGCCTGTATATGTTGGTGAAGAATTCTTCTGTCGGTGTGTATGGATTTGGCTTGTGGTACTGGGTGGTCAAGATGAAAGATGGCTGCCCACCTGAAGAAAAGCAGAAACTGACCGACTGGATCCAGAACAACAATGAAATCTGCACTGGCTATGCCTGTGATGGCGGTGACTTTGATTTCTATTGCGGCAACCATATGCGTGTTTTAGACAATCTGCTGGAAGCCATCATCGATCCAATCAAGCAAAACCCTTATGTTGAATACGTTCACCTGTGCCCGGTTCGCCGTGACTTAAGAGAAAGCAGCGTTAACCAGGCCGATACCCCCTTCCGTTTCCGGGAATTCAGATTCTCCGATGAAGCGAAAAAGAAACTGTTTGAATACACCGATAAAATCGACGAAAAGGATCTCGAAGTTCTGGAAGTCCTCAATAATACTGAATTCTCCGCAGACTTATTTAACTACGATGTTTTACAGGAACTCTCTGGTCTGGATGGAGCCAAGATGCGGGAAGACTTCTCGCATGTCATGGATGAAAGCCGCTTTTTGATCAATATGTTGTATCTCAACTTCATGAAGCTGGGCCTCAACAATCACTGCTACCTCATCCGGATGTTCCAGAACACCCCAAGCTATCGCAAGAGCCAGATTATTGATGAACTGGCAGCGAATCCGGACTTTAATAACGTCTTTGAATTCACCGATTCCTATCACGATGCCATCTTCATGGCTTATGAAGAACTGACCGATTCCCAAAAACTTCGGGAAACCATGGAAGCGTATCCGGAAATCGAAGAAATTCTGGAAGCCAATTCCCCGCGCCAGTTCCGCCGCTGGACAGCCCGACTTGATGATGACACCGACAACTGGGAAATGTGTGTCTTTACCGATGATCTGCTCCAGAACCGGATGGCCCGCAAAAATGCCTGCAGCCTTTGTGCAGACAAGGAGGAAAACGAGTCATGTTAATTGAAGAAGCACGTGATTACGTAGTTGAAAAACTTCCGTATGCGCTCAATCCAAAAAGCATCGCGGTTGTTGGCAGCAGCCGCTTAGATGGCAAAGTTGGCTATAAAGTGATCGAAGGCCTGGAAAAATGGGGCTATGATGGCAAGATTTATCCAGTGAACCCACGTGCCAAAGAAGTCCAGGGCTTACAAGCGTATGCAACCGTGAAGGATATCCCTGACGAAGTCGATCTGGCTTTCGTTGCGGTTCCCGCTCACGTCGTCAAATCCGTCCTGGAAGACTGTGTGGCCAAAGGCGTCAAGATTGCGGTCATCTCCACTTCCGCCTTCAAGGAAATCGGTCGTGAAGAGTTGCAAAATGAACTGACGCAATTCTGCCGCGATAATGAACTTCCCTTAATCGGACCAAATCTGGTCGGAATGGGTTCTCCATATTTCCATTTCAACTGTGGATTTATCCCTTACTTACCAGTACCAGGACCTGTTGCCATGATTTCCCAGTCCGGGGCCAATCTGCTCGCTGCATTAGGCACCAGCCAGGAAGACCATTTAGGCATGTCCTTTTTCGTTGGCCTTGGCAACAAAGCCGATGTCGACTTTTCGGAATTTATTGAATATGCAAACAAAGATCCAAACACTGGATCGATCGCTGTTTATATTGAAGGTCTGGATTGTCCAGAAGCATTCGTCAAAGCAGCCCATAAGTCTTCCAAGCCAATTGTTGTCATCAAAGTTGGCGGCTCGAAGATCGGTCACAAAGCTGCCTTTGCCCACACTGCTTCAGAAAACCCGGAATCCGATGAATACTACCAGAGCGTCTTTGACAAAGCAGGTGTCATTCGGGCCGTCACATGGCAGGAATTCCTCGACGATGCCCTTGCCTTAGGTTTGATGCCCCCTCTTCGCGGGGACAATATCGTCATGATTACCAACGGCGGCGGCAGCGGCCTGCTTTCCTGCGACCACTTCGAACGACGCGGACTGCCCTTAAAAGAGCTGAAAGAAATCTCGCCGCTGTTATTCGGTAAAATTCGCAACTACATGCCAATGTTCGGATCGCCGCTCAACCCAGTCGATATTTCCGGCACCGCAACTCCAATCCAGTATCGTGGGGCCGTTTCGCAGGCGCTGCGTGATCCCAATGTAGACTGCGTTTATGTTTCCATCTGCCCAACGGCGGTAACGGACGTGAACGAAGTTGCAGACCAGGTCATTGAAGTCTGGAATAAGAACAAAGGCTCCAACAAACCAGTCGTTATGGAATGCCAGGGCGGTAAAGAATGCCATGACATTATCCTGAAACTGCGTGATGCCGGCATTCCTGCCTACCCAACTGCAGAACAGGCTGTCAATGCGATCGTCGCTTTACGTGAATATGGCAAAATCCTGGATGAAAAGGAAAAAGCGGAATAGTGACTGACACTTCCTTCTAAAAGCAATCAAAGCTCCCGAATTCTTATTGCGAATTCGGGAGCTTTTGAGTCTGCTAGCGAAGAATCATATCCATCAGCAAAGCCACAATGACAACCAACACACCGGCTGCAGCTGCCAGCAACGCTTTCTGATACGGACGTTTTCCAGATTCACGCGCTTTTTCAATTTCATCCAGACTCTGGCCATTGGAAAAAGCAACGATTTCCTTGTAGGTCTGAATGTCATATTTCTTCTTATATCGTTCAATCCGCCCGGCGACATACAGCGTAATTCCAAACAACACCACATAGACTGCCAATCCGCCCCAGCGCCATGCTCTGACTAAGGGAACTGGAGCAATCAACAGAACCAGAAACAGAACCGTCAGAATCGCACTGTCTCTTCGAAACTGGGCATACTCCTGCGCATCAATTTCGATTTTCATTTTTTCAACATCTCCTTTAATCAGCTGATCCATAGAGACATGAAAAACTTCACTGAGCAAAACGAGACTTTTGATATCCGGATAGTTTCTGTCGTTTTCCCAGTTTGAAATAGTCTGCCTGGAAACGAAAATCAAATCCGCCAGCTGTTCCTGGGAAAGTCTGGCCTCTGTTCGGTATTTTCGAATCTGTCTGCCAAGTTCCATCTTTCAGGCCTCCTTTTCCCCTAATTGTAAAAATTTTTATGCTGACGGCGATCAAACCTTTTTGACCTTGGCCAAAAAAGCCTGTCAAAACCTTTTGACATGGAAAGATAAAGCTATTTTTGCTCAAGCACTTCATAAAATCCACCTGATACAAGTCAAAAATTCCAATTGTCCGCCGATCTGTGAGTTTGTCTTTTCTGTCTTTGGCCTGCCCTTTCATTGTGCAGCCTGTACAGGTCTTTACCCTGAAAAACACAAGAGCTTCAGAAAGCGTTTAACAAACCGGCAGACAGAATCAACAAAAATGATCTTAAACAGTTCATATTTGATCAAAACAAATGATCAAACAAGGACAGGCCGAAGGCAGAATTAAAGAACATATACCATCGGGCGACGCCATGCTGCGGTATTGGAAAGAGGGAAAGAGACAGCCTTCTGGCTGGGCCAGTCCAGCCTTCTCTCTCCACTTTTTCTGGTGACGCATGTTTCGATCTTTAACTATGATCTTGTCCCCCATTTATTATTGACAAATATCCATGCCGTCATGCCATACTGATCCTATAGAAACAGATAGAAAAGAAAAGTTCATATCTGGAATGGAACCATCTGGATAACTCAAAGAAAAAGGCGAGCAGATTCAATTCCATCAAAAAGAGCTGGTAGAATACAAAAACGCATTTGATGCTTTTTAGAAAAAGTGAAAATTCTGAAACCGAAGAATTGTTCAGTCCTGGCCATGTTCATCCTTTGTGGAGGCATGCTCCAGCCGGAAAGAAAGGACCGTTTATGAACCAAACGTATTACAACTCACCGGAAGAAGCCCTGAAAGCACATCATTTCTACTGTATCAAAGAACAAGTCCTCAAAGGAAACTGTCCTGTGTATGAAAATTGGCATGAATATGCAGGATGCACAATGGAAGATTTTCTGGAAAAGTTGAAATGGCTCTATGAGGATCCGCTTCAGTACCCATCCGCAGATCTGACATCAAAAATGCCCCCAAAGAAGAGTCGAGCGCTGCTTTCCCGGTGGGACGGAAACATTCTCAGACTGGATATTTCCTATCGCAAGAATGGAAATTTTGATGGATTTTTCTATCACGATAATGAACTGACGTGGAAACCTGATAAAAACAATCCTGAACTGACAACTTCTTCCAGCCAGATAAAAGGTTTTCGAATGACTCAGGCTGGAAAACGAATTGAAGTGGATACGAAGATCATCAGTGATGCAGAAAATCCCACCTGTGATGCAGCTTTGCTTTGGAGAACGCTTCTGCCTGATGGAAACTTCCGGCTGAGAAATTGGATTCTTTAACAGAAAATTCGTAAAAAACGATCTGGGCAGCCTCTGCTGCTTCTCTGGTCTACGCAAAAAACCGGATCCGGCCATTAAAAGGGGCAGATCCGGTTTTTATATCTACTGAATCTTTCAAAAACGAACACCAGCTTCGACATAACTTCAAATACCTGATGAAATTAGGCAGCATATTTCGATGAATTGAAGCCATTAGCAGTTCCAATTCAGCTCTATCCGGAATATCCTGCAGAGGTATTTTACCCACTCAGCTGATTTTGCTCTATGGCCAACTTGTACCTGTTTCGGTGGCCATCTTTCAACAGGGGGTGTGAACAATCACCCATCAGGAATATCAGCTTCCAGATCCAAGACCTATTGTCCTTGTAAGACCTATTGTCCTTGTCTGCTATGGAAACAAGCCCTATCCAATACGAGGCAGACCTGGTCAGATATAATGAAGCCATGAAAAACGGATTACTGATTTGTCCCTCAAATGTGGACTCATATAAAGAAGCAGAATTAAAAGAATTGATGGACAGTGGCCTGGTTCCCTGCACCATGCAAATATTTTACAATCCTAACCAGATCCGGACGAAATCTTTGTTAGGAACAGGAAAAATACAGGAAGTCAGGATGCTTCTGGAAGAAAATCCAGACATCGATACCATCGTCATTGGCTATCCTTTAAGTCCTTTACAGGCAAGAGAACTGGAAGCAGCTTTTGATAAGCCAGTTCTGGATCCTACCGATCTGATCCTGAATATCTTTTCGCTGCGGGCGCAGACCAAAGAAGCTAAACTGCAAGTTGAATCCGCCCTGTTAAAAAGAAAACTGAACCGGCTTTCAGGATTCTATACCGACCTGGACCGACAGGGCGGAGCCGGTCAAAACCGTGGCGCCGGTGAAAAGAAAATCAATCTGGATAAGCGGCAGATCCAGCTGTACATTACCCAGAACAAAAAGGAACTGCAAAAAATCGAAAACCAGAAAAAGACCCAGGCAAAGTCGCGCAACAACAGCAATCTGCCAATTGTCGCCCTGGCTGGCTATACCAATGCTGGCAAATCGACCATCATGAACAAGCTGCTTGAACTGTCCACCTCTGATTCAGAAAATCAGAAGCAGGTCTATGCGCAAGACCAGCTTTTTGCAACTCTGGATTCTTTTGTACGGCTGATTGATACTGATCCAGCAGCACCGTTTCTGTTAGTGGATACAGTTGGTTTTATTCAGGATTTGCCGCACGATCTCATTGAAGGGTTCAAATCTACGCTTTCGAATTTAAAGGATGCAGATCTGATTCTGGAAATCGTTGATGCCGCCAATGAAAATCATGCCGGCCATATTGAGACCGTAGCCAGAACCTTTGAGTCAATCGGCGTCAGCCAGATTCCGGTTGTACAAGTTTTCAATAAGTGTGATCAAACCAGTTTTGCGCATCCTGAAGCTGACAATGATCGTATCTTCATTTCTGCCAGACAAAAAAGCGATATCCAGTTTTTGCAGAATGAAATTGTAAATCGTCTCTATGGAAAAGAAGTAACCACCACTCTAGAACTTCCTTTTGAGAAGATGAACCAACTCTACCTGATTCAAAAGCATGCACGGATTCTGGAAGAAAAACCAACTAATGAAGGCGTAAAACTGACCATCCGCTATCGGGAAAAGAATTTTCCAAAACTTGCTGGAATTTTCCAGCAGTCCTGATCCGCAATCTTGGCTGTAAGCCATTATTTCTTCCAGTAGACTTTTTTCCAAGATCTATCCAGGTATCCCTTACCTCTCGTTCAGGCAGTTTAAAAGGGCAGTGTCGGCTGCCCTTTTTATACAGCTTATTTTTAAACAAAAAATTCAATGGAATTCTTCAATCCATAATACTGCCTTCTGTCGTTTCATCACCACGGGCATAAAACTGTTACCTTACCTTAGCGAATCAAGATATTAATATTCCTATATTACTATTTTATGATTTAACTGATTGTAGATTTTTATGGCACCTTTCATCTATAGCTATATTTATTCATTTTTAGTAGATACTTATTATCTATCAAACGAATTAAATTGATAATAATTTTCTATTCAATAAATCTGATAGAAAACTTTTTTCTATCTATACTATCAAACAAAAAATTATTTTTTATTACTAACATTTGATAGAATAGAATCCAGTAATAGGTATAGACAGGTAGAAGCCCTTTTCAGCTCACTCTGCCTATCCTTTGCATACTTTGTCTCTGAACACGGCGACTGAAGATAAGGAATCGACTATGGAACGTGAAAATCGGACTCTCGAATATAAAGCAGATCTTACAAAAACGTATTTAAAGACAGTCAGTGCCTATGCAAATTATGGAACTGGAAAAATCAAGTTTGGAATCACCGATGACGGAAAATGCATTGGGGTGGACAACCCTGTCGAAACAGTTCTGGCCCTTGAAAACCAGATTAATGACAATATCATTCCCAATCCATCTTTTCAGTTTTCAATTGGAATGGATAATGTCATTACTCTGGAAGTTCAGCGCGGCCACAACACTCCCTATTGTTACCACAACAAGGCTTATAAGCGAAACGACTCCTCGACGACTGAAGTGGATTCAATCGAATTCAAAAATCTTGTTCTTCGTGGGACCAATCAGACCTTTACCGAAATCCCATGGACAAATCCAAATCCTGATCAGGATCTGACTTTTCAAAGCTTCGAAAAGCATTTTCGCGATCGCTTTGGAATTGATCCTGAATATCCGCAGACTATGATCACTCTGGAAGTCTATTCCAAAGAGGAAGGATATACAAACTGCGGAGCAATGCTGTCTGACCAATGCCCTTTTCCAGGAATTGATATCGTAATTTATAATGATTCTCATCGGCTCATTAAAAATCGGATTCGTTTAGAAAAAATGTCCGTTCTTGAAATGATCGATCGAACTATGGATCTGTTTCCACAACAATATTTTTATGAAGCAGTCCGGGGGATACAGCGCGAGACGGTTGAACTGATTCCCCTTCTGGCTTTTCGGGAAGTATTAATCAATGCAATTGTCTATCGTGAATGGCAGATCAATAGCTCAATTCGCATCGAGATGGATCCCCATTCCGTTACTGTTCTTTCTCCTGGAGGATTACCTGATGGCATTACTGAGGCTGATTATCTTTCCAATCAGCATCTTTCTATTTTGCGAAATAAAACTTTGGCATTAGTCTTTCTCAAGCTTGGATATATTGAAAACCTCGGCTCTGGGATTCCCTTTGTTCTCGATCAGTACCGCCAATCCGTAAAGAAACCAGAATTCATTGTGAAAGAAAATTCAATTGGAATCACTCTGCCTGCGCTTCAGCAACAGCCGGATTTAAGCGGTGATGAAATGAAACTTTATCAGTTGATCAAGATGTATCAGCCAGTTTCCTCAACTGAATTATTAAACGTATCCGGACTCAGCCGAAGCAAACAACTGGCTCTTCTCAATACTTTGACTGAAAAGAAACACATTGAAAAAACTGGCAATGGAAGATCGACCAAATATCATATTCCATCTTAATCTTCCACCACTGCCGCTATTGCTCTGCCTTCCAAGAGTCCAAACAACCGCAAAAAATCCCTGAAGAATATCGGATTTATCCTTTATTCTTCAGGGATTTGCTTTTGTCTGGCGACTTCCTATTTTTGCTTTTACACTATCGTCGGCGTTCAATGGCTTAACTTCTGTGTGCGAGATGGATAC
>CAJTVE010000040.1 GCA_910579655.1 uncultured Allobaculum sp. | reverse complement strand
TTCAGTCTCGATCATTCGCTTTGTCTTCAATTTTGAGACAAAGTTTAAAGTCATATTTTTCTAGCTAAATGACATTGGAATTGGATCGGTAAAGAAAATGAACCCTGACAAGGAGGAAATACGACAAATGGAAAACGATCAAATTTTGCCTGGTGATTTTGAAATCGAAATGGAAAAGGAACTGAAGAAGGAATTGGATGAATCGGGCCTTACAAACCACCCACTCAGCCATTCCTTTGCAAAAGGATATAGAAAAGGTTACAGACAAGGATATGTGGCAGTAACAAGAAGACTCGAATTAAACGCTCTTCGTGCCCTTCACAAAAACATGAACATTTCATTTGAACAGGCTATCGATCTGTTAGAAGTTCCAGACATTCTGCACGAAATTTATCTGGAACTGCTCAACGAAGACCACGATTTTTCTGAAGAATAGAATCAGCCAGCACTCTTCCAGCCAATCGCATGCCGATCTGATCGTCTCAGATGAACCGGTCAGTTTGCCCAGACTCCCCATAAAACTCGGCGCATCGACAGAACGCGGCCCAACCAATAATCAAAGAGATCAATAAACAGACAAACAGAAAATCCAATTCTCCCTGCGCCAGGACATTGTTTCTGGCGTTTTTTCATATTCAAATGGCACTTGGATTCTGATTCTAGTGGTATTTATGGTCTATAGTTTTCAGGTTCTGCTGGTATTTTTTCCTACATTTCCCTTTTTGTGGTCTGGCCTTCTTCAGATCCTGAAAAATCAAAAAGCCACAGACCGAGAGAATCTGTGACATTTTACAGATTGAAAGGATGAGGAAATCCCTGAGGTTTGCATATTTTTGCGTGGTTCAGTCTTTTGCAGGATGAGCAAGAATCAGAGCATCCTCGTGGAATGGATGCATATCAATGATGGTCAGATCCTCTTTATATACAGCCGGCAGAGTGCTCACAAACCGATCGGCCAGGTCGATGCATTCAAACTGATAATTGCTTAAATCACCATGCAGACGAACTTTTGTATTGGATGGCACGTAGATGTACAACTGACCATTCTGGTCTTCAGCCACCCGGATGTCTGTGGTCTTGTTGGCCAGAAGATCCTGTCTTGGCGTGATTTCTTTTCCTTCCAGGATGTGACGGATAAAGCCATAGTCCCATGCACCAGGAAAATTCATGGCTTCCGGCCAGGATTTGGGCATATCAAAGCCTTCGCCAAGTTTGGCCATGAAGTCTTTGCCAGCCTGGTGCCAGCTGTAAATACCAGCCGCCCCATAGGTGATTCCTGCACTGGCTCCCGATAATAAGGAAACCCAGGCAGCCCTGCGAACATCTCGTCTGGTCCAGCGTCCATACTGACCACCTGAATAACCCATTTCTTCATAGCACGGTTCAGAATTGAGCAAAGGTTTCGATTCATACAGTTCCTGCATTTTTTCGGATAAGGAATAGGGCATGGTCAGATCTTTGGCATTGTGGCCGCTCTGGTAGAAGTGCAGATCGAGATTGTCTTCTAATTCTTTAGGAATATAGGAATATCTGCCTTTGATATGGGTCGTATAGAGGCCGTCTGGATGTAGCTTTTTGAGTTCATTGCAGGCTTCGATATAGTATTCTTCCGTCAGACGTTCTGGGAAGTCAGTATCGCCGCTGATGACATAGACTGGATCGAGATCCGAGAAGGTCTCATCGACTTTCTTCACATAAGGAACGATGAATTCTTTAGGCAGAATATCCGTCGGGAACATTTTCGATGCCCATGTGCCTGGAATGTAGTTGCACCATAAGACAACCAGCGCCAGTTCAAAGCCCATGTCTTTGGCCTTTTGAGCCATTGCGCGGGCATGTTCGAAGTAGGCGTCATTGAGCTTCATCGGATCCTTATCCACAAAAGGTTTCCAGTCCAGATCCGTTCCGGACGCATCCCATTGCGGAAGAATATTGATCTGAATGACGTTAAAGCCCTGGGCTTTTCGCTTGGTGAGATAGTAGTCCCACTCCTGGTCGGAAATATTGGTGAATGCTGACCAGCACGTATCCGCCAAATAGAAGAACGGTTTGCCATCACGCGTCAGATTCTTTTTATTTTCAGTAATTTTTAACATGTTAGCGTCTGCCTTTCTTTCTTTTCTTTCTGGATTCTCTCAATCGCGTCATACCAGCGATCCATCCGTTTTTTCCATTCTGTCATGTCCATGACAGGGGTATACACCTGATAGTCACGCATCGCAAACAAATCTTCTTTGTGATACACGCCACACGAAATGCCAGCCAGATAGGCCGCCCCAATCGCAGAAAGTTCTTCCTGACAGGAGACCAGGACATTGGTATGGGCGATATTGCTTAAAAACTCCATCAGATAGCGGTTTTTGGTTGGCCCGCCATCGACTTTGACTTCCCGCAAAGCCAGTGCGGAATCACTGGCCATCGCGTTGAGAATATCGGTAATCTGATAGGCAATACTTTCCAGCGCTGCTTTGACGATTTCTTTACGTCCCGTTGTCCGGGACATGTTGCAAATCATGCCACGGGCTTTCTCATCCCAATAGGGAGCCGATAATCCTGAAAAAGCAGGAACAAAGATGGTTTCATCCAATGGATTGGCGCTTCTGGCCAGCTCTTCGGTTTCTTTCGCATCCCGGACCAGTCCAAGATCATCCTGCAGCCAGGAGATCACGGCCCCCGCGTAGTTGATATTGCCCTCAAAGGCGTATTCAGTTACTCCATCAATGCGCCAGGCCAGTGAAGTCGACAGGCCGCGCTTGGACATCGTGCAGGTATCCCCAATATTCATCATGATCGAGGATCCCGTACCCATTGTAGTTTTAACCTGTCCTTTTTCATGACAGCCCTGGCCATATAAAGCGGCATGAGAATCCCCCATCACGGCATGAATGGCAACCGGACCCGGCAGCAAGCCATCCAGATCGGTATAGCCAAACAAGGCATTGGAATCCACGATTCTGGGCAGCCAGTCAGGATTGATGCCAAAAATCTCGCACAGTCTTGGTGACCAGTTCCCCGTCTGCAAATCAAAAAGCTGGGTGCGGCTGGCGTTGGAGGCATCGGTTTTGAATTCCTTGCCACCAGTCAGTTTGTACACCAGCCAGCTGTCGACAGTGCCCAGATGAATCTTGGGTGTCTTTTCCAGATCAGACAACGAATGGTCTAACAGCCAGCGCATTTTGCCTGCTGGATAGTAAGGGGAAAGCACAAGACCGCTGATCTGACGAATTTCGTCTTCCAGTATCCGGAACTGCTCAATGACTTCACTGGCTCTTGAGCATTGCCAGACAACCGCATTGTCGAGTGGGTTGCCGTTTTCATCCCACATCAGGGTCGTTTCACGCTGGTTGGAAATGCCAATGGCCGCAATCTGGCCAGGATCAATACCGGCTTTGCGGATGACATCACCGCTGCTGGCCAAAGTATTCCAGTATAAATCCATCGGGTTATGGGAAATATAGCCTTTTTCATTGATCAGCTGCTCATGGCGGCGGTCCGCACGAGCAATCAGTTTTCCCTTTTCATCAAAGAGAATGGCTTTGGTGCCCTGGGTAGACTGATCAATGCCCAGAATGTATGGTCCAGCCATTTTACTGCACCGAGGCTGCCGAGGGAATTGTGCTTTGCCCTCGGGATTTTTCAATCGCCTGCAGGGTGGTTCTGGCAATGCCTCTGGCATCCAGGCCATATTCTTTGAAGATTTCCGTATTGGTTCCCGCAACCAGATGGGTATCGGGCAGATGCATTTCAACTAAAGGTTTAGGATCGTTGGCGCATAAAGCCTGAGCGATCTGGGAGCCAAGGCCGCCGTATTGAGAATGTTCTTCGACGCTGATTACGACTGGAACTTTCGAGGCCATTTCCAGCAACATCTTGGTATCAAACGGTTTGAGGCAATACATATCCAGCACACCAACTGAAAAGCCAAGACTTTCCAGTTCTTCAGCGGCCTCTTTGGCAAATGGAACCATTTCGCCAGCTGCAACAATCAAAGCATCGGTTCCGCTTTGAATGACATTGGCCTGGTTGAGCACGAAGGGCATGTTTTCATCATAAATATCAGCAGTAGCCGAACGACTGACGCGAATATAGGCAGGCAGGTTATCTTTGAGCAGTTCCTGAACGAGTTTTTCCGTCTGGAAATGATCTGAAGGACAATACACCCGCATACCCGTTAACGCCGTCATCGCCGCAAAGTCTTGGGTGGAATGATGCGTCATGCCCAGGGCTCCATAGCTGACCCCGCCGGAAATCCCGATCAGTTTGACATTGGTGCTGGAGTAAGCCACATCGACTTTAACCTGTTCATAGCTGCGGGTGGTCAGAAAGCTGGCAGGGCTGGCCGCAAAGACCTGCATGCCCCCAGCGGCAAGACCCGCCGCGATCCCCACCAGATCCTGCTCCGCAATGCCGACTTCAACAAACTGGTCTGGATAAGCTTTGGCAAAAGGCGTTAAACTGCCGCTTCCTCGCGAATCGGAGCAGACAACGGTCAGATCCGGATTGGTTTTGGCGGCTTCTAATAAGACATTGCAGATCGCCTGACGGTTCGTAATACTCATGCAAGGACCTCCTCAATTTCGGCAATTGCCTGTTGATACTGTGCAGGATTCATGATGCCATGGTGCCAGGAAATCTGGTTTTCCATAAACGAAACCCCTTTTCCTTTGATCGTGTGCGCAATGACTACGGTGGGTTTACCTTTATATTCAGCAGCTTTGGCATACGCGGCGCGCAGCTGGGCAATATCGTTGCCATCAGCCACTTCAATGACATTCCAGCCAAAGGCTTCAAATTTCTTGTTTAAAGGAGCAGTAGACATGACTTCATCGGTCGTGCCGGAAATTTGCAGGCCGTTGAGATCAACCGTCGCACAAAGATTGTCGAGGTTGTATTGAGCGGCGGCCATCATGGCTTCGTAGTTCGAGCCTTCCGCCATTTCACCATCCCCTAACACCACATACGTGCGATAGGAGCGACCTTTTCGTTTAGCCGCTAAAGCCATACCGACACCAATGGCCAGCCCATGACCGAGCGAACCAGAGTTGATTTCAATGCCATTGACTTCGGTATTGGGATGCCCGATAAAGCGGGATCCATATTGGGAAAAGGTTTCGATGGCTTCACGTTTGTCGAAAAATCCGCAATCGCCAAGCACCGCAAACAATGCATCCGCACAATGCCCTTTGCTCAATAAAAAGCGGTCTCTATTTTCATCGCCAAAGTTTTTGGGCGAAACATTCATCACTTCGTTATACAGAACGTTGAGAATATCCACGACACTTAAATCACCGCCGACATGACCGGCTTTGGAGCGATCCATCATTTCGAGAATATCCCGGCGTAACTGCCAGCTTTTCCTTGTCAGATCATCCATGTCTATTCACCTCGTAAAATTGCCTTCACTTCTTCTTCATTGTTGTCATAAAGATCTGGAGTAATGTTCAAATATTTGCAGGCCTCATACAGAATGGGGACGATATCCTGGTGGATGCCTACACAATGGTGGATATAAGGGCCTTCCACGATCTTGGCTTCCAGGCGTTTCCAGTTTTCAACTTCGACCCAGCAATACGTTCCTTTTGTAAATGGACCATCGACCACTTTCGCATTGCCCATTAACATGGAATATTCACCATTGTCCCCATCAAACCGGCATAACGTCACATCGCCAGAACGGGCCTTGGCTTCAACAGCTCCCGGATGATCAAAGGCCAGAGGAAAACCAATCACCGGTTTTGTTTCCAGACAGGATTTAGGCCAAGGACCGCAATGCTGGAGAAGTTCCGCGTTGTCGTTATCTGGATGACGAACCGTCCAGTCCGCAAAGAAGGTCCGATTTTCTCCCATGCCGGCTGCTTCCGCCATCACCGCGGTAATAGCCCCATGAATATCGGTTTCACACACAACTGGCAGACCTTCTTCATTCAGCAGACTGTTGGCCGCACAAGGCATAATGCCAATTTCCGACTGAAGAGCGTTCCAGCACTGAATGGCAATGGCATTGCAGCCGTATTGATCAGCTAAAGTACGCATCGCGATCTTTAAGCGGGCAATCTGTTCCAGGGCCTTATCCGGAACACGAATTTCAAAGTACTCGCGGCAGTATTCCATCACTTCGACTACCGATTGGGCATCCAGATTTCTCATGGTGGAAGTCAGTTCCGGAATTGGAATTGGCGAAAGCTGAATGTTGAACTTTTCAAGCAGCTCCCCTTCGTTGCACATCGTGGACCAGAAGTCGAATGGACGCGGGCCGATCTGTAAAATACGGGTGTTTCGGAATGTTTTGACCACATTGCACACGGCCAGAAAATTGCGGATGCCGCGCTCGAATTCAGGATCCGAAAGATTGCAGTTACAAAGATAAGTAAACGGAACGCGAAAACGGCGGAGGACTTTACCGGTTGCAAACACACCGCATTGGGAGTCGCGCTGACGGATGCCGTTTTCATCCGGCCGTTCATCTCTTGGAGCCCATAAAAGAACTGGGACATTTAAAGCTTTCGCGAGTCTGGCCACTTCGTACTCTGTTCCAAAGTTGCCATGCGGCACAAACAGACCATCAATCTGTTCTGCCAGAAATTTTTCCTGGATTTTTAAACGATCGACATCGTCATGTAAAAGACCGTCATCAGCGATGTCATCGATATCCACAAATTCCACACCCATGTCACGCAGCTTTGCGCGGGTGTAGCCAGCATACTCAACAGCAGCTGGAGCAGAGAAAATACTGCGGCGGGTTGGGGCAAGCCCGATTTTGATCGTATGCATAGAAATCCTTTCTCTTCTCGTCAATTTGACTTCTGTTCTTTCTTGAGTGGTTGGGTTTTCTTCTGTTCTTTCCTGACAGATTTGGTTTTCTTCTCTTCCGTTTTTCCAAGACTTCATCTTTCTGGATCCTGATTTTTTGCAGGCAATCGAAATTCTGAAAGAAAAAGAAACGGTATGACTTAAGCTGGAAAACTTTCCCTGACAGATTTTGCGGGTTATTTTTTTAAACCGATAATCCGGTTATAATAGGTTTGATCCCATTTTTCTGGCTTTTGGTCAGAAAAACGTTCACCTAAAGCAGATTCAGCATGCATTGCGACATCGAAACAGAGAGGAAGATAGAGAGATGAAAGTTACTGCCAAACAGATCGCCGAAACGATGGGCATTTCTACCGCTGCCGTATCCATGGCCCTGAACAATAAATCTGGTGTCAGTGAGAAACTCCGCCGGGAAGTGATTTCCACCGCCCGCTCGATGGGCTATGACTTTACCCGGATCGACGCCAAACGTTCGGCCTCTAAAACTGTCGGATTTGTCTTCTTCCATAAAAACTTTGTCTTCGATACGCCCTTCTTTACAGAACTGGCAACCAGCACCGAACTCTATCTCAAACAGAGCGGCTATCAGCTTTCGGTCTGCCATATTCATGATCTGGACAATATTGATGAACAGGTCCGTCTCCTGGAAAACTGTCACTACGCAGGGATTATCCTGCTTGGAACCACCATGTCACGT
Source organism: uncultured Allobaculum sp. (assembly GCA_910579655.1). Taxonomy (GTDB): domain Bacteria; phylum Bacillota_I; class Bacilli_A; order Erysipelotrichales; family Erysipelotrichaceae; genus Allobaculum. The sequence continues at coordinate 23,402 of CAJTVE010000040.1, read as the reverse complement.
GAGGAATTTATGCCCTTCATGAAGCTGAGTGCGCCGCTGGTTTTACTGGACACCCGCTTTCCAGGCGTCAATGTCAATTCCGTCTCAATTGCCAACCAGGATGGGGCATTTGCGGCCACGGACTATCTGATCTCCCGCTGGCAGGCCCAACCCGGCTATCTGCACGCCAGCCAGGCCGTTGCTAACTTTGCCCAACGGGAAGAGGGATTCTTTGGAGCCGTCCGGGCGCATTCGATGTCGGTTTCTAAATCGATCATCCACAAGCTTTCGCCTTCTTTGGAGGGAGCATGCGCGGATATGCTGGCAATTCTAAAAAACGGTGAACCCATTGCCCGCTGCTATTTTGCGGACAATGATGAAATTGCTTTAGGCGCCATGCGGGCGTTTAAAGAAGTGGGCTATCGCATTCCGGAAGATGTTGCCATCATTGGTTTTGACAATCTGTCTTACTCTTCCATTGCCCAGCCTCCGCTTTCGACCTATCACATTCCCAAGGGCTTCATGGGGCTGAGTGCGGCTTCTCTGTTACTCAATGTGATCCAAAATAAATATAAAGAAACGGTGAACGTACAGATCAATGGCAAACTGATCATCCGGGACTCGGCCTGATCTTCTCTTCAAACTCGAATCTCAAAGAGACTCATTCCTCTTATAGCTTTTTATTTAATTATTTTAAATAAAATTGATTTATTTAAAATAGAAAGAAAAGGTTCAAGGAATTGCAAGTTTCCTTGAACCTTTTTTATTCTTCCTTTGTCTGGCCGGTCAGACCCGACAGACCCGAAAAAGGAATTGCACAGTTCAGGAATGGTTAGAACTGAGTAGAACGTTCAGTTTGAATTAGATTTTTGCAGGTTTTGCTTCTTCATCGTCATCAATTGCAGCGTTGTTTTTCTTGCGGTTGCGTACGCTGGCTTTTTTCGCTTTCCAGTCCGCTTCCACTTTCCCTTCACCAAATCCTAAGACAAGTCCGGTTGCCAGGGAGCAAAGGAATGCAGCGGCACAGGCAATGCAGGCATTGATGAAGTTAGAAGCAGGACCACCGGCATACTGCAAAACGGTTAAGAAGTTGGAAGCACCCATGGTATAGACCGCAACCCCAAACAGGCCGCCGATCAGACCGCCAATAAATCCACCGATGATCTGCGAAATCATCGCCTTTTTATTGACAAGCAGTTCGCCAAACAGAGTCGGTTCAGAAATACCACCAACAATCAGTGTAATGACGTTGGCACCAGCCATCTGCCTGGTCTGGCCTTTTGTTCTTAAGAAGAAAGCCAGAGCCATACCCATTAAAGCGTAGTTGGCAATGTTGGCACCGGACAGAACGATTGGGTCGTAACCCAGTGTTGTAATGTTGAGTAAGGCAATCTGAACAACGGCCACATGCATACCTGTGGCAACCATGAACGGCCAGAATGCACCGATAATCGCAATTGCAACAGGACCAGCCACCTGATATAAAACTTCAAATGCTTTTGCAAGACCAAGACCAATCGTATTTCCAACTGGAGCCAGCAGGCAATACATCAAAGGAACCATGACAATCAGCGTGCAGAATGGAACACCGATGACCTTGATAGCGGTTGGAATATATTTCTGGAAAAACTTATTCACATACATCAAAATCCATACCGTTAATAAGGAAGGCAGAACGGACTGTGTGTAGTTGTTCAGCTGCATCGGGAAAATGCCGTAAACATTGAATGGTTCACCGGCCGATACAATTTCCAGGATGTTCGGGTCAATCAGTAAAGTCGAAAGCAATAAGGCAAGTGGAATACTGGTATTCAGTTTTTTAGCTGCACCATAGGCAACAAAGACCGGCATGAAGTAGAATCCAGCGTTTCCTACGATGTATAACAGCTGCATCAGCTGGCTGTCTTCCGGGAACAGATTGAACATGGATGGTCCAAACAGGGCATAGAACAGTTTGAAGAATCCGGCACCCATCATGATCGGCAGGATTGGAGCAATCGATCCGGAGATGTAATCCAGCATTTTATTGGGAATGGCTTTCCAGCTGAAAGGTTCTTTTGGCCCATCGAGGTTTTCATCAATGGCAGCCGCTGCCCCAAGGCCAGTCATGGCGCAGAATTCAGGATAAACATCCGATACGTTCTGACCAATGATGATCTGGAACTGTTCGCCCGAGAACTGGGCGCCCAGAACACCAGGAATCTTTTTCACATCGTCGACCTGGATTTTGGATTTGTCTTTGTAGTTGAGACGAAGACGGGTCATGCAGTGTACTGCGCCGGTGAGGTTTTCCTTGCCACCAACGGTTTCGAGAATCGAGGTACACATTTCGGTATACTTAGCCATAAGTTCCTCCTGATTTCTTTTCTCTTTGGCTGGTCATGATTTTCATGACTTCAAACAGTGTGGATAAAGCGGATAAAGTTGATAAAACAGTGATTCATGCAAAACAATGCTTGCTGCCAATCAGGCAGATTGGCAGGTTTTGAAAGGATCGATTTCTCGATCATCAGGCCCTTGCCAGATGGAATCTGGTTTTGGTTTATGTCTTTCTCGTCAGCCAATGCGCGCTTTTGTCATCTGAGAAAAAAACCTGGTTCCTGTTCAAAGCGCACAGACATGCTGAAAACATCTATGGACTTTGAACAGGAGCCAGGTTAAGCCTTTCGTTACAATCCTTCTCCTGAACATAGACGGTTGAGATGGATCATCAGATAGAGCATTTCCTCTTTGGAAGGCTCTACACCAAGCTCACCCGTCATGTAAGTTTTTATTTTTTGGATACTGTTTTGAAGATTGGGATACTGCTCATACATTTCATCAAACATCCGCGCATTTTCTGAGTTTTCCTTATCCATTGCATTGGAACGCTTAAGGACATACTTCAGATGCGTAACAAAGCGGGAATAGTTGAGACTGTTGCGGTCAATGATGAGATTCATCTCACTTTCGATGATATCGGTGATATCATCCACAAACCGTTCCGTGTCATCTTTTCTTGCTTCATTGATGGATTGCGCCGCGTTGAGAAAGTGCAGGGCAATGTTGCCAGCTTCACTGCTGGGAAGTTTTACTTTTCCAGCTTTTTCCATCATCTTCACGGCCCACTGGCCAAGGCGGTATTCACGTTCATATAAGTGCCGGATCTCATTGCTCATTGGGTTACTCACGAAGAGCCCCGCCTGGGCATTTTTGATGCAGCTATGAATGTGGTCCGCCAGTGCGAAGACAAAGGCTGGCTTGATCTGAATTCCCAGATACCGCTGGCCCTTATTGGTGATTTTCATCGCCAGTTCCAGAATCTCTGGGGAGATTTCCGTCAACAGAGACTTGTAATGAGAGTCCAGATTGTAATATGTCTCATCAATCTGGTCCAGGGAGATTTCGTAAGGGGCTTTTTTAAACCCGATTCCCTTGCCGATCGCAATCAGTTCGTGACCTTGATCATCGAGACATACAGCAACGTTGTTATTGATATTTCGAACGACTTTCATTCTGTTTGTCTCACTCCTCTTTATGTTTCCCTGAGGACATCTTTAGAATATCTGGATTCGGTACCGCTGTCAACACATAATTTAAGTAAATTTAACTTAATTTTTTATGCCCATTTACTTAATCAATAAAAATTAAGTCAAACGTTTAGCTCATTTTGAATCCAAAAAGGTCGATTGGGCCGCCATTTTTTACGCGGCAATATAGTGCGAATGCTTCGTCAGGTAAATCTAATCCAGCATGGACCGTTTGAAATCTTTTTTGAATACAATCCGAATCAGATTTTCCAAGGTTCAGAGAATCTCTCTTTTCAGGTAAATTTTCACATATTGTTGGTGCAACTTCAAGAGACGCAACAACTTCTCCATCTGGGGTAAAGCTTACTTCAACAATTGCTGGCTCGCCACTCAGATTCTGGACACTCAGTGCCAGTTCCACATGCTGGTGGTCTGGATCCACCTGGAAATACCGATATCCCACAACGGATCCAGCCCGCAAATTGGCCACATATGAAACGCCATCTTCAAGCAGGATCACGGGAGATTGCGAATAGTCTGTCTTTTCATCCGCTTTGACAGCTCCCTTCGGTCCCTTTAAAACACAGGCAATGGAGGCTGGAAATTTTCCCTGGGCGGGGAGAGGGCCATCATGAAGCCCACAGGAAGTCATCAAGGCCTGATTAAATGTCCCATCGGGATTCATTGTCAGCTTTTCAGCCACTCCCTGCCGCTGGTATTGGCTTCTTCCGGTATGCCGATGGCCAAAAATGTAGTAGTTTCCATTCAGTTTGATCGCTGAACCGTGGTTATTGGCATAGTTGAATTCCGGTTTGCCATCCTCGCTCAGGCCGAAATTCCCATTGGAATGCAGAACACCCTTATATTCAAAGCCTGACATCGGATTGTCGGACATGGCATAGCACAGTTCATGACCATTCACGCTCGAATAAATCGCATAGTAACGGCCATTGAACTTGCGCAGGGAAGACGCTTCAAAGAATTCATGGCCTTCAAAGCCTGTTCCAGCTGAATTTGCCACGCCCGGCAGACACGGATATGGGCCTTCCTTGATTGTCAGCATATCGTCATCCAGTCGGACCACATCACTGCCATCCAGAGTCATCGAGAAATTTTCTGCAAGTTCTGGCGGCAGTTTCTTCCGAATTCGTTCCATCACTTCATAAGAAGTAGAAAAACCCGAATACAGATACACCTGGCCATCGTCATCCACAAAGATCCCAGGATCAAAACACTGATGTTCACCCGGCTTTTTGCCCCAGACGATGCCATCGGAATAATGGACATGACCATAGAAATGGAAAGGTCCTTCCGGCTTATCCGACATTGCAACAGAAATCGTATCCGCTGTATCCAGGCCATAATACAGATAGTACTTTCCATTCTTTTCGCACACGTCAGGCGCAAACATCCGGTGTTTTCCGTTATCGTTGAACGGATCTTCCTTTCCGGTATAAGTTATGCCATGGTTTGTCCAGTTCGATAAATCGTCTAACGGGGCAGACCATACTGTGTATGGCGCTTCGCAATAGATCGATCCCTCGTATACATCGTGAGAGCCGTAGATATACAGCCGGTTTCCAAAGACATGGGGTTCGCCATCCGGGACGAATTCCCACAACGGCAAATAAGGATTGAAGACAGGCTTTTTGGCTGCAGCTGCCATTATTTCACCAGCACTTCTCCGGCTGAGGTGGCTTTTTTGCCTAAATCGAAGGCATGATCATACCCTGCCGGGAAAACAACCATCGTTACTGTCTTATAGCCTTTGTCTTCAATTTTCTGGCGCTCAATTTCCACGATGGGCTGGCCGGCTTTGACTTTATCGCCCTGACGGATGAGCGGGCGGAACCCTTCGCCATTGAGATCGACTGTATCCAGACCGATGTGGACAATGCATTCGATGCCGTCTTTGGTTTTGATGCCCACCGCATGACCGGTTGGAAAGACACTTTCAGCGGTTCCCGATAATGGGGCGACAATGGTATTGGCTTTTGGAACAACCGCAAAGCCATCCCCCATCAGTTTCTGGGAAAACATCTGATCAGGCACTTCACCCAATGGAATCAGAGTTCCATCCGTCGGGCTGACAATTTTGAATTCTTCTTTCTTGAAAAAATTAAACATGACTCTTTTCTCCTTCGATCCCATCGGATCCTGGCTTGAGCAACAAAAAAACTTCTCCATCTGCTTTCAAAAATCCGCATCAAAAAACACACTTCAATTCTGAGTTGTTTTTCGAACGAATTCGGGAAAGCCTTCCGGAGAAGTTACAAGCCGTTTTTCGTTTACGCTCCTATTTTATAGAAGGTCTTCTTTTTCTGTCAACGCTTCCAGAAAATTTTTGCGGCAAACATATGGATTTGATCCTGTCCATCCAGATCGAATTCAAGGTTCGTACGCAAAGTCTGCAGTTTTCTAAGAACATTCTGATCCGCCCCTTTTAAATTTTTTAGGTAAGGGAGTATTGATCAACAGTTCTTAATGGGCCACACAGATTGCGTAAAATCCGAATCCTGACAGGAATTCTTCCAAGCTTTTGGATTCTGGTTTGACCAGATCAAGCAGTCTGTAGATTCCATCAAGCAGCCCGTCATCACCAGTTTTCAAAGTTCTTTCTTCGCCAACTGGATCAGTATTTTTCCGTTTTGAATTACTTTTTCTAAGCTTCCTTCTAAAATCAGTTCATTGACGGTCCGGCTTAATCTGGCGGTAATCCCTTTATACCCCATTTTTCTTGCTAAAAAAGACAAGGTAACTGGCTGATCGCTTGCCTGAGCCAGAATCTTCTTTCGATATTCAATCTCTTTTGCGCTGACTTTTTGTTCGGGTAAAAAAGCCGGATGAACACTGAGGATAACCGATAAGTATTCTCTTTCTTCATCCATCACCAGCTTTAATGCCGGCGATCCGTTTTCCTGTAAAGCTTTCTGAGCATTGGGAAACCCTGTGTTCCGTTCCTCTACGAGATGAAGTTCTTTCAGAAAATCTCCAATCCGGCGATTTCGATACGTTCTGGAACGAATGCGCTGCTGATCAATATCAATATCACGAATTGAACGGTCAAATCCAGGATGACTGGTAATTTCAATCTCTGTTTCTGTAATTCGTATAGTGATAGGCTCAAAAATCTGATAAGACTTATGGTAAATCGCATTAGCCAGAATCTCCTGAATGGCTCGATACGGATAATTCCAAATTCGTGAAGAAGGTCCTGCCGTATGTTTAATAATTTTTTCTTTGAGAAATCTTCCCTGAATCGTATTCAGTGCATCTTGCAATTGATTTTGGAGCGGTCCTTGAAAGATTTGTTCCTCCATTCCCATTCCATCAGGACTAGGAATCCAGACCAGTTCAATTCTTGCGTATCGGAAAAACTTTTGCGGATCCTTACCAAACATGAGAATTCCTACATTTCGGGGACGCAAATCCTCTGCAGGGCCTTCAACGAGCTGGAGATCCTCGGCAAGTTCCAGCAGAGAAGGTTCTTTCTCATCAACTGGAAGCGAACTGTTCGTTATCCTTAAATGCTCTTTCATTCTTTCCAGGCTTAAATCCTCCAGCCGTGCGCTCAGATTCGGACGATCATCAAAAGGAATCGAACTGGAGATATAAAACAGTTCCCGTTCCTCTTCAAGCGAAGCAACAACAGTCTTTGACCCTTTACGAATGTAATATCTTTTTTCGTGACTTTCGTTTTTTCGAGATGGATCCCCCTTCTTTTTAGGGATAAATTCGCAGGCTCTGTAAGGACGCCCCGATCCGCCCGCCACTCGAATCACAAGGACATACTGACCATCAATTTTCACCACATCTATCTGAGGAAGATATCGGGGCTCAATAAAATTGCAACAACGAGTCAGTTCTTTTTGGATAGAATCAAGAGTCTCCACCCTGAGGCCACTGACCGGACGCACAGGGAGCCCATCCTTTTCTTTAACTCCAATTAACAAATATCCACCACCGATATTGTCAATATCGTTTGCGAATGCGCAAATTGTATGGATAATTGGATCTGGATTCCAATCCTCCTTTAGTTCTATTCTTGAAGATTCAACGATTTCTCCTTTAAGTAATTCTTCATAATTAATCAGAATTGACATGTCTATCCTCCTCTCTCTAAACCAATTGTATGAGACGTCCATCGATATCGACAAGTATTTTATCGAACCTTTCGACGAAATTTTATCGAAGGCTTCGACAAAATTTCGTCGAATCGACAATTCCTATCGAAAAAGCCACCTGACTGCCTTCGAGTATCGACCGGCTTTGCGCATAATCATGGAAATCTATATTTCAGACTTATATTATCCAGATCACAAAGTATATAAATCGTTTTCTATCATTAATTCCCAAAATCCCCTTATACCTTCCTTCTTATTGAGGTACTAACCCAATGAAATGCCAGCCTTAAGATATAAAATTATCAATTGTTGATGAGAACTGTTTTAAACTCATCGATATCGACAAGTCATTTATCGAAGCTTTCGACATAATTTTATCGAAGCCTTCGATAAAATTATGTCGAATCGACAAATTATATCGAGATAACTTTTAGCGGCGTTAACTCACCAATCTAGTTTGCAATGACGAAAACAGAGTCTTCTATCTCTTTTCGTTAACGTAAGCAAAAACGATTATCACTATATCTATAAAGATCACTCAAAAAGTATCATGACTCCTGAATATTTCAGATTCTTTTTATGGATAGAAATTCAAGACAGAAATGAAGTAAAAATGCAAAAAAAAAAAAAAAAAAAAAACGGAGCGTGCCGGTAGAAACCAGACGTCATCCGTTATCGTTCAACTATGAATTTAACATCGCATCGCGCAGAACCTTCCAGAAATTTGCTTCTGACTTCCCTGTTCCCAAAACTTGGATTTAGTCGCGGACGCCGGAAGTGGGAACGCCTTTGGCTTGCAGGCCGTACAGGTTTTCCGGATAGTCGATGTAGGGCACTAACCATTCGGCGCACTGATCAAACCATTTCCCGACATGGCGGTTAAAATGGCTGTCTTTACGCGCCGTCGTGCGGTCCGCATTGGCCAGACCATGTTCTCCTTTTTCGTAAACGACCAGTTCAAAGGGCACTTTGGCTTTGCATAAAGCGGTAGCCAGATCCAGAGCCTGTTCAACCGGGACAAGCTGGTCTTCCCCGGTATGCCAGATAAACATTGGTGGGCAACAGTTGGGATCGATATGGTAGATCGGATTCATGGCCTTGACTTGTTCCAAAGTTGGGTCGTCCACGCCAAACCAACGTTCATTGACGGTCATTGGAGTCATGAGCAGTTCTGTTGCAAACCCCTGACGCTCACCAGGTTTTGCAGCATTGAACTGGACGCCGCCATAGCAGTCGATACAAAGATCGACTCTACGCTGTTCTGGGGTGGTGTTGGTTGGTGCATCCAGCCAGGCTTCCTGCCACTGGGTGGCCGCATTTAAGGCAATATTGCCACCAGCGGAAAAACCACAGACGATGATATTTTTCGGATCAATCAGATACTCATCCGCATGCGCGCGGAAGTAAGCCACAGCCTGCATGCATTCGATCAGACCATTTCTTGGGACGTTCATCACCTGATCCATGACGGTATACCACAAGATTGCCGTGTGGCAGCCAATCGCATTGAAGCGTAAAGCAATTGGTTCTGCTTCACGATCCGAGGTAAAGGTAAATCCGCCGCCAGGAATTACCAGCACAAGCGGCTTTTTCTTGCCGACGTTATATTCTTTCGTATTGTTGAGAATGTACGTTTCCACATAGGCAGTCTTGTTGAGTGGAATGTTTTTACAAAGCATGATTTTCCTTTCCAGCCATCACCTGGCTCCGGCTTCTCTGGCCCTGTCCAACAGATTTGGTAGAAGACTACGATCAGAGCGCCTCTTCATTTTCAGGATAGCGGTTTCAGAAGTCCGCGTCAACAATATAATTAAGTATTTTCAACTTAATTTAGTTATTAATTTACTGAATAATCAAAAATTAAGTTAATTCTTATCTATCCTATCTTTTCTTTCTGCTGGACGACTTGGGGTCTGGACTGCGAGCAGATTCAGCTTTCTTCCATTCTGTTTTCTTCTCTGGATTCCTGTCAGATTTTCACTGGCGCGCCTTGTAAGGATAGAATGGAATTCTATGCCAGAAAGTTCGATTTCTCTTTGGTTCAAGTTTTCCTGATGGCTGTCCTGTTTTCCTTTTTGGTCACCAAAAAAGACGTCCACTTCCGTTGTAAAGGGAATGGACGTCCTTGATTTCGCATTTCGATTCTGATTTCAGACAGAATTTTCAATGCCCCGGCTGTCTGGGGGACCTGGTGTCTTTGAGCATTCTTTTCGTCTTCAGAAATAATTCTTCTCGTTTTGAGATGATCTTTTTCGATGTGGCCAGATGCTCTCTGTTGTCTTTTTTGGATGATTGAACTCCAGCTGAAATTCCAGGCGCGCTCCCGCATTTTCAGTGCAGATAGCCATCACTGGGAATCTCATTGAGAAAATCAGCCGCCAGTTCCAATGTATCTTCTGAATCATCATCCAGATCAGGCATTGGATTCCAGTTCATGAACTTTGCGGCCCGCGTTCCTTCCATGGCCACAAAAAAGTTAAGCGGTCTTTTGTCCAGTCCATAATCAGGCACAGAAGGATCAATGCGGTGGATACTGGCCAGAATGAACATGTCATACGGTCCATCAGGCTTATAGTAAAGACCCTGGGCACTAAAAACGACTTTTTGATCCGCTTCTTCCAGATTCTCAAACCAGTCGTGGACATAGCTTCGATAATGCGCCTCCACCTGCTGGTAAGCATCCCTGTAGGTATGGAAAACGGAGAGAATTGGCTGCTCCATCAAGACATAAGCCTGCTCATGTTTGATGGTATGGCCCAGGCGCTGATAGATCGTCAGATAAAATGGTTTTTCAAAACGTGCATCAAAGGGAACAAGCAGATTCATCAAAATCGTTTCATTAAAGCGCATGGCCACCCCATAGCTGTTGAGGGAATCCGGATTGAGATCTTCCCGTCTGACGCACTGGATTGAATCTGGATCTTTGAGGACATACTTACTGGATTCAAATTCGAGTGCTCCCTCTAATTTATCCTGCATGATCTGATTGGTTAAAATTGCATCCTGATTGGATTTGAAGAAAACAGATGCCTCTTTCCAGTCTGGAAAGTAGAAGGCATCCCCTGTATCCATTTTTCCCGAGTTCAGATCGAGAAAGATTTTCAATGCGACATACCGATTGCCGCGGCTGCCATCCGTCATCTAATGCGGCAACAAAACTCCATCGCTTGTTCTGGGAGGAATTGCCGCCTACACCTCCTGTTCGATATTTACAATATTGCTTTAATGATAGCGATTTTTACAATTATTGTCAGAAAACCGGTTCGATTTTTTCACTTTTCACGCCTTAGTGTGAAATTTTTACCACTATTTTTAACATTCCCTTTTTCATTCGTCATTTAATCGCTCATCCAATCAAAAGTCAAAAACCCGTCTGGGGAAGACGGGAATTTGACAAAACTGACTCGGTACGAATCTATCGGTTAACCGGAAATGACTGGGGAAATCAGATCCGGTGTTCTTTGTGAAAGGAAATGCTTTGCGGATGAACGATTTTAAAGATCGGGATTTCTAAACTTCAGGATCATTCAATTTCATTCAAGCTTATTTTATCTTATGCCGCGTTGAAATGTTCGAGAAGCATTTTTTCGGCTTCAGCGGACCAGAGGCCTTTATTTTTCTTGCAGACTTCATCCAGTTCTTTGAAGAATGGATCAGTTTCGCCAAGTTTGCCGAAATCATCAATTGCGGTCATTGGCATGTTGATATGGGTATAAACCAGTTTTTTACCGCCTGGAACGTTTGGCAGATTCTTTGTTGTTTCAACAACGGAATCCAGACCGCCAACATGAGTCACCATAACGGCCGAATTAATCAGGCCAGCTGCGTTTTTATCGATGGCTTCTTTCATATCATCGATTGTTCCACCAGTCGAGCCAATGACTTTACTTCTGGAGTAGTGGGAATCATACAGGTTGATCTTCGCTGCAAACTGTGGATTGGATGGTCCGGCAAATAAGTTCATGCAGCCATCATAGGCCATGATGGAGTTGCCCAGTTCGCAGACTGCTTCATTTGGAATGTAAACGAAGACATCATCATAACCATGACCATCGGTTAAGGCCATCAGTTCTTCTCTCTGGTTTTCCATGTTTGCGGTGTTGACATAGATCAGTTCAACGCCATGTTCTTTTGCTTCTTCTTCAGAAATCACTTCGCGGGCTCTGGCAATGCGTTCATCTGAAATTTCAGTAACCACAATGCGTTTTGGTTTATTTTCAAACGTCAGGCCATAGGAGATGGCTCCCAGTCCCATTGGGCCGCAGCCGCCAAGAATAATGATGTTGCCGCCTTCTTTGGTTCCCATGACATGCTGGTAAGTACCAGGAACAGTGTGGTAGTTGGTGTGGTAGCCGCCGATGCAGCAGGAAACTGGTTCGGCTACGCTGGATGCGAAATAGGCATCGCCATCAAAGGTCCAGAGGCATCCCGATTCAATAATGTGGTTTGGGAAGATGCAGTATTCGGTGTCGCCGCCACAGTACTGATAGGAATATCCTGGAGATTCCATCTGGCCTGGGATTGCTGGCTGCTGAGCAAATTTCTGACCAGGTTTAAACTTATCCTGCCATTTTTTGCCGACTTTCACGATGTCCCCTGCAAATTCATGGCCGATGATGATTGGGTGATCATAGACATCGTTTGGAACACGTTTGTGTTTGGCTCCCTGTTTCACTGTTTTCCATGTGGACATGCAAATGGAGTCAGATACAACTTTGACGAGAATTTCGTCATCCTGGATTTCTGGTAATTCGATTTCGTCGAGGCGGATATCATCCACACCATACAGACGGACTGCTCTAGTTTTCATAGTTTCTCCTTCTATCTCTATCTCTATCTCTATCTCTATCTCTATCTCTATCTCTATCTCTATCTCTATCTCTATCTCTATCTCTATCTTTATCTTTAAATCAGAATTGGTTTAGCTTTGTTGGATGTGATTCTTTTACTCCCACGGATCAGATGGAATGGTCCCATCTGATCCAACAGGAGTGGTCAGCACTGTCAAGTTTTCCAGTCTGGATTAAGCAACAGTCAGGATTTCGCAGATTTTTTTCGGATCGGAACGGACAACCGTTTCAACCATTTCCATATCCCCAAGTTTTTCAGCGATGTTCTGGAGGATCGTGACGTGATCTTCAGTGGAAGCCGCGATACCGATGACGATACGGACTCTTCCACCGCCCCATTCAATACCCTCTGGGTAGATCTGAACTGCAAGACCGGTATTGAGTACGCAGTCTTTTACTTCGTATTCACCATGAGGAATGGCGATATCGTTACCGATATATGTGGTCAGATCGTGGTCACGGTTGAGCATGCCTTCGATGTAGCCTTCCGTAATGTAGCCGCCATCCAGCAGCATTTTTCCTACCGAACGGATGGCTTCATCAGAGTTTGCAGCTTTGCATCCCGTGCGGATATTTTTAGCGTCGAGGACTTTTGGAGTTTCGTTTTTCTTTTTGCGGTTGAAGAATGCCATGATGTGTTCTCTCTTTCTGTTGACTTCCTTTTGGACGGACCTTCCGATGACAAGGCCTGTCTCTATTTTTTATGCGTTTTTTGCAAATCGATTTTGGTGGGTTCTATTTTTTATGCCTGGCTTAACGTTTTGATCAATGAGAAATCAATCAAGCCGGGTGAGCGGTAAACCTTTTGTCTTTTCTATTTTTTATGGGTTTCTATTTTCTATGCGTTCTATTTTTTATGCGTGCCCAGATTTCCTGGACCTATTTTTTATGCCTCAAGCGGGGGCTTCATCCTGAACCATCGCCGGACTTTGGCTTTAGCGATGGACCGGACTGACTGTTTCAAGCAGTTCTTCAAGCAGGCTGACCGCCCGGCTTGAATTGTGAGTTTTTAAAGCTTCCAGCCAGCTTTCGCTGGTAACCAGTCCGCTGTTTAATGCGGACAGGACTTCCCGGTCCAGCTTGGTTGCTGTATCGGGCATTAAGGAGACGGCCATGAAGGTGATGCCTTCAAGTTCTGGACTGGTAAAGGTTTTGCCTTCTGGAATGAGGATAAAGTATTCCAGACCTTCCAGATTCGGGGCACTGGCATGCAGCAGGCCAAAGCCTTCATCATGGCTGATCACTGAACCAAGACTTTCGCGTCGTTCCAGAGCTTCTTTTACCAGATCACTTCGGGATCGGGAATGGCAGGCTGCCTGTTCGATCAGGTCCGCAATGGTTGACTCAGCGCAAGTCGGAATCAGCGCAAAGCTTTCTTCTACTTCCAGACAATCCTGAGACCATCTGGCGGTTTCTTTCATACGGGAGCGGAAATTTTCGCGTCCTTCTTTTCCTGGCTCAGCAGGTTTCTGACTGATCAGATCCAGCATCTGCTCAACAGCTTCCAGATCCTGACTGGTTAGCAGCGGTGATACCTGAACAACCGGAATGTTCATATCGACCAGAGGATAACTGCTGATCAATAAGGAAAGATCGGGCAGATCGTCCAGCTGACTGAAACTTAGCGTCTGTAACACCATCCGATTGGGGAAAGTCCGCTCCAGTCTGGCTTTCATCATGGCGCTGGTGCCAATCCCTGATGCACAAAGCACACCAGTTGGGACTTTTCGCTGCTTGTTGCGCTGGGCCAGTCTTTCAACGGCTGCCCCTGCGTGGATGGTCAGAAAGCCGATTTCATCTTCAGAAATCGCAGTCAGAGCGTAGGGTTCCAGTGCTTTAGCCGCGATACTGGTTCGCTCAAACAAATCCTGATAGTCTTGTTTGAGCCGTCCCAAAAGCGGATTGTGAATGGGAATGCCGGCTTTCAGGCGGACCAGCGTGGGTTCCAGATGGGCAACCAGACCTTGCATGTACTGGCCATCAGAACTGAGCAGCGAACCCAGTGGTTCACCATAAGCGGCGCACAGCTTACGGGCCGTCTGAAGGAGAAAGTCATCTTCTTTACCAACCGTTTTTTCATTTTTGGTGGGAACAGCAAGGGAACTTCGCCTTGCTCCTTCAAGATGCAGGGCAATAAAGCCAATTTCAGCAGACGGGAATTTCAGATCAAAGCTTTCTTCAAGAACACTGGCCAGTTTTTTTGCTTCCGTCAGATCCAGATTCTGATCGACTTCCCCAAGAATCGCTTCGCCCTTTTCGATTCGTTCAATGGCAATAACCAGGTGGACAATCAGAGAAATATAGGATGTCTGTTCATAACGGTTCAGCTGCAACTCTTCCTGATGTTCTTCGAAGGTTTCCAGCACTTCATGGAGGATGCGCTGGTTGAGAAGTTTCATAATGCCTGTTTCCTGAGCGGTCTGAAAAAGATCGTCAAACAGGCTTTTTGCGTTGAGATACTCGATTGGAGCCGGTTCAATGGATTCATGAATCAACTCACTCATCGCCCTTCGAATATCTTTTTCGCTTCCAGAAAGCTTGCCGCTCCGGCCGGCCTGCAGATTAAAGCGGGCCAGCCAGGGGCGTAAAGCTTCAAGGTCATTGGAGATGGTGGCTTCCGAAACCTGAAACTTGTAGGCTCGGACGCTCAGTTTTGTGCCTTCCGGCCTTGACAGCAGGTCGTAAAGCAGCAGTCGGCGGCGATCCTCTTTATTGGAAGCCTGATGACTGGTGCCTGACAAGCTCTCAAACAGCCGGGCACGACTTTCGTCATCGCCTTCCAGACGGATGCCTTTTCCAGGTCTTGAGACAAGCTGTACCCCGAGTGGGGCAAGCAGCTCATCGAGACCATCCAGTTCCCGGAAGATTGTCCGGCGGGAAACCTGGATTTTTTCAGCCAGCGTTTCCATGCTCAGATATTGATCCGGTTGTTCCAGTAAAACTCTCAGAATTCGGCGGACACGATCAGAGAATTCAATCACCCAATCACTTCCTTGACGATTTCGTCATATTCAGGACCACCCATGAAGTTGGTGATCGGGAAGATTTTGGCATTTGGTACTTTTTCTCTGGCCCGATCGACTAAGCTTTCGTGGGTAATGACGTAATCGACATCCGGTAAATCGTTAATGGCATAGTGTGGAACGTTGATCTCTACGCCAGCCGCTTTGAATTTCTTTGTCATGACAGCAGCGCCCATTGCGGAAGATCCCATACCGGCATCGCAGGCAAAGGCAGCAGTAAAGTTTTTCTTTTGAGGAGCAGCGGTTGTTTCTACAGCTTTTGGTGCGCTGGAAGATCCAGCATGGGCAGCCTCACACAGCGTTGCAACGATTCCATCGTATTCAGTGCCACCCATAAAGTTGGTAACTGGGAAGATTTTGGCGCCTGGTACTTTTTCTTTGGCGCGGTCAACTAAGCTTTCGTGAGTAATGATGTAATCAACTTCTGGTAAATCGTTAATGGCATAGTGTGGAACATTGATGTCCAGACCAGCAGCTTTCAATTTTTTTGTTACAGCAGCAGCGCCCATTGCAGAGGATCCCATGCCAGCGTCGCAGGCAAAGGCAACAGTAAAGGCTGGTTTAATTGTTGTCTGGGCCGCAACAGGAGCAGGAACAGCCTGACCTTTAGACTGGGATTTCGAAGCTTTCACGTCCTGAGAAGCTTTTTCCATATCGCCTTCTTTACCAAAGGCTTTTAACAGAACACAGTTGACGCCGAAGGAAACAGCAGCAGCGCCCAGAATGGAAAGGATGACTGCGAAGTAGCTTCCAGGTGCACACATACTCAGGATTGCAATGATCGATCCAGGAGAAGCAGCGGATACCAGACCACCGCCAAGCAGGCTGTTGATGATAACGCCTGTGCATCCACCAGCAATCAGACCTAAGATCGTAATTGGGTTCATTAAGACGAATGGGAAGTACAGTTCATGAATTCCACCGAAGAATTCAATGATCATGGCACTTGGTGCAGAATCTTTAGCAGAACCTTTACCGAATAACCAATAGGCAGCTAACAGACCAAGACCAGGACCAGGGTTGGATTCAATTAAGAAGAAAATCGATTTTCCAGTTTCAGCAACCTGATCAAGTCCAAGCGGAGTAAAGATACCGTGGTTGATTGCATTGTTTAAGAAAAGTACTTTTGCAGGTTCTACCAGGACACTGGTCAGCCATAACAGACCGTGGTTAACCAGCCATGTAACGCCAGATGCCATTGCGTTTGTCGCAACGACGCAGACCGGTTCGATAACCAGGCAGCCCAGGATGGCCAAAAGGAAACCGAGAATTCCAGCGGAGAAGTTGTTCACGAGCATTTCAAATCCGTTTGGAATTTTTCCATCGAGCATCTCATCGATTTTCTTGATGCACCATCCACCGAGTGGACCGGCAATCATGGCACCGATGAACATTGGCTGTTCAGCCCCGGCGATAACGCCGATAGCGGCAATCGTGCCAACCATTCCACCGCGATTGCCATCGACCATGTGACCACCCATGAAGGCGATCAATACGGGCAGCAGGTAGCGCTGCATTGGATCGACGATCTGAGCCAGCGTTGCGTTTGGCAGCCAGCCGTCTGGAATAAAGAATGCGGTGATTAATCCCCAGGCGATAAACGCGGAGATACAGGGCATAACCATTGCAGAGAGGAGACGCCCAAATTTCTGAACTTTCTGTTTCATGTGTTTCTTCCTTTCTCTTGGTGATTTCATTCTACCCGGCCATGAAAAGGCTAACAATCGATTCCAAATGAGCTTTGGCGCTTGACAACAGTGCCATTTTTTCTGTTTTTCATGGCTTTGATGCCAGTGCCAGAAGTTAAATCAGATGCAGATGCCACGCGCTGCAGCTGAAATATGATTATTTAAAAAAGTTTTAGTTTTCTCATTTTTCTTGCTTTTTTCTGTTATTCAAATTGTCATCATTCCCGAAGTGTTTTCAGGCGGATCATTCATTTTCTGCAATATTCAATTTACTTTTAGCTCTATTATTTTTATATGAATAAAAAAAGCCCCTGAAAAAATTTCAGGAGGCGCTGTTTGAAGTCAAAATGTAAGAAATAAGTAATTATACACGTGCAATTTAGATATAATTTCATAAAATTCTGGATATAATATATATTTTTTAAAATTACGGGTTGCACGAGTAGAAATATACGTAAGAAAAAATATAGAAGAAACAGGCACATAGCAATCCAGACAACAGGCGCTGTAAAACAGATTCCGATAGAGCCGGCTTTTGGCACGATGATATTAAACAGTTCATATTTGATCACCGATATCAGACGACTGGGACCCCATAGGATCTATCAGAACAGATAGGACGCAAAAAAGACAGCTATTTTATATTTCGGTCACCACTCTGTTTACCGAAGATATTTTCCATGCTATGCTCCAACTAACTTTGATCATCACCATTTTAGGAGAGAGAATGAATATGTTAGGAAAAATTAAAGAGTTGCTCTGTACAGGCATCGGATTCGATCCAAAAAGTATCACACCCGAGGCGCGCCTGGTCGAAGACCTGGGAATGGATCCCATCGACACTATGGAACTAGCTATAGCGCTGGAAGATGAATTTTCCATTGAATTCCCGGATGATGAGTTTGCCCATCTAAAAACCGTACAAGACGTAGTTGACTTCGTTGAAAAGCAACAATAGATACTTTGGAACTGGACTAAAAGAATTTTACTCCTGTTAAAACACCATAACGCCACCGCTTTGCAGCTGCCTGAAAGAAAGTCGGCAAACGAATAACTGATGGCTGTCCACCTTCAATTCAGTCTGTTGTTCATCCACATAATTCGCCAAAACGAACAAATAGCCGCAAACGCGCTCCTGTCGAGCGTGTTTGCGGCTATTTCATTTTCACTCAGCGGTGTTCTTTATTTTGGGCAGCTTAGAGGGCGGGGCTTCCGTTAAATCCAGTCGGGCGATCTCTTGGGCTGCTGGACTATCCCTGTTGAGAATGTATAAAAAACCTCTGGAAAATTCAGAAGCACTCTCAATCAGACTCAAGCAGAAGTAAGTGATGGTCAGAAAATCCGCGGTGCAATAGAGTGTTCTTTAAACAGCGGATTTTTCAGGTAAAAATAGATCAGAAACAGGCACATGGCAATCCAGACGGCCGGTTCTGTAAAGCAAATCCCGATATACCCGACTTTTGGCACAATAATCAGTGTAAACAGGATCTTGCCAACCAGTTCAATGACCGATGAAATCACCGGCACCGTCTTCTGGCCCATGCTCTGTAAAGAAATTCGCAGATTCAGCAGGACAGCCAGCACCGGAAAGAAGGGGACGTTGGTTTTCATGTACAATTCCCCCGTATCCAGAACCTCTGGCGTGCTGGAACCCGAAATCAAAGCCACAATCTGTCTTGCAAAAATATAGATAATCACCGTCAGAATCACACCATAGTAAAGACCCAGCCGATTGGAAAAGGCAATTCCCTGCTGAACCCGGTTATATTCTTTTGCTCCAACATTCTGGGCGACAAAGGGGGAAACCGCCATCATGATCGAGAAAATCGGAAGATTCAAAATGGAAAACAGTTTTCTGGCGGCTGTATGGCCAGAAACAATCAGATATCCCTGCACATTGATGCCAATCTGTAAAATCAGCGTTCCAATGGAAACGATGCTGGACATCAACGCCATGGAAAGACCCATTGTGGTCAGATTGCTGACCATGCCGCCATCCCATTTAAAATCCGAAGCGGCCGGAACCAGATCTTTGCGCTTGAAAAAGACCCACGCCACGCACACAACCAGGGAAACGCATTGCGCAATCAGTGTCGCCCAGGCCGTACCCGCCACTCCCATGTTGAAGGCGGTAATAAACAATAAATCCAGACCGATATTCAGCATTGAGGAAATCATCAAAATCACCAGCGGCGTCACAGAATCTCCCGCTGCCCGCAGCATCCCGGCTGCCAGATTATAGAAAACCGTTATCGATAGTCCCATACAGATAATCGAAATATAAGAATAGGACATCTCGAAAATTGCTGCATCGGTTTTCATAAACGTCAGGATCGGCCGCAGACAAAGGCTCATGACTACAGACAAAACAACAGAGACGATCAGTGAAAGAAGAATCGACAGACCGACGACCCGGCGAAATCCTTTGTAATCTTTTGCGCCATACTTCTGGGCGGCGATGACACCCATCCCCTGGCCAAATCCATTGGAAAATCCAACGACCAGATCAAACAGACTGGTCACCGCCCCGACAGAAGCCAGGGCCAGATCTCCCAGGTTATAGCCGATAATGATCGTGTCGCAGGTGTTATACAGCGTCTGGAACAGCTGCGAAAAAAACAGTGGAATCGCAAACAGAATCAATGCCCGCTTGTAGGATCCACTTGTCAGTGATTGTTGCTTGAACATGGTTTCTCCTTTTCTCTTCTCTTCTCTTCTTCCTTATATTAGATGCATCAAATATTAACTGCTTAGTATCATAGTCTTACAGACTAGCCCAAAAAGTATCTGATGGCTCACAAGTCCCTGTTTTTCGCCAGATTCTTACTCTCCCGTTCCCTTTTAAAGGGCTTTCAAAAACGAATGAGATTTCAAAGATTCATACCCATATCAACATGGAGTCCAGTCATTCTGAACACAAAAAATCAGCCCCAAAAAAAGAGACCGACGAATCGATCTCTTTGGATGAAACATTTAAGTTGGATTGTTCCAGATTTATTTTTAGACAGGCAGACTATGGCCGATGTACCTTCAATCTGTACTGGATTTCAACCCAATACTTTCACGGCGTACGAACAAATCGGAACAATTTCAGCGCCGGCTTCTTCACCAGCTTTGGCAACCATCAGCACCAGTTTACGGGCAATCCCCTGGCCTCCATACTGAGGCAGAACTTCAGTATGGGTAATCAGCCACTGGTTTCCCCGAATCTGGTATTCACAGACACCAATCAGACTTCCATCGTCATAAACAGCCGAACGCTGGTTCTGCGGCTCATATTCAAAACGAATCATAAACACATCCTCCACAATTAACTGTAATTTTCTGCCGTTCAGGCAGTCTGTACAGTCTGAGTGTAGCATTGGACAAGGAATTCTTTGGCCTGGACGCCGCCAATTCATTGCCCTGCCTCCACCTGCAAGACGATCTTTCTGAGGGATGGTTATTTCTGTTTATTTCTGGTTATTTCCGATTTTTAAGATGGATGGCCTTTTCTTTACTGGGCTGAAAGCCATTCCTGGATTTCATCTGAACTTGGGCTCGGGGAAAAACGAACGCCTTCTTTCCAGTCCCCGCCATTGGCAATTTCAGAAAGCTGGACGGCACTTTCCCCGACACCTGAAGAGACAGAAGTACAGAATGGATATACGGTTTTTCCTTCAAAATCGACAGCCTGGACAAAGCTGCTCATTGGCCATCCCGCAATCCCCCACCAGATTGGATATCCAAGATAAACAGTCTCTACACTATTCCAATTGTCTGGTGTTGTGGATTCAAGAGCGATTGTTCGCAGGGATTCATCATCATGTTCTTTCGAAACCCGGCTGTCTGGGTCGTTGTAGTTCAGATCTTCGTCTGTATAAGGCTGAACTGGCGTTACTTCAAAAATTGGCACCCCGGTCTGTTCAGAAATCAGATTGGCGGCTTCCATTGTATTTCCAGTGGCGGAGAATACAACAACCATCGAAGTTGGTTCATTGCCTGTCAAACTTCCAGTACTGGCTGAAGAAGCAGAAGCAGCGCTCGATTCAGCCAAAGAGCTGCCAGTGCTGCTCGAACAGGCGGCCAGAACGGTCATCATGACCAGGGAAAACATTGTCTTCCAGATTTTTTTCATAGGGGGTCTCCTTTCAGACATGAGTGTCTTTTTTGAATTATTCCAACCATACCTTGCGATAGTAACAATCGGTCAACCTGAATTTTCAGTTTTTGGCACAATCTTTCATAATTGTGATTTTATCTGGTAATCGTACTCTAAATATTCTGTGATTCTGGTCAGCTGATGATGAGAAAAGAAACACCATAAGAAAAATCATTCATTTTTCGTTCTTTTTAAGCAATCAAAAAAATTCTCTAAAAAATTATGAAAAACGATTTGCCTATTCCCCTAAAAAATGTTAACTTGAATAGGCGTTCAGTTGCTGAGCGACAAATGCGGTTGTGGTGAAATGGCAGACACGCTGTCTTCAGGCGGCAGTGGGGCGACCCGTGTGCGTTCGAATCGCATCAACCGCACCATTTTAAAAATTATTCCGGCAGGATTCAGTCCTGCCGGTTTTTTTTTCGCCTTTCGTGCAGTTCCTTCGCCAAAACACGACTTCACCAAGTTGATCTTCCTTCTTGCAACTATTGTCTTAAAGTTTTCTCAATGGCTTTCTTTAGATCCACAAAGGAGTTTACAGTCACCACTGGTTTTTCCTGATCCCAGTTCGTACATGGCTGCGCCGGTCAACCCAGATTTTCTTCCACCCAAGCTTCGTTGCCGGCACGATATCCCACCAGTATCCTGCAGCAATATGGATATGGTTCTTTCCATCTCTCAGATACTGCTTTTCAGCTATCCTGAAAAACGATAGATCCGGCTTGTAACAATGGACCTCATCTGCAATGACCGCGCCATCAAAACAATGGTCCAGAACCTCCAGATGCTTCTCCCTCCTCAAGTGATCAGTATTTGACAACAGAACAAGCTGCCATCCTCTGTCATGAAGCTGATGAAGAACTGGCAATACGTCCGCAAATGGCCTTGCCTCTTCATACGCCTTCAAAACACGATTTGTGTTTTTTTAAATCCGTCAGTTCTCATCTCAAAATCAACAAATCGAAGAATCTCTCGGATCAATTGCTCAAATGAGCGAAAGGATTCTCCATACATCAGCCGATCCTCGTAAGAACTGAAAAACGTCCAGGCTTTCTTTGAATCAACTCCATATTCCTAGGCAATCTGCCCGACACACGACAGATCCAGCAGCGTTTCATAACAGTCAAATGTCAATACACCCAAATCATTATCCATAGTCAAATTCTTCTCGAAATCGCATTCGTTCTGCCAACAGCGCCCACACGATTCAAAATATGGTTTTGGTTTCTATCCTTATTTTTTATAAATCAACCGCTCACCGAGTCGTGGCAGGGCAATGCCTCCTTCAGGATAGTGTTCTTCCATATTCGAGACAAAATCGAGAACCGAGCAGGTATTGCCCATGATCATATCGTAATGGCAGGGGATCAGTTGTCTGGCCCGGGTCATTTTTCCAGCCATAACCGCTTCATAGGCTGAGAGATTACCAATACAGTTGCGAGCTGTGCGGAAATAATCCTGGCCATTAATCGGAACAATCATGCAGTCTGGGGCTTCCATGGTCTGCAAGTGATCAATCAATTGTTCGCAAAGTAAAGTATCACCCAGATGAACGATCTTTGCGGGACCAATTTCCATCTCATAGCCAAGATTCAGATCCTTTCCCTGCTCATCTTTGAGAATTTCAGGATGGGCGGCTGAAAAAGCAGAAATCCGAATATCCTCGAAAGCTGCATGCTCTCCATCGTTCAGACCTACAATATTTTCATTGGGAATTCCATCTTCAATCAAAGTCTGGACGATTCCTTCTGGAACAATAATTCTGATTTTGGGGTTGGCCTGATAGAGTCCCAAAATCGTCTTTTTGTCATAGTGGTCTCGATGGCCATGGGTGCATAAAACGACATCAACCACTAAACGCTCGGGTGGAAATGGGACTTCATAATACCTTCTTGTCTTCCCATCCTGATCTTTCAGATCACTTAAAACCAGGTCAATTGCGATTTTCTGATCACCATGCTTAAAGACAAAACCAGACTGCCCGATATACCAGAGGTCCCTTCAATAAATAAGTAGAATTTGTCCTTGGAGGGATAAAATGTACTCACTCCTGCCTGCGAACAGTGTTCGGCATTAGCCGGCGGTCGA
>CAJTVE010000039.1 GCA_910579655.1 uncultured Allobaculum sp. | reverse complement strand
TCAAAAAGACAAGCTTGTAAAATGATGAGCAAACTTGTCTTTTCGTCGTGTCTTTTTAATAGGGTGTGAACAGTAACATATCAGACGATAATTCCATCCGATTATAAAATATTTTACAAATTATCCAGTTTGACTGGACGCCTCTGATTCTTTCTGGTAGTATCTTACCTGCGTCCGGGAAAGATCTTCAGCGAAGATGTCTTCTGGAAAACAAAAATCAGTTCCAGTCAAACTTCTAAAAAAATAAAATTTTCTGTTTGACATCTGGTTCTGAATTTTGTATTCTAAATAGGAGCTAAGGCGAATGGAGTTGTGTCCGAGCGGTTTAAGGTGCAGTCTTGGAAAGGCTGTGTAGGAGCAATCTTACCCAGGGTTCGAATCCCTGCAACTCCGCCATTTGAAAATAACTGCAAATCAAATTAAAACGAATTTGATTTGCGTTGTATAGATTACCGGCCTGAATTTCAGGTCTTTTTTTTGGAATTTGGAAGCAGATATCTCCCTGCTTCTTTTTTTCTTTTGCCCTTCCCAAGTCCAGACTGTTCGGATTCTTGCCTGCTCTGTCCTGTTTCTTTTTGAGAACTCTGCTCTTCCTTTTTCATTCCATTTTTCCGATAATCCAGGATCACCATCAACTTTTTGCCCAGTCACTTTCCAGCCATTTTCAGGTACTTCTCCACTCTTTTGGATGACGCCCCATCCAGAGCTTTTTGAATATCAACTGTTTTTTCTGTCCGGAAAGTGTAGATTCAATTCAGATTTGTATCCGACAAGAAAAGATTTATCTTTTTGCGCTAGCCTGTCATGTTTTTCTGGCGTGACGGTATAAAATAAGGGCATGACAACGGGACAGAGATTGCGGGACGCGCGCTTAAAACGAGAAAAAACGCTGGAAGATGTAGCTCACGCCATTGGGGTTACTGCGACTTCTATTTCAAAATATGAATCAGACCGGGTTAAAAACATCCCGCAGGAAAAGCTTCAGGCAATTTCCGATTATCTGGATGTTTCCATCTCCTATCTGCTGGGTCTCGACGATCCCGCCAACGCATCACCCATCGTTCTTTCCATCGATGAGCAGCTGCTCATCGAGGAATACCGCAGGCTTTCTGAACTGAACAAAGAGACCATTAAAATTCTCTGCGAACGTCTTGTTGAAGTTGAAAGTGTCAAAGACGATATCGTTCAGCTCCATCTTTAATCCTGACAATCTGCACTCTTATCCCTGTTTTATTTTCTGATTATATTTCCTGTCTCTATTCTCTATGCACAGATCAGCCGCTTTCAATTGAAGGCGGCTTTTTCTTTTGAATCCTCAAAGCCCGGTATCAAAACCCACGGCATTCCACGTCCATCTGCATCAGATATCATGGATACAGGGATTTTTTCCTTTTTATCTCTTCATCCACTTCATTAAATTCTGACAGGAAGTCTGCTAACTTGCGATAGCGACAATAGCGCTTCCACCACTTAATATAAAGCCATAAACAAGACAGCATTCAGGAGAAAACAATGATTGAATCCGTTATGATCATGATGAATTTCTCTTTATTTTCTGTCATCTGTTTTGAAAGGATCGGCCTGTATCCCTGTATGGAATTCTGCCCCCTTTTCGCTTTTTATCACTTTTCACTATCCAAGTCTCACCTTTTACCAATTCAACCTTTATACAGAAAGGAAATTTCTCTATGTCCTGTCATTTAGCCGTCGATATTGGAGCCAGCAGCGGCCGTCTGATTATCGGTCTTTACAACAATGAAAAACTTGAACTCGAAGAAGTTTATCGATTCAAAAACCAGCTTGTATCGACTAATGGAAGAAGCTGCTGGGATCTCAATGGTCTTTTCAATCAAATTCTTGAAGGCATGCGCCAATGCAAAGCAGCTGGTTACCTGCCCGAAACCATCGGCATTGATACCTGGGGCTGTGATTATGTCCTGCTTGACCAGGATCAAACCCCTATCGACCATCCGATTGCGTACCGGGATGATCGCCATGAACAAAGTGCCGCTTCCTTTTTAAACAAATATTCCTGTGAAGGCCTGTATGCGGTCAATGGTCTGCAATATCAGCCCTTCAACACACTTTTCCAACTCTATCAGGATGAACGCCTCAAACAGGCTGAAACCTTCCTGATGGTTCCGGATTATCTCAACTTCCTGTTATCCGGTAAGACGTGCAACGAATACACCAACTTATCAACTTCCGGTCTGCTCGACTGCAAAAAACGCAAGCCATCGATTGAACTGCTTGAAGCAGCCGGCATTTCTTCCAATCTGCTCTGTCCAGTCACTCCAGTTGGAAAAGTCATTGGAGACCTGCGTCCTGAAGTTGCTCAGTCTGTCGGTTTTGAGTGCAAAGTCATTGCCGTTCCTTCGCATGATACCGCCAGCGCCTACCTGGCCAGTCCCTTTAAAGATCAGATCATTCTCTCTTCCGGAACCTGGTCTTTGCTTGGTGCCATTCTCGATGAACCGATCATTGAAGAAGCGGCCCGCGCTGTGAACTTTACCAATGAAGGTTGTGCCAATGGTCAGATCCGTCTGCTTAAAAATGTCATGGGACTCTGGATCATTCAGGAAGTCTTGCGCAACCTGGGCTCCAGATACTCCTTTGCCAAGCTGATTGAGCTGGCTCGCGAGGATCCTTATGAAGAAATCTTTGATGTCAATAAATCCTGCTTCCTGCATCCAGACAATATGGTCAAAACGATTCAGGAAGACTATCGCGAACGCGGCATTGAGCCTCCTGTGACTCCTGGCCAGATTGCGGATGCCGTTTATCGCTCTTTGGCCAATGCCTACAGACAGGCTGTTTTAGAGCTGGAAAATCTTACCGGCAAAACCTATTCAGCCATCAATATCATTGGCGGTGGCTGCCAGAACGGTTATCTCAATGAACTGATTGCCAAAGAGACCGGCAAGACTGTTTTAGCCGGACCGGTTGAGGCAACCGCCATCGGCAACCTGTTAGCCCAGATCCACGCCGCAGACGACAACATTCTGTGCCAGTCGATTCTGGAAAATTCCTTCCAGCCAAAAACATACTGAATTCTCTTTTTTAAAGTGGATCTGCGCCGATCTGCTTTGCGATACATCTTTTGATTTGCGTTCGTCCAGAAACGCCTGCTTCCTTTGGCAGTCTGCTGGATCTCCCTACTCTTTAATATAACCTAAATCAACATGATATAAAAATTAACATTTGATCTAGGCGATCTTTCTCAACAAGCAAGATCCATCACAATTCAAAGCATCCGATCTAGAAAGAGGAACAATATGACCCATTACGAAGACGCAAAACGCGAATACGAACAGTTAGGCATCGACCCTGAAAAAGCCATGGAAAAACTGGCTCAAACCCCTGTCAGCATGCATTGCTGGCAAGGGGACGATGTCATCGGATTTGATGGCAGTGACAGCCTGTCCGGCGGGATTCAGACGACCGGCAACTATCCCGGCAAAGCCCGCACGCCTGAAGAGCTGATGCAGGATATCGAAAAAGTCCTGTCCCTGGTTCCTGGCAAAATGAAACTCAATCTTCATGCCAGCTATGCCATGAAAGAAGATGACCGTGATCGTGATGAGCTGAAACCAGAAGATTTCCAGCCCTGGATTGATTTTGCGTTAAAACATGACATGGGACTTGATTTCAACCCGACTATCTTCTCCCATCCAAAAGCCGAAGGACTGACCCTTTCCAGCGCCGATCCAGAAACGGCTGAATTCTGGATCCATCATGTCCAGGCCTGCATCCGCATTTCCGAAGAAATGGCCAGACAGACAGGTCAGAAAGTTGTCATGAACATCTGGATTCCTGATGGCCTCAAAGATGTTCCTGGAAGCCGTCTTGCTCCAAGAAAGCGGTTTAAACAAGCGCTGGACAAAATCCTGAGCATGGACTATGACCGCGACCTGGTCAAAGTTGCCCTGGAAAGCAAAGTCTTTGGCATCGGCATGGAAAGCTACACTGTCGCCAGTGCCGAAATGACTTTTGGATACGCGATCAAAAACAACCTGACGCCATTGATGGATAACGGCCACTACCATCCAACCGAAGTTGTTTCCGATAAAATTTCTGCCGCTTTATTGTTAGCTGATGATCTTGCCTTACACATTACCCGCCCGGTTCGCTGGGACAGTGACCATGTGGTTCTGTTTGATGATGAAACTCGTGAAATTGCCAGAGAAATCGTTCGCTGCAATCCTGAACTGGACCGTGTTTACCTGGCCACTGACTTCTTTGATGCAAGCATCAACCGCATCGTGGCCTGGACGGTTGGCCTGCGCAATGTTCAAAAAGCCCTGCTCTATGCCCTGCTCCAGCCAAATGATCGTCTTGAAAAACTCCAGGACGAAAACAGATTCAGCGAACTGATGGTTTTACAAGAAGAACTCAAAACACTGCCTTTCGAAGAAATCTGGCGTGAATACTGCCGGCGCAATGATGTGGATGGCAGCATGGGCTGGTTAGAAGATGTCCTCACCTATGAAAACGATGTTCTTTCGGCCCGCAAATAAAGAGAGAAAGAAAGAAAAAACATAAACAGAAAATCCAGAAAAGAAAACAGAAATCCTGCCGGTCAACAGCTCTCCAGAAGCTCTGGCAAAAACAGACTGCCAATTCTGCCTGGCAGCCCTCTCCGGCAGCAGAAAAGAAATCCCTGTCCACAAGCCAGTTTGCAACCGAACTGCGATCTGTAGAAAGAAGAGAAAAATGATGATCTTAGAACAGCCTTTTGTACAATCTTTTATTCAGATGGGAACCGATGGCTATGACCTCGGCTGGCACGAACGCAATGGCGGCAATTTATCCTATCGTTTAAAGCCATCGGAAGTCGAAGCCGTGAAATTGGAACTGAATCGAAACAACCCATGGACACCCATTGGCGTCCAGGTTGAAAACCTTGGGGGTGAGCATTTTCTCGTGACCGGATCCGGTCGTTTCTTCCGTCATTTAAGCGACCGCCCGCTTGAAAGCCTGGGTCTGATCGAGCTGGACGAAACTGGAAGAAATTATCGCATCGTCTATGGCTTTGAAAACGGCGGCAAGCCAACCAGCGAACTGCCCAGCCACTTAATGAACCATGCCGTAAAAGTCGCCATTAACCCAGACTACCGCATCATCTACCATGCTCATACCACCAACCTCATTGCCCTGACTTTCGTTTTGCCTTTACAGGATGAAGTCTTCACCCGCGAACTCTGGGAAATGGCTACCGAATGCCCGGTTGTCTTCCCGGAAGGCGTCGGCGTGATCGGATGGATGGTTCCCGGCAGCATTGAAATCGCCTATGCCACAAGCAATAAAATGAAAGACTATGATCTGGCCATCTGGGCCCACCATGGCACGTTTGCGGCCGGTAAAGATTTTGATACCACCTTTGGACTGATGCATACGGCTGAAAAAGCGGCTGAAATTCTCGTCAAGGTTTTAAGTATGTCTCCAGCCAAAGCGCAGACGATTCAGCCGCAGGATTTTCGAGATGTCGCGGACGCTTTTGGAGTGACTCTTGATGAGCGTTTCCTCTATACCAAATAAAACTGCCTTCGGCAGTTTGCCCACTTATCCTGACAAGTGCCATTTGTCTTGGCCGCTCGTATCAAAAGGCCGCGGCGCACCATGCCAGCCTGATGTTCCTTCATGACAATCAATCTCATCCATTCCCTTTCCGTTCCATTTCAGCATTAGGCTGGATTCTTTGTTTCCAGTCAGAATTCCTGTCCTGGCGTAGGTGAAGAGGTCGCTTTCTTTTTTTTCAGGCCCGGCAGCCTGAAAAAGATGGAAAACTGACCTGCCGCCCAGGGCCGCCTCTGCCAGCGAAACGATGAATCTGGTTTATAAGCATAAAAAGATTATTTTGTATCAGATTCCTTGATACGGCAACAAAGCGCTTAACTTCCGGCAGAAAAAGGGATGGTCAGGGATATATAAATCTGTTAAATTGAAAAAAACAGGCAA
Organism: uncultured Allobaculum sp.; assembly: GCA_910579655.1. Taxonomy (GTDB): domain Bacteria; phylum Bacillota_I; class Bacilli_A; order Erysipelotrichales; family Erysipelotrichaceae; genus Allobaculum. Next base: position 25,457 of record CAJTVE010000039.1, on the reverse strand, counting down.
TCGAGTTGCCAAGGAGGATCAAATATGAGCTTTCCAAAAGACTTTTTATGGGGTGGTGCTGTTGCAGCCAACCAGTGCGAAGGAGCGTTCCTGGAAGATGGCAAGCAGCTTTCTGTCCCTGACATGCTGCTTGGCGGTGATGTCAATACACCGCGCACCTTCCTGCCAGCGATCGATGACACTGCCTTCTATCCATCGCATAAAGCCATCGACTTCTACCATCATTACAAAGAAGACATCGCATTGTTCGCCGAAATGGGCTTCAATGTTTTCCGTCTGTCCATCAACTGGGGACGAATTTTCCCAAATGGGGATGATGAAGAACCAAATGAAGCCGGCCTGGCTTTCTATGATGCTGTTTTTGATGAATGCGCAAAATACGGCATCACCCCGCTCGTTACGCTTTGCCACTATGAAATTCCATGGAATATCGTGACGAAATACGGTGGTTTCTCCAATCGCAAGACCATCGATCTGTTCGTCAAATATGCCAGAACTGTCTTTGAACGCTATAAAGACAAAGTGAAATACTGGCTGACGTTCAACGAAATCAATATTGCCTGCATGGCTGGCCACAGTGCCCTGGGGGCTTTATATGGACTTGGTGTCATGGAAGAAGAAGACATCAATTCGACAGACCGCATTCCTTTATCTGAACTGAAAGGCAACCAGCAAAGAATCTTTGAAGCCCTGCACAATGAATTCGTTGCTTCCGCCCTGACCGTGAAGATGGGTCACGAAATCAACCCTGACTTTGTCATCGGCAACATGATTGCCCACTCCACACTTTATCCGCTGACCCCAAATCCAGACGACATCATGGCCTGCCTCAAGCAGGATCAGATTGCCAATGACTTCTGTGGTGACGTTCAGGTTCGTGGTGAATATCCAAGCTACATCTTCCGTTACTTCAAAGAAAACGGCATTGATCCATCTTTCATCACGGAAGAAGACAAAGTCATCCTCAAAGAAGGAACCGTGGATCTGTATACCTTCTCCTACTACCAGACCAATTGCGTAACCGTAGATCCAGACGCAGAAAAAACAGCTGGCAACCTGTCTGCCGGTGTGAAGAACCCCTATCTGAAAGCTTCTGACTGGGGCTGGCAGATTGACCCTGAAGGCCTGCGTTATACCCTGAACATTTTGCATGATCGTTATCCACAGACTCCATTAATGATCGTCGAAAACGGTTTTGGTGCTTTTGATACTGTTGAAGAAGATGGATCCATCCATGACCAGTATCGCATTGATTACTTCCGTCCACATATCAAAGCCATGAACGAAGCCATCGAAGATGGCGTACCATTAATCGGATATACAACATGGGGCCCAATCGACCTGGTTTCTGCAGGAACTGGTCAGTATGCAAAGCGCTATGGCTTCATTTATGTGGATCGTCACGATGATGGAACCGGTGATTTCTCTCGCAGCAAGAAAGATTCTTTCTACTGGTACAAGAAAGTTATCGAATCCAATGGTGAAGATATCGACTAATTTTTAAATCCAATTTGACTGCCGGCAATCCTTTGATCGCCGGCTTTTTCTTGGGCTGAAAGCCCCTGAAAATCGATCAGCAGCCAGATCTGACTTTCAATCCAAATCAAATCTGTATTCCAGACTCTGTCTGTCCCCCAGACATTGTCTGTATCCAAACTATCAAGGAGGATTTTTCCATGAGCTTTCCAAAAGACTTTTTATGGGGCGGCGCCGTTGCAGCCAACCAGTGCGAGGGCGGCTATCTCGAAGATGGCAAAAAGCTTTCTGTCCCTGACATGCTGCTTGGTGGCGATCTCCATACTCCCCGCACCTTCCTGCCAGTGATTGATGACACAGCCTTCTATCCATCGCATGAAGCCATCGACTTCTATCATCATTACAAAGAAGACATCGCATTGTTCGCCGAAATGGGCTTCAATGTTTTCCGTCTGTCCATCAACTGGGGACGAATTTTCCCAAATGGGGATGATGAAGAACCAAATGAAGCCGGCCTGGCTTTCTATGATGCTGTTTTTGATGAATGCGCAAAATACGGCATCACCCCGCTCGTTACGCTTTGCCACTATGAAATTCCATGGAATATCGTGACGAAATACGGTGGTTTCTCCAATCGCAAGACCATCGATCTGTTCGTCAAATATGCCAGAACTGTCTTTGAACGCTATAAAGACAAAGTGAAATACTGGCTGACGTTCAACGAAATCAACATTCCCTGCCGGGGACTACATGGTGGTCAAGGCGCTTTATATGGTCTGGGGATCATGGAAGAAGAAGACATCCACTCCACCCATCCTCTGCCTTTGCCTGAACTTCAATACGACCAGCAGCGGATGTTCGAAGCTTTGCACAATCAATTTGTCGCTTCTGCTTTAACAGTCAAACTCGGTCATGAGATCAATCCGGACTTCATGATTGGCAACATGATTGCCCATGGCACTCTTTATCCACTGACTCCCAATCCTGAAGATGTGATGGCCTGCCTGAAAAAAGACGAAATGGATAATGGTTTCTGTGGGGATATTCAAGTACGTGGTGAATATCCAAGTTATGCCTTTCGCTACTTCAAAGAACATGGCATTGATTTCTCCTTCATCACGGAAGAAGACAAAGTCATCCTCAAAGAAGGCACAGTTGATCTGTATACTTTCTCCTACTATCAGACCAACTGTGTCAGCACAAATCCCCATGCGCAGAAAACTGCCGGCAATATGAATTATGGAATCAAGAATCCGTATCTGGAAGCTTCAGACTGGGGCTGGCAGATTGATCCGCAGGGACTTCGCTATACTCTCAACAAACTCCATGACCGCTATCCGCATACGCCGCTGATGGTCGTTGAAAATGGACTTGGAGCCTTTGATACTGTGGAAGAAGATGGTTCGATCCATGATCAGTATCGAATTGACTACTTCCGTCCCCACATTCAGGCAATGAGCGAAGCCATCGAAGATGGCGTGCCATTAATCGGCTACACGACATGGGGCCCAATTGACCTGGTTTCTGCAGGAACTGGTCAGTATGCAAAACGCTATGGCTTCATCTACGTTGATCGTCACGATGATGGAACCGGTGATTTCTCCCGCAGCAAGAAAGACTCGTTCTACTGGTACAAGAAAGTCATCGAATCCAACGGCGAAGATCTCGACTAACAGGCCTCTTTTCCTTGTCGTGTGGTGTTTTTTGGACAACCACTCGAAAATCGCTCGAACATTCTCCAAAACAGAAAAGACCCCAGAACCACTTCAGTTCTGGGGTCTTTTGTCTGAATTCTTTTGGACTCTTTGGACAATTAAAAGAATCAGTCTTTACGATTCAGCTGCTTTCGATTTGCGAAAATTCGGTCTGTTTTCGATGCGAATCGAACATTTACCTGACGAAGGATCAATCCGTCTTTTTTTCGGAGGCTTTCAGATCTTCCACGGCAGCTTTTAAGACTTTGCCAATAGAATCATGAATCACAAGATCCGCCTGGCCATCATATGGGGTCGAGTCGCGGTTGATTAAAACCAGATATTTGCCATGGAAATACTGGAGCAGACCGGCTGCCGGATACACAACCAGACTGGTGCCGCCAACGATCATGCAGTCGGCGCTTTCAATCTGCCTGACCGCCTGATAGAGGACGTTCTGGTCCAGACCTTCTTCATACAGAACAACATCTGGTTTGATGGTGCTGCCATCATCCGGATCGACAGGGATGCCATCTTTGTTGCGGTTGGCAATGGTTTCTTCCAGAGTGAAGAACTTGTGGCAGCGGGTGCAGTAGTTGCGAAGAACAGAGCCATGAAGTTCGAGAACGTTGACCGATCCGGCTTTCTGATGCAAACCATCAATATTCTGGGTGATGACAGCCGTCAGTTTGCCCATTTTCTCCAGTTCGGCCAGGGCTTTATGCGCATCGTTTGGCACGGCGTCTTCATAGATCATTTCATTGAAGTAGAAATTGAAGAACTCTTTCGGGTGCGAAACATAGAACGAGTGCGACAGCATGGTTTCAGCCGGGTATGGATATTTTCGTTCTTTCTTTTCGCCATACAGGCCATCTGCGGAACGAAAATCCGGAATGTTGCTTTCCGTTGAGACGCCGGCGCCGCCAAAAAAGACGACGCGTTTTGAATCTTTTAAAATTTCTGCAAGTGTCATGTGTTCACCTTCCAAAAAAAGCCAGGGAGATTTCCCTGACTTCTTGTTTTATTCAGTATTACTCTTCTTTTTTACGAATATCAACGTGGAAGTGACCGTCTTTGATGTCTACATCAATGTAGGCATTGGACATCACGCCTTCTTCGATCATCCGACGGGCAATGTCGGTCTCGAGATAACGCTGGATATACCGGCGCATTGGACGGGCACCGAAGACAGGGTCGACACCATTTTCAGCAATTTTGTCATAAGCTGCGTCGCTGACATGGAGCGTAATGTCTTTTTCAGCCAGACGATTGGCAAGTTCGCCAACAAATTTGCGGGCAATCTTCGTGAAGGCATCTTCAGACAGAGCGTTGAAGACAACGATGTCATCAATTCGGTTGATAAATTCTGGACGGAAGTGCTTCTTAACTTCTTCCATGTATTTTTCGTGCAGGATTTCAGGCTCTTTTGCATATTCAAAAGCGTACTGAGCACCCAGGTTGGAAGTCAGGATGATGATCGTGTTCTTGAAATCTACGGTAACCCCTTTGGAGTCAGTGATCCGGCCATCATCAAGGATCTGAAGCAGAACGTTGAATACATCTGGATGCGCTTTTTCAACTTCATCAAACAGAACGATGGAGTATGGGTTACGTCTTACAGCTTCCGTTAACTGTCCACCTTCATCGTAACCAACATATCCAGGAGGCGCTCCGATTAAACGGCTCACTGCATGTTTCTCCATGTATTCCGACATATCGATTCGTACGATGTGGCGCTCATCATCAAAGAGTTCTTTGGCTAGAGTCTTGGCGACTTCAGTTTTACCAACACCGGTAGGACCTAAGAATAAGAAAGATCCAATTGGGCGGTTTTCATCCTGAATCTGTGCTTTGGAACGCAGGATGGCATCGACAACCAGGTCAATGGCATGATCCTGGCCAACAACCCGTTTTTCCATTTCGGATTTGAGATTGAGCAATTTTTTGCGTTCGGATTCAACCAGGCGGCTGACTTCCACACCAGTCCAGCGGGAGATGATCTTGGCGATCATTTCTTCGTTGACCGTTTCCTGAATCAGGGCGTCTTCGCCGGCTTCATCCGCCTGCCGTTGGGCAATACGGCGTTCGAGTTCAGGAATGGTTCCATAACGCAGTTTTGCGGCATCTTCATAGCGGGCTTCGTTCTGAGCGGTTTCGAGGTCAAGTTTTGCTTTTTCAAGCGCCTGCTTGTCTTCTTTAGCCAGTTCGATCAGACGTTTTTCGTCTTCCCATTTGGAGTACAGTTCATCGCGTTTGCTTTGCAGACGACCCATTTCTTCTTCGATTTCTTTACGGCGTTCAATGGTCTTCTTGTCATCTTCATCCATTAAGGATGTCTTCTCGATTTGCAGGAGCATAATCTTACGCTGAAGTTCATCGAGTTCCTGAGGCATGGATTCCATTTCAACTTTTAAAGTTGCACACGCCTCATCAACCAGGTCGATGGCCTTATCTGGCAGGAAACGATCTGTAATGTAGCGATCAGACAGGCTGGCTGCTGCAACCAGGGAATCGTCGTTGATATGGACACCATGATAGGATTCGAAGCGGTCTTTCAGGCCGCGAAGAATCGAAATTGTGTCTTCAACGTTTGGTTCTTTTACCTGCACCTGCTGGAAACGACGTTCCAGAGCGGCATCTTTTTCAATATATTTGCGGTATTCGTTAAAGGTTGTGGCTCCAATCATGTGCAGTTCACCACGGGCAAGCATTGGCTTGAGCAGGTTTGCGGCATCCATGGAACCTTCTGTTTTTCCTGCGCCAACCAGGTTGTGAATTTCATCAATGAACAGAATGATCTGTCCCTGCGAATTCTTGACTTCATCAAGGATTGCTTTTAAGCGTTCCTCAAATTCACCACGGTATTTGGCACCGGCGATCAGAGAACCCATATCGAGTTCGATCAGTTTTTTGTCTTTTAATGATTCAGGGACATCGTCCTTGAAAATCCGCCATGCAAGACCTTCAACAACAGCGGTTTTACCAACACCAGGTTCACCAATTAAAACTGGGTTGTTTTTGGTTTTTCTGGACAGAATCTGCATCATGCGGCGAATTTCGTCGTCACGACCGATGATGGGGTCAATTTTGCCTTCGCGGACTTCTTCGACCAGATCACGTCCATATTTCTTCAAAGCTTCAAGGTTGTCTTCTGCGTTTGGTGAATCCATTTTGCGTCCTCCGCGGCGTTCGAGTTCAGCATCGTAGCACTGTTTCTCATTCAGATTGAAAACCTGAACCAGTTTTCTGGAGATGTAGGACTTGTTAAACATGAGGGCAATCCAGAGTGTAGCCACACTGAGGTAAGTTTCTTCATGTTCTGCTGCCCACTTCGCTGCTTTTTCAATCGACTTCTGAACTTCGTTGCTTAAGTTAACGTTGGCAGAGCTGGATTTAACGATATTCTTCTCTTCTTCGTGAATGATCTCTAGTGCCTTCTTTTTATCGACATTTAAGCGGTCAAACAGTCCGTTCAGAACATCGCTTTTGAAAATCGCTTCAAGAACATCAATGGTATCAACGCTGGCATGTTGTTTTGCCTTGGCATCATTCATAGCCTGCATCAAAATCTTTTGAAGATTCTCTGACATCTTTTCAAATTCCATATTCTCCCTCCTTTGCCTTTCTAACATTCAAATTATAGCCGCTTGTCCCAACAGGTCTTTCCGTGATGCCTAAAACAGTGAAACCTGACTCTGTCCAAAGATCAAAAGCCATCAATTCAAGATAAAAAGCCATCAATTCAAGATAAAAAGCTCTCTTTTCCTGACAGGACGAAAAGAGAGCTTGAGTGGTTTTATATCGTTAAAAGCCGTATCGAACAGCCAGAAATCCGGTAAGTGAAGCAGATTTTAAATCTAAGCAGAATTTAATCCTGCGCAGAATCAGGAGATTCTTCCTTTCAAAAGACAGCTCACCGGTTTCGGTCTTGGCAAAATCTCTTAGATGGAGCGATTTCCTGTTCAGAAAACCCGCCAGTGTTTTTGACTCATCGGTTTTGATGGTCTGTTTTTAAGCAACGCTGGTCTATTTTCGGCTTCAAAGACAGATCCATTCAATCTGCCTGCAAAATCCATCTGTTAAAATCCGCTCTTTAGATCTACTCTACAACATCATGCCGGGCGTAAGTCAGAAGCCATTCTTCTCTGGCAATGCTCAGATCGGACTGCACGGCACTGCCATACATCATCTGGGCGTAAACTCGAAAATTTGCACAGACCGCCTTTGCCTGGGCGCGCATCGCAAAACGAACCTGTTCCAGGCTGGAGCAGACAGCGACTACGTTTTCTTTCTGGTCCTCATCCACCAGAGCCAGAATATCTTTGAGCACCTGCATGCTGTCAGTATAACGGCCAATCTTTTCCAGATTGACAAACAATAACGGGGCCTGATCCTGTAAAGCGATGGCCGCCTGTTCACTCTGGAAAATCGCGCCAACCGCAACCGGAACCCCCATACGTTTAGAAGCTTTGACGGCCATGAAGCCCTGTTCATTGGCCGGGACAATCAGGCGGGCCTGGCTGCATACACTCTGCAGACGCTTGGCCTCTTCTAACAGATGCCGGAAGGTATCATTGAGACCGAACAGGTAAATCAGCTGGTCTTCGCTCATCACTTCCTGAAGCGATGCAAGGGTCGCATTCACATCCAGTTCATCCTGGGTAAAGTCGATGGGTTCGGTATAAATCCCGCTGAGTGTAACACACTGGTTCACCTGCATGAATTCATCAGGTTTTAACGTCTGCAGATAAAATTTCATATTCAGAATGCCTTCTTTCCTTTGGTATAGGTCATGACTACATCGTAGTTATCGGCCAGCACAACCAGGTCGGCATCTTTGCCTGCCTGAATGCTTCCCTTGCGGTCATTGACGCCAAGCAGTGTCGCCGGGTTGATCGTGCAGGAGTTGATGGCACTTAACCATGGAACCCCAGCTTCTTCGAGAACTTTCAGGCCCTGATTGACCTTGAGGGTGCTGCCAGCCAGACTCTTGAGCACAACCAGATGCGCGGATCCATCCGGCATCAGTTCAATTTCATTACCGCCAAACAGAACGCGGGTTCCGACCGGCAGAGATTTAACCATCAAAGAATCCGTTACCAGAATGGCAAAGTTTGGACCTTTGGCCTGGTAGAAGTCATAAATGGCTTCATAGGTCGAATGGTTGCCATCGCAGATCAGTTCGCCATATACGTCACGGAAACGGAAAGCGGCACCGACAAGTCCGGGCTCACGATGATGGAATTTAGTCATTCCATTATAAACATGAGTCATCGACATCGCACCATTGGCCACTCCCATGCGGGCCTGCTCGTAAGTCGCACCGGAATGTCCCTGGCTGACCACGATGCCATGGTCGACACAGAAATGGGTCAGTTCATAGTTTTCATCATGTTCGGTTGCCATGGTGATCAGCTTAATCAGATGATCGGAAGCTTCCCAATAGCGTTTGAACTGCTCAAGATCTGGTTTCACACAATACTGCTCGGGCTGGGCGCCTTTATAGACCTGGTCAAGATACGGGCCTTCAAAATGGATTCCGAGGATTTCAGCCCCTTCATAGCCTTCCCGGACAACTTTGGCTACGTTGCGGACAGCATTGGTCAGAACTTCTTCCGACTGGGTAATGGTTGTTGGCAAAATGCCGGTAACGCCTTCTTTGACGATGTTCTTCATCCAGTTGCGCAGGCCTTCTTCAGTGGCATCGTTGGTATCCCAGCCATAGGCGCCATGGGTGTGCTGATCAATAAAGCCAGGAACGATACGCAAAGTTCCATAGTCCTCATCAACTGGCTTGGTTCCATATGGCCATACCGCTTTAATTTTTTCCTGATCGGTTTCGATCTGAGCTGGCATCCAGGTATCGACTACCCATACTCGCTGACTTTGAATAATCATGATTGTTGATCTCCTTTTATTTCAGGCTCACCTCTCACTTCTGTATCGGGTCTGATCTTCTGTCTGGCTTTCACTTGATCATGAATTCGGTCTTTTTCAGAAGGATCCATGAAGAATCCATCAACTCTGCTCTCAGGACATCTGAATCAGACAGGCCGTTTTCTTTTCCACATGGAACCGACATTCAGAATGCATTGGTCCGTTCCCCGCAAAATTGCTCAATCTGCCCCGCCTGACAAAGGAACAGTGCTTTCATCGATCAGAAAAAGGAATGAGCATACGGGAAATGAACATACAGAATGGGTGAGATCTCCTCTCATTGTAAAACGGCCTTCGCCATATCGGTGAAGGCCGTTTTCTTTTTTATCAAATTTTCAAAAATGCTTGTTAATTCGTTATGGGAATGATTCATTTCCAAAAACAGATTTCTGTTTTCAAAGAATCGAAAAAGCCGGGAATCTGCGGGAAAATTACTCCATCAGACGACGCTCGTAGTTGCCAAGAACAGCCTTGCCTTCACAAAGAATGAAGAAGGCTTTCGGATCGTAAGTCCGGACGATTCTCTTAACGGATTTGACTTCGTAACGGTTCATGACGCAAAGCAGAATTTCTTTGTGATCTCCGGTAAAGGCACCAAAACCGTTCCATGCCGTAACGCCACGGTGCAGATCGGTTAACAGATGTTCTTTGACATCGGGAACGTTGGTGATGATCAGACCATACATGCAGATATTCTGGAGGTGGACTTTATCGGAGATGAAATAAGCCAGAACCAGGAACATGGTCGAATACAGAGCGTTTGGAAGACCAAAGATGAAGGCTGCTGCCAGTTCAACAAAGGCATTCACCGCATAGGAAAGTTTACCAACCGAGAAGCCAGGTTTCGTAACCGAAAAATACATGCCCAGGATATCCAGGCCGCCAGCCGAACCAGCCGACTGCAGGCAAAGACCAATCCCCACACCGCCTAAAATGGCGCCGAAAATTACGTTGGATAATACATCTGGCAGAATTGGTTCAGAAGGAACCGGCAGAACGGATAACAGCGTTGACTGAATGATCAAAGACAAAAGTGTCTTGTAGACAAAGTTTTTCGAAAGCTTTCTCCAGGCCAGGATGAACAGTGGAATATTCATCAGAAAGTTAAATACACCAGATAAAGCTGTACCCTGAATCAGTGTGTAGGACAGGATCTGGGCAATACCAATCAGGCCGCCGGTATTCAAAGACCAGGGGACGATAAAGCAGGTAACCCCGATTGGGAATAGTAAGCTTCCAATAATCAGCAATGTGTATTGATACAGCTGATGTTTGAATTTCGCATTTTTATCTGCGGATGAAGTTGGTACATTTTGCGACATAAATTACACCTCTAAAATTTTTGAACCCGGATTGAGCCGCAGGCCCTTGGGCAGTTTATTTGTGATCCTTGATTGCGAACTTTTGCCAAAGCCATAAGGGATTGACCGATAACATAAGGCCCGGTATCCCTTTGGGGCATTGATCTCAAGCTGATGGCCATGATAGAAACAATCCATCTGTTCGAGGGTTGTTTCCGTCTTGGTCAGGCCCTGCTGGGCGTAGGAACTCGACAGATAAAATGCATGCGCCGGCTCAAAACGGTTTTTGAGCAGTTCACCGATCTGCACACCCTGACGAAGCACTTTTCCTTTTTTCAGATTGAAGAAAGGGTAGTTCATTCCATAGACTTCCACTCCATCTTTATTGCGGACCAGATGATAATGCTGATACCCATGTGGCATCTGTTCTTTGAGAAACGCTGAAGCTTCTTTGGGCAGTTCTTCGGGTTTGGCTGCTTTCGCTTTTTGAACAGTTTTTTTGGGGGCTGAATCCTTTTCCTGTTCCTTCTTTTCAAAGCGGGCGACAAAATGGCCTTCCCCGCCATCCATCGGGAAAATCCGTCGGACTTTGGAAGCGTCCATGCCTTCCGTTTCAAATCCAGGCCTGCCCCATTCAACATCGACATCAAGCTGAATGGCATCCTCAAAAGTCTCTAAAAGCCAGGCCACATTCTCTTCGTTTTCTTCTCGGGCATACGTGCAGGTCGAATAAACGAGCTGACCGCCCGGTTTGAGCGTTTTCCAGGCCTCTTTGAGAATATCCTTCTGTCTGGCTGCACAAAGCAGGACATTGGGATATGACCATTGATCGGATGCAGCTTCATGTTTTTTCATCATGCCTTCTCCGGAACAGGGCGCATCAACCAGGACTTTATCAAAGACAGAGGGCATCTGACTGCACAGCGTCTTGCTGTCCATGTTTGTGACCATGAAGTTTTCGGCACCCATCCGCTCCATATTGGAAAGCAGAATCTGAGCCCGCCTGGGATCGATCTCATTGGAAAGCAGAAAGCCGCCATCAAGACGATCGAGAATCTGCGTACTCTTCGATCCGGGAGCTGCACAAAGATCGAGAACAACGTCATTGGGTTTTGGGTTGAGGACGTCTACAGCTGAACCGGCGGAGGGTTCCTGCAGATAGAACAGACCCTGTAAATGGTCTGGATGCAGCCCGTACTGTCCATGGATATACCAGGTATTGCGGGCAAAACGCGAAGGGAGTTCTAAAAAAGGCAGCTGATTTCTGGTGATTTCCAGATCCTGCTTGCGTGGGGAAATCCGCAGGCCCTGATATAAAGGCTGCTCAAGACTCTGAACGTAAGCATCCATCTCATCGCCAAGCATCGCTGCCATACGTTTTTCAAATAAAGAATCCATATTTTTCACATTCCTGGTCCGGAAAAACATCTGTTTTTTTCCGGTTCAAAAATCACTCCATGACTCTTTCAACTGCTTTGTTTAAGTCAGAAATGGCATCTCTTTACGCACTCATTATAGAGCCTTCAAAACACCTGTCCTGTCTGAATGACCATTTTCATCTACAAAAGATGGTCCTACAATCCCACTGTTCGCAAAAGAAATCCGGAATTATTGCAGAACTATCGCAGAACGATCATGAAAAGAGAAACAGAAAACAATGTCTGCTCTGCCGTTGAAAAGTCTTTAAACCGGAGTATCTCTGATTTCATTTCTGTTCGTTACACAGGACATTTTAACCGTTTTGTCCATTCTGTTGAAACAAAGTGTTTTTGTCTCTGGCTTGCTGATCGTCAAAACGGTTTCTTTTTAAAAAAAGACATCTATCCTCAAAAAGCCCCGGATTTCAGCCTGATCCAGAGATCGATCCAGCTGTTATCCAGGACTTATTTCTTTTTCCTTTTTTCTTTTTTTGGTTTGTTCTGGATTCGGCCTTTTTCGCTTTTCAGCGGCCAAAATAGAGTTCCGGCCGGACCCGGCAGGCAATCCAGGAACACGTTGCCGGCGTATCCCAGCCCGTACCAAACGAAAAATCGGCGCCCTGCTGGAACGCATGAATGGCCTCGGGCAGGGAGACTTTCAGATCAAACAGTTCGATATGCGTATGCGGTCCGGTAGAGTTGCCCGTATTGCCGCTGTAGGCGATCAGATCCCCCTGATGAACCTGCTGACCAGCGCGGACTTGAATCCGGCTGGACAGATGACAAAAGGTAATCCCATACAGCCTGTCATTGGACTGACCGATCATGGCAATGGTATTCCCGCCGCCAAACGGCCAGCCGCACCAGTTGCCAAGATACCCTCCTCCATCGCCAGCTGGAGCGGCTGCATACAAAATAACCCCGTCCGCTGGCGCATAGACCGGCGTATACATCGATAAAGCAAGATCCATCCCCAGATGCAGCCCACCACCCGGATACGCCCAGGTTCCGGCAGATAAAACACCGGCGGCCGGCATTTTCAGACCGCTTGACTGGCCAAGCGTGGAAGGGATCGGCAGGCCATCAAGTCCATCCAGGCCTTCTGTCGTATCGTGCTCTTCAAAAGCCGGACAGGCCCTTTCAAATCCAGGCCCATAGCCAGGCGCTCCATGCGGAAGATCAGGGGTTACAGACAAAACAGAATTCCAGACCTCTTCGGGAATATGGCCAGGATCCGGTTTTGGCGGGGCATTCTTTTCCTGAATGGTCTGTAAAACCGTTAAAGCTTTCTCCAGACTCTTGATGGATTGCTCGATCTGCCTGGCTTTATTGGCAAACAACGCCGACTTTTCCTGCCAGTCATCATCTCGCTGGTTGATCAGAGCGTTATACGTGCGATGGATATTGGTTTCTCCTTCCTGCAGCTGATGTTTTGTTTTTTCGATCTGCTGGCGAAAGCCATCCAGATCTGAAGAGACAATCGCATCGAGTTTTGCTTCCTGATCCAGCCGCTGATAAAGTGTGTCAGGATTCTGCATCGGGCACAAAGCCAGAATCAAAATCCAGAAATTAAGAAGTATGTTCATATCTTCATATACGCAAAAAACCAGAAACCTGCACGCTGCGCTGAAATTTCTTATGGAAACCGGAAAATAAAAAATCCCATATCTGAAATCGATATGGGAGACTTTTCAAAGTGGTGCCGACGATAGGACTTGAACCTACGACCTACGCGTTACGAGTGCGTTGCACTACCAACTGTGCTACGTCGGCGCTCAAGTATTGTACCACACGAAAAGGGATTGATGTAAAGTAATTTAAGTTTATTGGTTTAACTGGGCCTGAATCTGTGCGATATCCGCATCATACTGAGCCAGAATCTCATCATTGTCCAGACCTTCTTCCGCTAAAAACTGAGCGTACTGGGCCCGGTCTGCATTGAGCTGAGCCAGCTGGGATTCAAGTTCGGCGCGCTGGCTGGGTGTAGACTGGCCAGTGCCGCCTGCGCCAGGCTGATTTTGAGCGGCCTGATCACTGGCGGCTTTGAATTCGTTATAAACCGTTGCAAAGTCTTTTCCGGTAATCGGAACGAAAACTGCATTGATTTCGTTTTTCGCACTTTCATCCAGCGAATTGAAAGGATCAATCCGATTGACGATGTCGGCACGAGTGGCTTCATCGGCCGTTCCCCAGTTGCGCGCATAGTCCATCAAAGCCTGGAAAGTTGGGTTCTGGTCATTGGCCACACTCTGCCTGGTCGAATTCAACAGGTCCACGAAGGTCATCCCGACATGCTTTGGATTGGCAAAGTACGCGTTGATTTCATCTTTCTTGGCTTCTGGCAGCTGGTTGTAATCCGCTTCCAGATTGAGCACATCCCGTTTCTGGGCATCAGACTTCATTGGATATTCATCCGCAAAGTTGACCAGCTTGTTATAGGCATAGTTTTGCTCAACGTCTGTGGCATGCATTGGATCATACACTGTGACTTTCCAGGCATAGGCGCCAAAGATTGCCGCAACCACGGCAACGATCGCCACGATACCCCAGAAGCGCGGCTTGTGATAAAAGCGCGTTTCCTTTCTGGGCCTGGTTTCGGGTTTGACAAAATGGTCTTCCCGGTTTTTGGTCTCATAACGATTGGGTTCGATTTCTTCGTAGACTGGCTTTGAAGCTGCTTTTGAAGAATGCGAAGTCCCAACACCAGAAGGATTGGCTTTTGTTTTGCTTGTCGCCTCAGACGGGTTGTTGCGGGCGTACTCACGCTCCTCTTCTTCAATGGTCTGCTGGCCGCGTTCTTTACGGAACTGGTCAAGCGCTTTAAGCATCGATGCTTCTGCATTCCGGCGCTGGGCTTCGTTCATCGTATTGACCAGCGAAGAAGAAGTAAAGTCCTCGTCATCTGGAAATAAAGCCAGTTCAGCTTTTTTATCCAGCAGTTTCTGGGTGAAATCATCAATTTCATTGGTAGATGGATCATTTTCTGGCACTTCAGGATTCAGGTCCGTAGAATTGCGATCGTTCATCAGCTTAGCGCAAGGATTTTCCTGTCTGTTCAACAAGAAAGGAATTGCGCACGCCTCCTTTCCAACTATTTAAAATCCAGACTTCCTGCTTCAGGCGGAAATCTTTCCTTATATTTCGATATATATTTTGGTATTGATATTGCATATTTCGATATTCAAATTGCGATAGATTGGGATTTCAATCCTGCTCTGCTGCTCTTTCCCATTTCGATTTCAGAGTTCATCGTTCAAAACTCAGTTTCGAATTCCAGAGTTTTCTTACAGAGTTCACCAGAGTTTTCTTACAGAGTTCAAAGGATCGATTTCAGATCCAACTCATTCCTGGTTTAAATCAGGGTTCTGTTTCGAGATCGACTCGCAGCCAGCCAAAATCCATTCTTTGGCCAGGCGTGCCGATCTATTCCTTTTACTCTTGTTACTCTTGCGTTCTTCGGACTCAAGAGTGGGGGATCTGCCCATCTTCTTCCAATCTACAGGATAAGAAATAAATATGGTATAGGAATCGGACATGACTTCGGATTTCTGTGTGAAGAAAGTCACTGCCTCATCTCCTTGAAAAAAGCTTCGTGCATTGTGTTCAAACACTCCTGGATTCACCCCTTTTCAGAAGGAAAACAAGGACAGCTTTTCTGGATTCCATCATATCAAATCAGGCATTTCATTTTGCGATGAGCCAGGGAATGTTAGATTTTCAGCCATTTTTTAAATGGGTAAGTTTCATTGTCAGATAATTTTCGGGAAAGTCAATCTTTCTTTTTATGGTGCATGTTCATCGCAAAAACAGCTATGCGCTCTGATTCATGAATATTTGCATAAAAAACTGCCTTTTTTTCAAAAAAAACATCTCCATTTTATGAGATGAGGTGTTTTTGCATAATTATGGGAAAAGATATGTCTATACTATAGGAAATGCCGGGGAATTCTGGACCTGTTTGTAAGCACTTCCCCAACAAAAATGATCTTGTTCCCCTCTCCACCTTGAGTTATAATTTGGAAAAACTGAACGGGATACAATTGAAAGGAATACTGACTACTTATGTATGATGAGCTTTTTGAATATGAACTGATTCAGAAAATTGCCGCCCCTATCCTCGACAAACTTCTTGAAATGCAGGAAGAAATCAATGATGATGATCTGGTTGATTGTCCGGTAACCATTCAGCTGTCCGCTCCAGAACTGGAAGGACAGGGGTATGATACCAACGCTGTCTGGTCTTCTCTTCCCATGGATGAAAAATTTCTTGAAAAACTGGAGGTTTATCTTCAGGAACAGATCGATGAATGGACTCGGCCAACCACGATTCTCCAGTAACATCAAAGGACGAGTAACTTTCGATCGGATTTTAATGAAATCTATTAGAGTTTCTTTTAACTTAAAGATATTCAGATTGATCCATGGCGAAATCAAAACTGACTTTTGTATGGGCGTTGATTCTCTTTTCAGGGCCTGTTGCATTTTTCGTCCGGGCGTGGTTTAATAGTCCTTGCGCGGGCGTGGTGAAACTGGCAGACACGCTAGACTTAGGATCTAGTGCTTACGCATGCAGGTTCGAGTCCTGTCGCCCGCACCACTTTTAATACTCAGGATCTGCAATCAAAGCGGATCCTTTTTTTTTACATCTTTTTGGGAAAGCCCTGAAATCCGTTCTCTCTATTTGGTGGTCTTCTCTATATCTCCCTTCTCCTTTTGGATCAGAGTCATTGATGCGGCCGGTCCTTCTGATTTGAGAATCATATTCGCTCTGTTTTCGGTTTTATCCTACTTTTTGTTTATATTCGATCTCGATTGTAACTCCCTTTGCCCAGGCGGTGATCAGGGTCTTCAACAACACTGACTGTCATTTGATTTCCCCAATTCTGATCAGCACCTTATTTCTTTTTAATTCCCTTTTTCAAGCCCATTTTTTATTTGTCTATTCACATCAGTAGACAATCATTAGACATTTCCTGTCATAATTTATTCCAGATAAAAAATTCACAACGCTTACATTGCTGCAAGTGTTGCGTCTGTTTGCATTCCAGAAATCATCCTGCACATTTGAATAGTGCCTGACAGGCACAATCTCAGTAGGCGCGGTCTGTTTTTGCGAGAACAGATCGTCTGAAAAAGCCAACGCAGAGTTCTAATTCCCTGAAAACAAATTTCCATGCCTGCTTTTTTTAATTCTTCATTTCTGCACGCTTGAAGGTTTTCAGATTTATTTTTTCTTCTTCTGGCCTGCTTACAAGGTTGATTCATTGTTTGGAAACAGTCAATCTTCTAAAATAAGGCTATGAACAAAAACAATACATCTTCTGCCGATACTCGAGCAGAGCCAAACTCTGCCGCAAAATCGGAGTTTCCTTTTCACTGCACCCAAAACCATGCGCAATCGGTGTTTTCTGAGCGTCAAAAAGGGCCAGACAATCCATCAGAAACCAAGCTGTCGTCTTGCGGCAATCGTAAAAAGGTTGCGATTGTTGCCACCGGCGGAACTATTGCCGGATCCGGCCGGATCGGGGAATCGGCCCAGTATAAAGCCGGAACCCTGTCAGTTGATTCCATTCTGGAAACCATTCCCCAGATCAACGAACTGGCTGAACTGGATATCCATACCTATTGTTCCAAAGACTCCAATGACATTACTCTCGAAGACGGACTTGGAATCAAAAAGCTGGTTGAATCCCTTTGTGAAGATCCAGCCATTGATGGAGTTGTGATTACCCATGGCACCGATACGCTTGAAGAGACAGCGTTTTTCCTCAATTTAGTCCTGAATGTCTCCAAACCCGTTGTCATGACTGGCGCGATGCGGCCGGCTACTGCCACCAGTGCTGATGGACCGATGAATCTCTATCAGTCCGTTGCTCTGGCTGCTCATCCTTATGCCCGTAACATGGGCGTTCTGGTCGTTATTGGTGACACCATTTATTCCGGCCGTGATCTGACCAAGATCAACTCCATTAAAACCGATGCTTTTGAAGTCGGCGATCCAGGACCGGTTGGCTATATGCAGGATGATCAGGTGTTTATGGTCCATCAGCCCTATCGCCGTCATACAATCTATTCTCACTTCTGCCAGAATCCTGGGCCTCTGGATAAGAAGGTTGAAATCTTCTATGTCCATATCAACAGTGACCCCAGCCTGCTTTCCTACATGCTGGATACTTATGATGGTGTTGTACTCGCCGGGACAGGGGCCGGAAACTATTCCAATGCAATCAAAGACGTGATTGAATCGTATACCGGTAATTGTGTCATCGTTCGCTCAAGTCGTCTTTTAGAGGGATCAGCCTTTGACTCACCAGTTTTTGATCCAGAACAGATCACTATCCCTGCCCTGCGCCTTTCTCCGCACAAAGCCCGAATTCTTTTACTGTTAGGACTCAGCCAGAATTTTTCCAAAGAGCAGATCCGCCAGCTGTATCGAGAATACTGATCCTGAAGACCGACTACAATCATTGAGAAAACAAAGACCAATTACAAATATTCAAAGAATATAGATCAAACCGACTGGAGGCGATATTCAATGCAATTTTCCTTAGAAGACAAACTGCTTCCTTTACAGGATTCCAGACGGGCCACATTTAATGCCAGACTGGCTCCGACCATTCCATCGGATCGCTTTCTTGGGATCAGAACGCCTGATCTGAAAGTTATCGCCAAATCTCTGGATGCTGAGCAGAAAGAAGCTTTTCTGACTTCTCTGCCTCACGCTTATGTCGAAGAAGATATCATCCATATCCAGCTGCTCAATGAATACAAGAACATCGACAAAGCCAGGCGTGCTCTGCTGGCTTTTCTTCCTTTTATTCAGTCGTGGTACCAGACAGATGGATTAACCTTTCCGCGTCTTTCGACTGATGAGCTTTTAGAACTCGCCCAATCCTTTCTGGAACGGCCCGAAAGCTATGCCAGACGGCTGGGAATGATCTGGATCATGAAGCGGGCCCCAAAACTGGATTCCATAACTGCCAATACATGGCTTGAAAAAGCCCTGGCAGCTGCTGGCGACGAACGTGAAATTCAGCTGGCCAAAGCCTGGCTGCTTTGCGAATTCATGATCTGGAAACCCGGACTGGCTATGACGGCCCTGTCTTCCAAAGAACTGGATCCGACGCTGATTCGAATGGCGATTGGCAAATGTGTTGACAGCCGCCGGATTGATGAGCTGACCAAGCAGACTCTTCGGCAGCTGCGCCGGCAGCTCTCTTAAGTTCCTGAAAGATAAAACGCCCAGATCAGACTGGTAAATAACCTGGTCTCGGTAATGGATACATGCCTTGGATGTCATGTCTCGTTTACAGAGATCAGTTCAAAAACCAGCCGATCCGGGCGTTTTCTTTTGGTACACTGATCACTTTGGATTTCAATCAGCCGTTGTTGGCAGAATCTTGAGAGAAACGGCCTTTTCAGGATCTGTCAGATCCTTCAGGAATTTCAGAACCTTGCCTGTCTGGTTTCTCTGTTTCTTCTTGTCTTTCAGAGGGCTTTCATCCCCATGGCAAGCCATGGGGTATTCGCCCTAGCTTGATAACGGCTTTGAAGGTCCTTGGGGATCCGTGTTCCTGCCGCTGTCTTTTTTGCCATTTTCTATTCCTCATTTCATTCGTAATTAAGTTTACAATCCTGTGTTTATAGCCAGTCATTGATTTCAGCTCGAAAACGCGGATAGCGTTTAATCAGCTTGTCATAGCGGGCATGAAAATCATCGGATAGCCCTTTTTCTCCATATAAAGAGCGAACATGGTAAAGAGCACCGACAAACTGAGCACAACGGAAATATTCTTTACGGGCCTGTGAAGCTGTAATTTCTTCACAGAATTCAAGAATCCGATCATTTAGCAGATCCAGCGCTTTCTGAATCTCTTCTTCAGAAAGCTGGGCACGCTCAAAAGCCCGACTAAAGATCATGGAATAATCGACTTTCTGCTCATCCAATGCTGTGGATTCAAAGCTGGCATAATTCCCCTCCATTAAGAATCGTTCAGCCAGAGCAAAAAGCGATTTATGGGTCATCGAATGCCCCAGCAGACACAGCAGAACAGTCATTTCTGTTCGTCTGGAAGAAACATGGCCAGCTTCGCGCGTCAGTTCACTTAATACAGGTTCGATATTTCCTTCCAGAACAGAATAAGTGGTGCACAGGTATTTGTCCTCGTTGATACTTTTTAAGTCTGGAAGGTAGTCCCGGTCAGGATCGAGGCAGGCCAGTGCGTAATAGCGCTTAAACGTTGGTCTGTCATTGATCGCTTTTTTCAGCTGGTCAATTGCCTTTTCCTTGTTTCCCCGCCTTTGTTCAACCATTGAAAGTTCATCATGCCACAAAGCCCGGCGGTAGGGTTCATTCTCCATTCTGGCAAGAAGCTGTTCAAGAAACTGACTTTGACTTTCAAGGGAAGCACTCTGACGATAAGACTCGAAAATATGGAATGGACCTGACTAGTTTCAAAACGTACTCTTTTTGAAGCTCAAGATCAGGGATCCATTTCAGACCGTTTTCAACTGCGTCTCGAAGATTTCCAAATTCTCCGGAAGCCAGTAAGTCAAACCATTTTGTTGCGATTGTCAATTTGATTTTGGCATCTAATTTCTCATTCACTGCCGGCGAAGTAAAGATATCCAGGCTCAGATCATAGCAGACTGCCTTTTCAAACAGGTCGGCAAGACGGGTATCCAAATCTTCCTGCTGATTCAGCAGACAGGAAGCCACAATCGAATTCCAGACAGACGACACTGACATGCCGTCATCGGTCAACATCTCTATTTCTTCAATCACATCTTTAATGGTCTCAAATGAACCAGCATAATAATCATCAATTTCAAGATCCAGGTTCAACACTTCTTCCAAAAGCTCCAGCCGTAAACGCCATTGATCTGGCCACGAGGCTTCCAGCAAGATATTCTCCAGCCTTTTGAGCAGCTTGATGACTCCTTCTGGATCCTCAATGTAATACTCCGGCTCATCCGAAGAATACCAATCATCATAGTCCTCATTGGCTTCGGCAACGACGTGAAGTACACGATCCCCATGCTCTTCTTTCACCTCACGAATGGTTTCGAGGACCTTCTGGCGATATTCTTCTTTCTTGGCGTTTTCAAGCTCCATTTCAGCCTGATACTGATCATCCTGCATGGAGTAGAGCTCATTTTTAATCGCTTCAATCAAATGATGGCTATGCTCAGGATCAGCCCTTTGAACGGTTTCAGTCAACTTCTCCAATAATTCCCGCGTGGTGATTTTGTTTAGCAGCTCACTGAATTCTTCGACATCCAGCAATTCACTCATATTCTCTTTTCTCTCTTTCTTCCCACCAGAGGCTCTGATGGCTTAAGCAATGCAAATGGTATTTTGTCATTATTTATTATATCCAAGCTCTCAAAGCCAAAAAAGTTTATGGGAAAAGTTGCGTCTGTTCTGTTTGATTGGACAAATTGCCACCGATTTCAGGATCATTTTTCAAAAAAGTGCCTGTCTTTTCAATACTGGGCGTCAATACCGGGCGCTTTAAAAAAGCAAATAAAAATCCCTCGTCCAGCGAATAGAGCAAGCTGTCTGAAGGATCATCAATTTCAGGAGACTGGAAACGAATGGATTCTGTCTGAACTCTGGAAACAGTCAACCCCCTCACTCTTTCTGAGTGGTCTGTCTTTTGAATGGTCTATCTTATGAACGATCTGTCCCGATCAGTCTGAAATCCTCACGCCAGCAGATTGTTGTACAACAGTTCTGTTGGAATTGCCAGGAGCCATGGCGCTGTAAGAATAGCCAGCCAGAGCGCCACACTTTTTTGTTGGAGGAGGCTCAAAGTCGTCTTGCGAAACCCCCAGCGTCGATCCAGGCTATAGATCAAACAGCCGCCAATCAAAGCGCCAAACAGTCCATAGAGAAAACTTCCCCAGCCAATCATCGCCTGCCCGAACAGATCATCGATAAACGTAAGACTCAGCCAGTCCGAAAGAGCATACCCGCCAAAATAGAACAGACACAAAATGAATGCAGCCAACAGATCCGATACAAACCCGAAGCACCATACGCGGACAATGGAACTCTTCCAGAAGTCCCCGATCTTCTGAATCTTCTTGACCTTTGCCCATATTAACAAAACCAGGGAATCAATCAGAAAATTGACAGGAAGCATAATCAGCCAGAGATAGGAAGGAATAGCTCCAAGCATCCAAGTGGGAAAAAAGATATTTGCAAGTGTGAGCATAAAACGTTCTCCTTTTTCTCAATTTTATAAACTCGCCAATAGGCAGACAATAAAGGACGGCTGACTAAAAATGAAAGCTTTTCGAAACAGTTCTGTGTCCATCTGTTGTTATGGATCTATCCGGTCATCCAGAGAACTTTACCTATAAATCTGCTCAATATCGATCTACACAATCAATCAGATCCGAAAAACATTCGACTATCCTGAAGTTCAAAACCGTCCGATCCGTTTCGATACCGCTGAATGGTCGTTTTTGCTTTCTGTGCCAGCTCTTCAGACTGTACAGCAAGACTCCCTTCTTCAGTCAGGATCGGAGTATCCAGAATTGTTTTGATCGTCGAATTCTTCTGCGATGCCACCGGTTAATGAATATCTTTCTTTGTATACTTCAGATAAGCAATTATGATTCCGCCAAGTCCTATGGCTATGCCAATGGCAACCATTGCACCATTCAGTTTTCCATTTGCCACAATATCGGCGCCGTCACAATATCCAAACGGGGTTATGTATTTCAGAAACTCAGCGGTATCTGTAATGTTGGCCACCAGTCTCAGAAAATACATCATTGCCGCAATACTAAGTCCTGCGCTCGCACTTCCTTTGCGAAGGAATGCCGAAATACCAAAACATATTCCGGCAAGTTCAAGCTGGAGCAGATAATAGGCGAGATGCAGCAGACTTATTTCTTTCCAAGGGATTTCTTCACCAACAGCGGCGATAGAGCCGATCGCAACGGTATAGAGAATAAGATTCATCCCTGTAATCAGAATCAGTACCGCCATCAGCTTTTCCGTAATCATCCTTTTGCGGCCGACCGGATGTGTCAGCAGAAATTCTGCAGTTTTGTCCTTTTCTTCTTTACTGAGAATGCCTGCGGCAAAAAGAGAAGCAAAAAATGCGCCGCCAAGTCCTAAAACATTCCCACACTCAACAGCATAAAATCCAACGAGCGTGCCAAAATTCAAACGATCCATCCCAAACGCCTCGGTAAAAGAACCCATAGAGGCAAATATTTCACTGACACCATCCATCTGGTCTTTCATTTCTGGAAACAGAAAAATACAGACTGCAAGAAGAAATCCAATGGAAGCTGTCCAGATCAAAAAGGTGGTTTTCCCTTGCTTTAATTCATGTTTGACAAGTGTCATACCTCTCATCATCCTTTTCATAATAATGCAGAAAAATTTCTTCCAGGTCTGGTTCCGTAATTGTAAGGTCATCAACATGGCCTGAAGACAGCGCCCGCAGCAAGGCATTCATATCCCCACTGTAAAGAAAACTAACCGAATCCTCTGAAACTTTACTGTCTCGAATACCATGAAGATGCTCAAGACTGACAGTGCCGTGAATGGTAATGCGTTTTGCACTTGTTTTTGAAAGAGCGTCCACACTGTCACAGGCAATGATTCTGCCCTCTCGGATAATTGCAGCCCGCGAACAGTTGCGCTGAATTTCAGACAGAACATGGCTCGAGATAAAAATCGTTGTCCCTTCCCTGTTTCTCTCTTGCAGAATATCAAAGAACACTTTTTGCATCAGCGGATCAAGTCCACTCGTTGGTTCGTCCAGCACAAGCAATTCCGGTCTATGCTGTAAAGCGCAGACAATAGCAACCTTTTTTCTGTTGCCAAAGGACAAATCATCGATCTTTCGGTCTGTATCAAGCTGTAAGCGATCACAAAGCAATCTGGCTTCTGCAGTACAGTCCTTTTTCCTCAAATCAGCGGACAGCTTGAGTATGTCTTTTACTTTCATTCCCGGATAAAACAATGCTTCTGAAGGAAGATAACCGACATTTTGCAAAATCGACACCTTTTTCTTGCTGACATCTTTCCCGAATACCGTCGCACTGCCCGATGTTGGGGCAATCAATCCAAGCAAAATGCGAATTGTCGTGGACTTTCCTGCACCATTCGGACCGATAAATCCAAAGAATTCGCCCTGTTCTACCGTCAGGTCAAGGTCAGCAATCCCCCTTGACTTACCATAATATTTCGTAAGCTTTGTCGTTTTGATCAGGTCCATATGGTCTCACTCCCTTTGAAGATAAATGCTTTTCCAAAAGTTTATCAGCTTATTAAAATCTTTTTCCATCTGATCTATATCTACATCGCCCCGCTGCACCATCTCCCAAAGATAACCCTCTGAGGCCCAATACATCTCGCGATACATCATAGATACATCAAGTCCGGGAACAAACTGTTCAGGACTCATGTTCAGCAGTGCCCTGTCCGCTTTCAGATCGAAATACTTGTGATAGCTTTCCTGAACGGCAGCGCAGATTTCCGGGTCTTTTTCATAAAACGCCCTGAGAGTGAAGTTCGCCATGTGAGGATAAAGGCGGATAATTTCCATTTTGGCCTTCATCCCTCTTTCCATACTCTCGAAAAAATCTTTTTGTTCATAGCAGCCATACTCTGTCAAATAGTCAATCGTCATTTCTGCGCAGGTGTCCCACAAAAACAAATACAGCTCTTTCTTGTTATGAAAATAATGAAAGAGCAGAGATTTGCTGATTCCAGCAGCATCTGCAATTTCACTCATAGGGCTGTTCTTATAAGAGTTTTGGGAAAATACCTGATAGCCTGCATTGATGATCGCCTGCTGTTTTTCTACTGGCAGTAAAAAGAACCTTTCGTTCATAGCCCAACCTCCGTTAACCGATTCGGTTAATATCAGATATAAAGTCATTGACCGATTTTGAGAAGACTCTCTCTGGAAATTCCGCCAGAGAATGCAGAAAAGCCAATATGTGGATAAATTTGTAGTGAAAGACAATAATTTTAATCTGATTCCGATATATGATTTGGAAAGAACGATCTGCGACTTAATAAGAAGCAAAAGTTCCATTGAAGTTCAGGATTTTAACGCCGTGGACGAGGTCCCATATAACCAAAAGGAAGCTATCAAATATTAACTGTTTAATATCATGAGGCTATGAATATAAAAAACCCGAAGAATATCGGATTTCTCCTTTATTCTTCGGGTTTTGCTTTTGTCTGGCGACTTCCTATTTTTGCTTTTACACTATCGTCGGCGTTCAATGGCTTAACGGCCGTGTTCGAGATGGGAACGGGTGTGACCCATTGGCTATCGTCACCATACTTTGCATTGAATCAGCGCATCCTTGGATGATTATTCAATGACAGATTCGATTTCAGTATTCTTGCGAATACCGCGGGTTGATTTCATTTCACATGAATCTTTCAAAAACAAACACCAGCTTCGACATAACCTTGGTTACAGTTATGATTGGATCATTTCTGATCGTTTACTTCTTATTACCGCCTGTCTGTGATTTTGAATGATTTTGGAATCATTGTCTTTAACTTGCGTCTTTGACTCTGTTTCCATCTTCTTCATTCTTCACCACTTCCAACAGGCGCTCTCGTTATCTTAGATTAAGCTTTC
>CAJTVE010000038.1 GCA_910579655.1 uncultured Allobaculum sp. | reverse complement strand
GATCGTCTTTGAGTCCAGTCGCCTGCGCGATCTGCTCGAGAAGCCAGACATCCCCATACAGTCTGTTTTCATCCTGGGTTTCAATTGGTTGCCGTCCTGGTTTTCGGTTTCCTGACAACTTTTCAATCTCCGACAAATCCCAGTCATCAGGAAAAATGAGTTTCTTTCTATCTTCCACAGAGGCAAGCATGTAACGGTCTCCAGGAGTAAAGCGCAGGTTTTCATCGACTTTACCCCAATGAAGAATGTGGTAAACCTTTTTCCCGGTTTTCTCATTGGTAGTAGGCACCTGAGTGAAAGCATATCTGTGCCCGTTGTCATTGTGGATTTTAACTCTGAATCTAGCTAATGGATCTGGTCGTCTAGTCATGTGGGTCACCTTATTATCTATTATATTATAATAGATAAATTCTGGATGATCAAATTAAAAAACCTCCATATTCGCATTACTCATGCAAAATATGACAGTTTTATTCATAATCTGTTATAAAATCCTGCAAAACTCAGACCACAACAGATAGCATCTTTGCCTATTGTTCTTTAAAAAAGCCGATCACTTGGCATCGGCACAAAGTAAAATTCATCTTCCTGATCTCCTACGCAAAAAAGGATCTGGAAATGTCACACGAATTCAACGAGCAGCTCATCTCGAAAGTCATGGACACCAAAAAGATGACTTTACTGAGCGATATACATACGCCAGAAGATTTCATACTCTGGCTGGAGGGAAAATAACATGAAAAAAATCGTATTACTTTGCAATCAGGGAATGTCAACCAGTGCCCTGGTCATGAAAATGAGAGAAGTTGCTGAACGCAACAACCTCGACTATCAGATCAATGCCTATGCAATCGACTCCGCTGAAACCACCGCTCATGATGCCGATGTTATCCTGCTTGGACCGCAGATTCGCTATAAGAAAAACGAAGTGGTAAAACTGTTTCCTGACAAGCCTGTCGATGTTATCGATATGGCTACCTATGGAATGCTCGATGGAAAAAAAGTTGTCTTAAAGGCTAGAAAGATGATGGCAAAATAATGGAAAACTTAGAATTAATCAGCTGCCAGTTGATTGCAGCCTCCGGAACCGCAAAAAGCTGTTATATCGAAGCCATCGAAGCCGCCAAAACAGGCGACTTTGAACAGGCCGAAGATCTGATTAAAGAAGGCAGTGAGGCCTTCTTGCAGGGACATTCCGCCCATGCCAGTCTGATTCAGATGTCTGCCCAGCAGGATTTCAACGTTCCTTTACTGCTGGTTCACGCTGAAGACCAGATGATGAATTGTGAAATGATGAAGATTTTTGCCGAACAGAATATCTACCTCTTAAAAGAAAACCAGCAATTGAAAAGTGCTTTCGGGAGGACTCAGTGATGAGCTTTCCTAAAGGTTTTCTCTGGGGCGGTGCCATCGCCGCTAACCAGAGTGAAGGCGGCTTTACATGCGGCGGAGCTGGAGAATCGGTGAGTGACCATTTCAGTGCTGGCACCAGAAATACTCCCCGTTATTTTCATCATGAACTCAAGCCTGATGTCTGCTATCCAACTCAACAGGGCATCGACTTCTATCATCACTATCCTGAAGATATTGCTCTTTTTGCCAAAATGGGATTCAAGACGTTGCGCACCAGTATCAGCTGGGCCCGTCTTTTCCCTCATGGGGATGATGAAGTTCCAAATCCAGAAGGAATTGAATATTACCGTAGTCTCTTTACCTGCCTGAAAGAAAATGGCATTGAACCACTGGTTACAATCAGTCATTACGAAATTCCGCTGGAACTGGCAAAAAAATATAGCGGGTGGGCCTCAAGAAAAATGATTGACCTCTATCTGAACTTATGCCGCACCCTCTTTACAGAATATGATGGTCTGGTCAGATACTGGCTAACCTTCAATGAAATCAATGTCCTTTCTAACGGATATGGAGATATCATGAGTGCTGGCATTCTTCCTGAAGGCGATTGTCCGATATTTACCTCAACCGCCGATCTGAGCACTCGTTTTCAGGCTCTGCATCATCAGTTTGTGGCTTCAGCCAGAGCCGTAAAACTGGCTCATGAAATCAATCCAGAAAA
Organism: uncultured Allobaculum sp.; assembly: GCA_910579655.1. Lineage (GTDB taxonomy): Bacteria > Bacillota_I > Bacilli_A > Erysipelotrichales > Erysipelotrichaceae > Allobaculum. Next base: position 30,239 of record CAJTVE010000038.1, on the reverse strand, counting down.
CAAAGTCGGCTGCATGATCGCTGCTACAGTGACCTATCCGTATTCCTGCCATCCAAAAGATATTCTCGCTGCCCAGGAGGCCATGAATCAAAAAAACTTTCTGTGCGGTGACGTACAGTGCCGGGGAGCCTATCCATCCTTTGCCCTGTCCTGGATGAAGAGAAATGGAATTGAGCTGGACTGGCACGAAGAAGATGCCAAAATCCTTCAGGAAGGAACAGTCGACTTTTATTCCTTCTCCTACTACATGTCTTCCTGCATCAGTACCCAATCAAATGGTGAAGCTGGCCAGGGCAACATGTCAGAGGGCACTCTGAATCCCCATCTTGAAACTTCCGCCTGGGGCTGGCAGATTGATCCCGACGGACTTCGCTACTACCTCAATGAGGCCTACAACCGTTACAACCTGCCTGTCATGGTTGTCGAAAATGGGCTGGGTGCTGCTGATGTGGTTGAAGAAAATGATCAGATTCATGATGACTATCGGATCAATTACCTGCGCTCCCATATTCAGGCTATGGAAGATGCCATTGAAGATGGTGTAGATCTGATGGGCTACACGCCATGGGGATGCATTGACCTGGTTTCTTTGAGCACCGGGGAGATGAAAAAACGTTATGGATTCATCTATGTCGACCGCAATAACGATGGTTCAGGCACTCTGCGCCGCATTCCCAAAGATTCCTTTGAATTCTATCGAAAGATCATCGCTCAAAATGGACTTACTCCAAAGAAAGCTGATGAAACTGCTGTCTTTCAAAACTGAATCATCCAGTAAAAGAATGTGACTGTTCCCACCCCCTGTTGATAGATGGTGTGCAAAACACGTGCAAGCGATTTATGCAGCAAATCAGACAACCGACTAGAAAATTTTCCCAAGATATAACGAACAGAGCTGAATCGGAGCTGGAAACGACTTCAATTTAAGAAAAATTGCTGCACAACTACATTAGGGTGTGAACAGTAACAAAACGCTTCAATCCATTGGACTAAAGCAGAGGTGTGAACAGTAACATCAAGCGGCACCACAAATGGTATCCCAAACTCCCGTAAAATTTCTGTTGACAGCGTTTTCATAAAGAGCTATATTGTTCTTGCAAAAAAACATTCGGGATTGTTACTCCACTCGGAGGCATCACCAATCACAGTAAGAAGGACCTCTTACTGCTGGTACAGGTATGTCTCCGAGTTTTTTTGTGTTCCCGTCGTTTTGAAAGGAGATCTACAGAGATGTTTGGTTTTAAAAAGAAAGTCCCCCAGAAATCCTCAAAATTTGAGGTTCTTGCGCCAGCTGATGGGCGGCTGATCGATCTTGGGGAAGTCGCGGATCAAGTGTTTTCAAGCCGGATGATGGGCGAAGGGTTTGCGATCGTTCCTGAAAACGGAAAAATTTATGCTCCAGTCAGTGGCAGTGCCGTATCGGTCTTTCCGACCGGGCATGCATTTGGTCTTCATACTCCAAGCGGTGTGGAGGTTCTGGTTCATGTTGGACTGGATACCGTAAGCCTCAATGGTGAAGGCTTCCATGTCAAGGTCAGTCAGGGAGATGAAGTGAAAGCCGGCGATCTGCTGGTGGAATTTGATCCACAGGTGCTCCAAAAACATCAGCTGGATTCCACCACAATGGTCATCTTCACCGACGGCTTTCCAAGCAAGATCCAGGTGAACCCCAAAATGGTGAACAAAGGGGACCGGCTGATCGGTTAAGATTGAAGCAGAAACCTCACATACTTCGCACCACCAGAAATCAGGCGCCAAGAGGACAACCAGAGATACAGAGAGGAGGACGCGCAGATGAAGATTATCAAGAAAATCAATAATAACGTCGCGATCGCTCTGGACAATAACAACCGCGAAATTGTGGTCTTTGGAAAAGGGCTCGGATTTCAGACTCCGCCATACGAGCTGACCGATTATTCCAAAATTGAACAGACTTTTTACAACGTTGACCGCCGTCTGTATGACCTGTTTTCCGATCTGGATGAGAAAGTCTTGCTGCTGACGTCCAGGATGGTCGAAAAGATCAAGATGTCCTCGACTGAAAAATGGTCGCCAAACCTGACCGTGATTCTGGCTGACCATATCCAGTTTGCGATTGAACGTGAAAGAAGCGGCATGGAAATCGATCTTCCCTATCTTCATGAAATTGAAGAAAGCGAACCCCGGATCACTTCCTACGCACTCTGGATTGTCAAAAACATCAATCACCACTTCCAGGTCCGTCTTCCCAAAGGCGAAATCAGCTGCATTGCGATGCATCTGATCAATGCCAGAGCAGGATCTCCAAAAACTGGTCAGGAAACGCTTGAAGAAAAACGCAGCCGGATTCTCAAAAACATTGTAGGCATCATCGAAAACTATTTCGATCTGCACATCAGCCGCACCGACAGTTCCTATTTTCGTTTTCGCCAGCACATCAACTACTTTGTGCAGCGCAAACAGGCCAATGAAGAACTCGCCGATCAGAACTACGAGCTGTTTGAACTGATGAAAAAGCAGTATCTCGACGCTTACGGCTGCCTGATTTTAATCAATGACTACCTCTACAAAGAATATGGATCGAACTGCTCTGAAGATGAGCTGCTCTATCTGATGATCCATCTGCAGCGCCTGGTTCAAAAAGCAGATCCTCAGTCTTCACCAGCCAGACATCCTGAAAATTCTATCGAAAGCCAGAATTAAAGTTCTAAAAAGTAGTCGAATACCACATGAGAAATACAAGAGAACCACAAAAAACAGGAGAAAAACATGGAAAAGAATCAACAGATTGCTTCCGACATTCTTGAAAAAGTCGGAGGAAAAAACAACATTACCTTTGCCACTCACTGCATGACCAGACTGCGTCTGAACTTAAAAGACGAAAGTCTTGCCCATGATGAAGTTGTCAAAAAAATCAAAGGTGTCATCGGTGTTGCCCACTCCGGTGGTCAGTACCAGATCATCATTGGGCAGAACGTTCCTAAAGTTTACGCAGCTTTATGCGAAATGACCGGTCTGGCCCAACAGGCTGCCGTCGATGAGAACCTGGATGGTCCCAAAGAAAAACTCACGCTGAAAAAAGCGGGAAGCAACATTCTCAACTATCTGTCCGGTTCCATGGTTGCCCTGATTCCGGTCATGATTGGTGCAGCTATGTTCAAAACCGCATTGGTTTTGCTCGGACCAGATATGCTTAACGTTGTCAGTGAAGGCAGTGACGCTTACGTGCTGCTTAACATGGTTTACAATGCATTCTACTATTTCCTGCCGGCCTTTCTCGGCTACTCGGCTGCCAAAAAACTCAATGCTTCTGTCACCATGGGCATCATGATGGGTACCCTGCTGCTCGTTCCTGATTTTGTCAATCTGGTCGGAGTCCAGGAAACCATCAATATTTATGGTGTCTTCCCGGCACCTGTGGCCAGCTATGCCCAATCCGTTGTACCGGTATTGCTTGGCGTATGGCTGATGACGTATCCGGAAAAATTCTTTAAAAAAGTCATTCCGGATGCTTTAAGTACAATTTTTGTTCCTACGCTGACTTTAGTTGTTATGGTTCCGGTCCTGTTCTGTGTGTGCGCTCCAATTGGAAGCTATCTTGGCAATATCATCGGAAGCGCTCTGCTGAGCTTTGGCAATGTTGGCGGATTCCTTGCGGTTGCGGTTGTCGCTGCACTCTGGGAGTTTTTGGTCATGACCGGGATGCATTCTGTTCTGATCATGTTTGCGATTACCGCCATGCTTGAGATCGGTTCGGATTCCTTTGTTTTAGTTGCTGGGGGCATCGCCACATGGGCAGCCTTTGGCATTGCCTTAGGCGCTTTCTTCAAGCAGAAAAACAAAGAAAGCAAAGCAGAATCTCTTTCTTACTTTATTTCCGGCTTTCTTGGCGGTGTAACGGAGCCTGCCCTGTTTGGTCTTGGCTTTCGCTATAAGAAACCATTTATCGCCCTGGCCATTGGCGGATTTTGCGGTGGATTATATGCTGGCCTGACGCATGTAACGACTTATGTGATGGGGGCGACCAACTTTTTGGGCACGCTGGGATTTGTAGCCGGCGGCAGTGCCAATATCATGAACGGTCTGATTGCTTCCTGCCTTTCGATGATCATTGCAGCGGTTGCCACCTATGTTTTAGGCGGATTTGAAGAAGAAACCAAAACGTCTGCCGCTTCAGAAGAACTGCCAGAATTCTCCGAAATCATTCAGATCTAATGACAGAAACAAAGATCTGATCCTGACAGTTCAGGGACAGTCATCAGGCGGCTGCATGCTGCTGGCCGACTGTCCCTTTTCTTTTTTCTGCGTTCGAGTGATTTCTGGCTGCTTCTTTAAAATCGATCCTGCAGCCTGCAACTTTCCCTCCCAGAAAAAGAACCGTCCGTAAATCCGAAAAGATCTCCACAGCAGTCCAAAAACAGATAGACTGAAAAAAGACAGATAAAGATAGTGGAAAAGATATTGAATCGATACAGAAAGGAAATTATGACAATGTCAAAGAAACAAATCTTAGTGCGCGCCGACGACCTTGGCTATTCCAGAGGCGTCAATTATGGAATTGCGGATGCCTTAAAAGGCGGCATCATCAAATCGGTTGGCGTCATGGTCAATATGCCCGAAACGAAGGCCGGACTGGAACTGGTCAAAGACGACCATCCCTGCCTTGGCTTACACACCAACATCTGTGTTGGCAAACCGCTGACAGATCCCGCTTTAATCCCCAGCCTTGTTCAGGAAAATGGCGAATTCAAGCCTTCGAAAGCGTATCGGACAGCTAAAGAGGACTTTGTCGATCTGGATGAAGTCATGCTTGAAATCGAAGCGCAATACCAGCGCTTTGTTGAACTGACCGGCCAGAAACCTGTTTATTTTGAAGGTCACGCCGTAGCCAGTGACAATTTCTTCAAAGGTCTTGAAGCCGTAGCCAGAAAACATGGCTGCGACTATCTCGGGATGAGTTTTTCTGGTCCTGTTTCTTTTCGAAATTCAAAGATGGACATGATTATGGATTCCATGGCTGCTGACTATGATCCTAAAGCCAGCCTGCACCGTATCGCAAACGAAGATCATGAAGAAAACATCCCCACGCTGGTCTGCCATCCGGGATATCTGGATGCTTATCTTCTCAAAACCTCTTCCCTGCTCAATCCCCGTACCCTGGAAGTCGATATGGCCCTGGACCAGGAGCTGAAAGAGGAGCTGGAAAGCCGGGGCATTGAATTTATCACCTATGCGGATGTTGCCTGATCGATCCTCACGACCTGACAACTGATTCCACCAATACCGCTCTCTTTAATCCGATATATCCATGCATATCCATGCAACTGAAAAAGCCTGAAGTTCTCTCACGTCGGTTCTTACGCAAAGTCTGTGGTTTTTCCGGAAAATTCTGATTATGTCCTCTTAAAATCCTTTAAGTAAAGAAGGCTTAACCAGTGATTCCTAGTGGACCACACAGATTGCGTAAGAACCCTCACGTCAAGAGAATTTCAGGCTTTTTGTATCGCAGGTCTGATCAATCAGTCAATCGGTTGTCTGATCGAGATTCCAGCTTGCTGCCAGATCTGGCTTAGAACAGTGTCAGCTGGTTTTCATCATCCAGCCCTTCCAGAGCGCCAAGCATATCAAGGCGGTCGATCAGGGTTTTGGATAAGGAAGTCCGGTTGAGCAAGTCTTCCTTAGACAAAAATGGCTTTTCATTGCGGGCTTTGATAATAGTTTTGGCTACGTTTTCGCCTAAGGAATCCACAGCGGTAAACGGCGGAATAATCGCTTTGTCATCATCCGGGTCCATGATGAATTCCTTGGCATCACTGCGGGTGATGGAAAGATTGGAGAACTTATATCCCCGCATATACATCTCATTACAAAGTTCAAGCGTGTCGTAAAGATCCTGTTCTTTCTTTTCAACTCTCTGCGTCTTATCGGCTTTGGCCATCGCAATTTCATGCATGCGCTTCTGGATAGCGCCAAGCCCGCTGGTCATAATCGCCAGATCATACGCATCACAGCGGATCGAGAAGAACTGGCAATAGTAAGCTCTTGGCCGGTGGACTTTAAACCAGGCGATACGGATAGCCATCATCACATAGGCAACCGCATGGGCTTTCGGGAACATGTACTTGATTTTGCGGCAGGAATCCATGAACCATTCCGGTACATTGTGCGCAGCCATCAACTCTTCCCATTCTGGCTTCAGGCCTTTGCCTTTCCGGACACTTTCCATGATCGTAAAGCTTTCCTTACTCGGCACCCCATAGCGAAGCAGATCGACCATGATGTCATCTCGACATCCGATAACCTGACGCAGGTTGCAGGTTCCAGCATCAATCAGATCTTTGGCATTGTTCAGCCAGACGTCAGTTCCATGGGAAAGGCCAGAAATCGAAACCAGCTCGGCAAAGGTTGTCGGCTTGGTCAGTTCCAGAATTCCCCGGACAAAGGGCGTACCAAACTCTGGAATCCCCGCTGCTCCAGTGGTTTCTTTATAGAGCGTTGTATCCAGGCCCAAGGATTCACAGGACGAGAAGATTTTCATTGTCGCTTCGTCGTTCATCGGAATCGTTGTGACATCAATGCCGGTAATGCGTTCGAGCATTTTCATGGCCGTCGGGTCAACGTGGCCCAGAATATCGAATTTCAGGATGTTGTCGTGAATCTGGTGGAAGTCGAAGTGAGTGGTTTTCCACTCCGCATACGGGTTGTTGGCCGGGTATTGGACCGGAGTAAAGTCATGGACATCCATATCCAGCGGCACAACAACGATGCCGCCTGGATGCTGGCCCGTTGTTCGTTTCACCCCGGCGCATTCATTGGCCAGGTCAGTCCGTTTGTATTCAGAAAACGGCTGGTATTCCAGGCCCATTTCTTCTTCATACCCTTTGACATACCCATAAGCCGTCTTTTCCTGGACAGTGCCTACCGTGCCGGCACGGAAGACATGGTCATCCCCAAAGATCGTCTTGGTGAATGCATGCGCGTTTGGCTGGTAGTCACCGGAGAAGTTCAAGTCGATATCCGGAACTTTATCGCCATGGAACCCTAAGAAGGTTTCGAATGGGATATCCTGCCCATCGCCTTTCATCGGTGTGCCGCATTCCGGACAGTTTTTATCCGGCAAATCAAAACCGGAATGTACACTGCCATCGGTAATCCATTCCAAGTGGTGGCAGTTTGGACACAGATAATGAGGCGCAAGCGGATTGACTTCGGTAATTCCCGACATGGTCGCAACAAAGGACGATCCAACCGATCCTCGCGAACCAACCAGATAACCATCTTCATTGGACTTTTTAACAAGCAGATGAGAGATGTAGTAAACCACATAGTAACCAGCACCAATGATCGCATCGAGTTCACGTTTCAGGCGGGCTTCAACCGGTTCAGGCAGCGGATCCCCATATTTTTTGCGGGCGGTTTCATAACAGATATCTGAAAGTTTCTGGTCAGATCCTTCAATATCAGGCGGATACAGTTTGTCCTTGATTGGCAAGAGGACTTCCGTCTGCTCAAACAGCTTGTTGGAATTTTCAAGCACAATTTCGCGCTTTGTCGCTTCATCCAGCCAGTCAAATGCAGCTAACATCTCACCAGTCGTCAGCAGATGCTGATCGGGCGAAGAGCATTCTTTACGCTGCTGGAAGTTTCGAAAATAGAGTGGATGGCGGGAATTGCCACTGGTTTTGGCGTTGATATAGACATCGCGCACTCGCTTTTGACGGGGTTCTACATAATGGCAGTCCCCCGAGGCGATGACCGGAACACCGGCTTTGGCGCCGGCATCCAGAATAAAGCGCAGAATCTGCTGGAGCTCCCCAACCGAATGGACGGTCTGCATATCGAGCAGATGTTTGTAGACCGCTAATGGCTGGATTTCCAGATAGTCATAGAACTTGGCTGCTTCGACCAGTTCCTTTTCGGAACGGGTATGAGCCAGGTCGAAGATTTCTCCATTCTGGCAGGACGAGCCAAACAACAGGTTGCCTTTGGCATGGTACTCTTCGAGCACATGGCGCGGGATGATCGGGGCGCCAGTTACGTTGGTTGCATTCGGGTTGTATTTGAGATAGGTCGTATGGGACAGGGTAACCAGTTCAAAGAGTTCTTTGAGTCCCTGTTTGTTTTTGGCAAAAACTGTAATGTGCTTGCCATGGTTTTTACGCAGGGCCGTGGAGTTATCCAGCTTGCTGACGGATTCCAGAGTCGCATCAGGTCCCCATTCGCGCAGCATGTACAGGAAAACCTGGGAAAGGACTTCGGCATCATAGTCGGCACGGTGCGCGCCTTCGCCATCATAATCCACTTCATAATGGCGGCACACATTTCCCAGACGATAGCTGCGCAGATCCATCATGGAATAGCTGGCTGGCAGTGTATCAATGACCGGGTTGGTAAATTCCGGACGACCCAGTTTTCTGGCCGCCGCGTTGAGCATGCCCACGTCGAAAGTCGCGTTATGGGCAACCAGGATTGCATCGCCGATGAAGTCTTTGATGACATCAAACATCTCTTCAATCGGTTTTGCGTCATCGACATCGGACTGCTGAATATGCGTCAGTTCAGAAATCGAAACCGGAATTTTCCGTTTCGGGTTGATAAAAAACTGCCTGCGGTCAATGATTTCACTTTCCTTCATCTTGACGGCACCAAATTCAATGATGTCATCCAGACGATTGGAAAGACCCGTGGTTTCCAGGTCGAAAATGACATATTCGGCATCTTCGAGCCGCTGATCCCGCAGGTTGTGAACAATCTTGTATTCCGAAGAAACCATCGTCATTTCACAGCCATACAACATTTTAAACTGGCGATTTGGGTCTTTTTTCTGGAGAGCTTCAATTTTGTGCTGGGCCATTGGAAAGGCCTGCACGACGTTATGGTCGCAAAGACCAATGCCCTTCATGCCCCAGTCCCAGGCCTGCTGAATGAAAGACTCAATGCCGCACACGCCATCCATTTCGGAGAAGGTGGAATGAACGTGCCATTCAATTCGTTTTTCAATTTCATCATCTTTGCGTTTGGGCTTGCGGGCTGGTTCCACTTTGCTGAACTGCAGGACAATATTGCGCTTATAGGTGTCGTAGCTGACATTGCCACTGACGTGCAGGTAATCCCCGACCCGGATTTCTTCCATCTGCTCAGCCGTGAAGTTACGGCGCTCAAAGGTCTTGCACAGAATCGCTTCATCATCATCACTGATGTAAAGTTCCATCAGTTTACGGCCCGAACGGATTTCCTTGATTTCCACTGCGAACACCCGGCCAGTGATGGTGACAAACTGCATCCCGTCAACGAGATCGCGAATCGCGACTTCTTCCGCCTTCTTGCTTCCATAAGATCCCGACCGGCCATTGCGGTAGTTATTTTCGGCGGGGTGCAAGGGGGCAGGTCTTGATGCCTGCGGAACATAGCCTTCTGGTACGGGCGCCACAGGCCCTGGAATTTCTCCGGGATCTTCATACTGGCACATGACCTGCAAGGGCAGACCATGCTCTGCCAGGCGCTGTTCCAGACGGCTGCGATTTTCCAGCATCGCCTGATGGTTATCCGGGCGCGTCGTGGTATAGAGCAGGCTTTGGGCTCCGTTGAAAGTAGGATGGAGGCCCTTGAAGGCCTCCAGCTGGACATCCAGTGCGCAGATCCGGTTCAGGTAGGGCTCAACAAGCTCTAATGGACACTCGGCACTGGTGGAGTTTAAATTCAGATGAATATCGGTATGGAGCGCCATGCGCAGCTCGTGAACAATCCGTTCATACTCTTCCAGCCGCAAAGGGGCTGGAAGATCCCATTTCATATCCAGTTTCTGGCTTTTCGAATGGTAAATTGGTGTTTCTTTCAGCGTCGCATCACGCAGCAGTTCAAGAAGGTCGGCACTTAAGCAATCCGCAAGCAGGTCACTGATCGGCCGCGCCATTAAATCGCCAGCTTTCTAAGGGCTTCGCGCGCAGCTTTCTGTTCGGCTTTCTTTTTGGTTGAGCTTTCGCCTACCCCCATGCAGATGTCATCAAGGAAAACACCCATTTTGAAAGTCGGGGAGTTGCTTGGGCCGCTTTCATCGAGCAGGCGATACTGGATGGTGCGTTTGTTATCGGTCTGCACGTATTCCTGCAGCTGGGTTTTATAGTCGGTTACATCTTCTGGTTTTTCAGCCGTGATCAATGGTTTCATGTACTCATCGAGGATTTTGGCGGCAGCCTCATAGCCAAGATCCAGATAGATCGCGCCGATGCACGCTTCAAAATGGTCAGCCAGAATAGATGGGCGCATACGTCCCCCGCTTTTTTCTTCCCCGACTCCAAGTCGCAGGAATTTATACCAGCCAAGCTGCTCATTCAGTTTGGCCAGCGTGGATTCGCAGACTGTCTGGGCCCGGATAGTGGTCATTTTCCCTTCATGAAGTTTGGGCATTAATTTATAGAGAGCAGTGGCAGACCAGATCTGCAGCACAGCATCTCCGACAAATTCCAGACGTTCGTTGTTATCGATCCCGGAATGGTGTTCATTGGCATAGGAAGAATGGGTACACGCCTCGTAATACAGCTGAATATTGTCAGGCGTAAATCCTTTGCTTCGCAGCCAGTCCGTCAAAGTTTTCATTGTTTTTCCTCCTTGTTGACATCTGCCTTGCAGGCAAACTGGGGTTGCAGGGCTTCAAATACGCATTCCGGCACCATAAATTCGATGCTCTGGTTGTATTTGAGCAGTTCCCGGACATTGCTGGATGAAATCAGAGAATGTTCCGGTTTTCCAAGCAGAAACAGAGTCTCCATTCCCTGCTTCATTTCGGCATTGAGCCAGGCGTTGTTGGCTTCTGGAAGATAGTCGCTCTCATTGCGCATCGAGCGAACCAATACCGTGCCGCCAAGTTCTCTGGCTCTGGCAATGGTCAGACCATCACAGAGAGCCACCTCGACATTGTCGAGATCTTCTGTCATGTCCTGAAGCCAGGCAAGTTTCTGTTCGGTCGTAAACAGTCCATGTTTGGCCGAATTGGGACTGACCATGACAATCACGCGATCAAACAGTTTACTTGCGCGTTCAATGATATCTTCATGGCCTTTGGTTGGCGGGTCAAATGATCCCGCAAATACTCCTGTACTCATTGTAAAGACCTTCCTTTCAAAAATTCGATCTGTTGCGTCTGTGCTTTCTGATTTTTTAGAATCCTGCCAGGCGATGCAACTGGGCAGCAAAAAGATCCGATCTTTTATCATCCCGCCGAAAGTGTGGCAAGGCTGCCAGGATACTGTAATCCCTTCAAAAAGCAATTGCTTGTGATTCTTGCCTTTTTTCCAGGCAGCCGGTGTTTTTTCGGATATTGAAAACACCTGTCCAGATTTGTTTTTGGGCACTGCGCTTTTTTCGATGGCTTCCAATTTTTTCTTTCGGTTCGTTCTTTTTTCCGTTTTTTTCTTTTGTGCTGTTCTCTTGTTGAAGCAGCCTGTATGGCAGATATCCAAAATCCACAAGCAGCACTGAACCTCTTTCGCCAGTCAGGTGTTCCTCATAAAGCAAAGAAACAAGGCTGAAAAAAAGCCGAATCCTCAGACTCAGCTTTCCTTCTCTATTTTATGACATTGGGCACGGCGATTCTATTCAATCCCGGCCAAGAATTCAATTTGCACCCTGTTCTCGATTTGATTTGGTGATTTGATCCAGGCTGCCAGCTTGAGTGAATGCACTGAATTGAATCCGTTTCATCAGGCGCAAGTGAATTTGCCCGGTTAGATCCGTTTAACTGAATTGGCGAAACCGGATCCACCTATGCTCTCTTTCTGCGCGGCTTACGCGTTGTTTTTTTCTGTCTTCTGCCATTTTGAAGGTTGTGGTATTCATCCATGGCCGCTTTGCTTTTATGCTCGATATCCTGCAGCATTTCAATGCGAGGGCGGATCGCCACAATTCTGGCCTGGGCAATTCCAAGGGCGATGCAGACCGCCATCAGGGAAGAACCGCCCGCTGAAATCAGAAGCAGCGGCACCCCTGTCATGGGAAGCAAGGTGCTGACGCCCCCCACGTTGATAATAAAGTGGAGCATGAAATAGGCAGCCGTGCAGGTAAAGAGCACTTTATCGGCGCCTTCTTTTACATGTAAAGCCCAATACAGCAGTCTCCACACCAGCAGACCATATAAGGCAACAATGACACCAAGGCCGATAATTCCGGTTTCTTCAATGACAATCGCCAGAATATAGTCAGATTCTGCCTGGGTTAAAAAGCCGTATTTACGAACCGAACTGCCAAATCCCTGTCCAAACAGACCGCCATCCGCAATTCCATACAAAGCATTGGCTGGCTGATAGCCCTCATCATGAATGCTCAGATACGGATTTTTCATGTTGGCGATTCGAACGGCAATATGGCGAAGGAGTGGAACATCACTGAACCATTCGGTAAACCAGTCCGTGACATAGACGCCCACCACAAACAGGATCACCATCACCAGAAAGAACAACAGCAGCCAGTGCTGCCAGCCTTTCAGATTTTTATAGCTTGGAACCATGATGCCGACAAACCCGATTCCCAATGTAATAATCAGGGATCCGAAGTCTTTTTGCAGACCGCCGACAAAGACGACCGAAAAGAGCAGCAGCACAAGCGGAATCGTGAAAACATGCCAGAACGTCTGCTTCTCTTTTGGCAGCTCCTTCATGTTGTGGATGGACAGGGCCAGCATCAGGATCAATAAAGGCTTACCAAATTCGGAAGGCTGAACAGTTGCCAATCCCAGGGAAATCCACGCTTTAGAACCGTTCACATCGATTCCGGCAATCGCAGTGTAGACCAGAACGACAAAGTATGCCCCCACCAGGATCCACTGCAAAATGCGGTTTACCCGTCGATAATTGAAAACCCAGGAAAGAAAACAATAGACGAACCACCCGAGAACGCAGAACATTCCCTGTCGGATAATGCCAATGTACATATCCCTCACATGCCCGACGGTTGTCCCCAGGTTGGTTGAAATGACCATCGCCGATCCAAAAATCATCAGACAGACCATGGCCAGAGTGATGGATTTGTCAGTTCCAGATTTTGGAATCACGACTCGCCTGAGCCGTTCGCCCAAAGAGAGCTTTTCTGCTTTTTTCTGTTTTTTTGCCGAAGCTTGCAAGAAATCATCCCCCCTGAATTCTTCTTATTCTATCACATCCATCTCAGAGCTTTGTGCCGCCTTTCGTCAGCGTTTGAAACCGACTGGCAAAACCATTAGAATAGGCATGATACAGGCCCTTCCTTTCTGAATCCGCAATCCAGTGTTCTGGATCTTCATTCAGAAAACCTGGCCTGTTCTTCAAAGGTATCTCTGAAGCGGATGATGATGCAATCTTTTTCTTTCTGATCCGGCTGTTTTCTATCAAGAAACGTCTGCCTGAAAACAAACGCGCAGCCAACTGATTTTGATCTGCCAAACGCCAGCAGATCCAATGCCACCAGGACAGACCCTGCGCATTTTGCTGAGCCTGAACATTTCGCATCCAATTTTTGCAAAGATCCCTTTGAGTTTTAAACAACCAGTAAACAGGAGTTGATCACGATGGAACTTTCCAATGAAAATATTATTTTTGATACCGATCCACGCATTCGTCAGTCCAGTGCGAATGTTCCCCTGCCTTTAAATGCAGAAGACAAAGAACTGCTGCAGGCACTGTATCAGTATGTCAAAGACAGCCAGGATGATGAGCTGTGCGAAAAACGCAACCTTTCGCCAGCCGTAGGCATTGCCTCCATCCAGGTTGGAATCCCGAAAAAGCTTTTAGCCGTTGTCGTTCCCATGGAAGATGGTACAATGAAAGAATACGCTCTGGCCAATCCAAAAATTATTTCCAAGAGTGTGCGCAAAGCGTATCTGCCAGGGGGCGAAGGGTGTCTGAGTGTACCTGACCTTCATGAAGGACCGGTTGTCCGCTCCAATCACATCAAAGTGCGCGCCTATGATCTGTTAACGGATCAGAACGTTGTCATTGAAGAAACCGGCTACCCGGCTATTGTCCTCCAGCATGAAATTGACCATCTTTCTGGGATTCTCTTTTATGACCGGATCGTTGACCAGGTAACGGATGACATGATCGCGGTTGAATAAGACAGAAATCAAACGATCTCAGGAATGTAAGACTGGAATTGCGGCTCAATTGAGCCGCTTTTTTCTTTGAACCGGTCGAACATGGTAGAATAAATGCAATATGAAGACACCTTGTTCTGTCTCAATTGCGATGGATCCCCCTCTATTTTGAAAGCAGCCGGCTTCAATCATATTTCAGGCCGGTTTTATTACGAATCCATGAATCTCTGTTCCCTTTGTTCTGTCTGTTCTTTTGCGTCTGATGACCTGTGGAACAGGTTTTCTACTCTTCCAGTCTGGATCGGGGAGATTCCATCTTATTCGGCTAAGAAAGGATGAAAGCTGTATTGTCTACAATGAATACCAATCAGAATACCAACCCATCAACTCATAAAGAAAAGAATTCCAATTTTCACAAAACAGTCCGTGTGCCCCGGCGGATTTCTTCAAACAACGCGGCCAACAAGACCAAAGTACTCGATGGCGACACCCAGATTTATGCCCTGGGCGGTTTAGGCGAAGTCGGCAAGAACATGTACTGCTACGAACATGGCAATGAAATTGCCATTGTCGACTGCGGCGTGCTCTTTCCTGATGATGAACTGCTTGGCGTCGATTACGTCATTCCAGATTACCACCACCTGATTCGCTGCAACAACAAGCGCAAGATTCTGGTCATCACGCATGGTCATGAAGACCATATCGGGGGCATCCCGTTTCTGTTAAAGCAGGTGAACATTGATGCTATTTATGCTCCCCGCTTTGCGAAAGCTTTAATCGAAAAAAAACTGGCTGAACATAAAGACGCCCCCAAAGTCCCCATTATTGAAATCAATGAAGATTCGGCTGTTAAAACTAAATACTTCAACATTGGCTTTTTCAACACGATCCACTCCATTCCAGATTCTTTAGGGGTCATGATCAACACACCAAACGGTTCGATCGTTCATACCGGTGACTTTAAATTCGACCTGACGCCAGTTGGTCAGAACGCGGATTACCAGAAAATGGCCTACATCGGCGCCCTGAAACCCGATCTGCTCATGTCAGATTCCACCAACTCCGGTGTGGAAGGCTTCTCCATTTCGGAAAAAGATGTGGCCAGAGAAATTTTGCAGATCATGAAAAACTCCAAAGACCGCATCATCATCGCGACCTTTGCTTCCAATGTGTACCGGGTTGCGCAGATTATCGATGCGGCCATCAAAACCGGCCGCAAAGTCGCTGTCTTTGGACGGTCCATGGAAAATGTCGTGGAAATCGGCCGCAAAATGGGCGTCATCAAGATCAGAAACTCCGATCTGCTTTCGCCTGAAGAACTGCGATCAACCCCGGATGATAAAGTCTGCATTTTATGCACCGGCAGCCAGGGCGAGCCATTAGCGGCCTTGAGCCGGATTGTCAACGGTACCCATCGGTTTATTCATCTCAAACCCACCGATACCGTAGTCTTCTCCTCTAACCCGATTCCAGGCAACGATGCTTCGGTCAACAAGATTGTCGATAAGCTGTTCCGCTCCGGCGCAACGGTTTTAAACAAATCGATCCTCAACAACCTGCACACGACCGGTCATGCTTCCAAGCAGGAGCAGAAACTGATGATGCAGCTGATCAAGCCGAAATACTTTATGCCCATCCATGGCGAGCACAAAATGCTCATGCAGCATCGCCAGAGCGCCATGGAACTGGGAATTCCAAAAGAAAATATCTTCGTCTGCGCCAACGGCGACGTCCTGCTGTTACGAAACCATGAAGTGATTCAGTCTGACTGGCGCTATCAGGGTGATGATATTTATGTGGATGGCAACGATATTTCCGGCCTGTCTACTGCTGTTCTCAAAGACCGTCGAATCCTGGCTGACAATGGCATGGTTGCAGTCATTGTGCCGATTGATTCTTCGACCAACTCCCTGCTCAGCCGGCCGGTCATCGTCAGCCGCGGCTTTGTCTTCTTAAAAGACTCACAGGCTTTGATCAAAGAAGCGGAATTCATCATTGCCAATGCTCTTCAGAATAAGATGAAGGAAAGAACGACCTTTGCGGATATCAAAAACTGCATTCGTTCCTCCCTCGAACCTTATCTCTATAAAAAGACGCACCGCAACCCGATCGTCATTCCGGTTATCCTGAACTCCCGCAAAGCGATGGAAGAAATCGCCGCCCAGCATCGGCTGCGCACCCAGAACCGCCGGCAGAACCATCGCCCAAATGGCCGAAACTACAACAGCCATCGCGATCATCATGATCACAACAACAATGGCAGCAGTGCAAACCATTCCGACGGCCCAACCAACACCCCGACGCAAGAATAGCCTCATCAGCCCGCAGTCCATGCGGGCCTTTTTCATCGGTTCCAGAGACTGGATGGATGACAAGTTCTGGCAGTCAGGAAAGAAACAGCCCCCCTGTTGGAGTCAAAGTCTGCCCCCTATGCGGATCTGAATCTCTCTGGAAGAAGAAATCCGCCAAGCACGTCCGCTTTCATTCCAGCAAGTTTTCTTGCGCCAGTTTGGAATTGTACGCAGATGTTCTATAATTGAGAAATTGAAAAGCTCTGGCCTGAAGTCAGAGTCAAGACTTGAAATCAAACCACAGGAAAGGAGTGAGAGGAATGGGTCGTCTTCCCCGCTGGCAGAAAATACTGATGATTTTTCTTGGTACAGTGACTGTGCTGATGCTCTGTTTTGATGTCACCCTGTATCGAGCCTTTTTCTATAATCCTCAACACATTACCACCCGCTACGAGACCATTTCGAGCCCGCTCATTCCTGAATCAATGGACCAGGTCTCCATGGTTTTTCTGAGTGATATTGAATATGATGAACAGACTGATCCCGAAGGAAAAATGGATGCTCTTTTCAAGCAGGTCCAGAAACTCAATCCGGATGTTCTGCTGTTTGGCGGCGATTTGTTTTCCGCCAATGCCGAACTGACAGATGAGGTCCGCGAGAAGATGGTCAACTGGATTTCCTCCGTCAGCGCTCCGCTTGGAAAATTCGGAGTCTTTGGCGAACAGGATCTGGCTGGCGAAAACCATCGACTGATTGTTGAAGACGTTTATCGCAAAGCACAGGTTGAGCTGCTCAACAATCGCTCTGTTTTGTTGGCAAACCAGTCCGCCAGCGGGATCCGGTTAGGTGGATTTGATGTCAATGCCGATGCGCTCTTTCTCAAAGACAGTTTTCTCAATGAACAATTCTGCCTGCTCTTATCACACTATCCAGACAATCTATTAGCGGCTGACCAGAATTCCCTCAATGCCAATTACGCTCTTTGCGGCAACTCGCATGGCACCCAGATCGACTGGCCGGTTCTTGGCGGCTACAAGATCTTTAATGGCAGCCGGGAGATCAACCGTAACCATCAACAGCAGTTAAACTTCCCCTATCTGATTTCTAATGGAATTGGCTGCATTGATGTCCAGGCCAGACTCAATTCTCCGGTAGAGATTGTCTACCTGACTTTGTGCCATACAAATTCTTAGCTTTTTTGTCCAATACGATCCCGCTTTTCTGATGCCATCCGGCATTTTCATCTGTGAAAAACAAATATCGCGTCTGTTCGTTGTGGACAGACGCGTTTTTCATTTCTGGATCTGGGACTTTCTTCCTTTGAGAGGAATTCCTGAAGAGCTGCTCAAAAAGAAACCACCATTCTTTTGGTTTTTGACTGTCGTCCGATGGAAAACAAACTGCAGGGATTTGCCAAAAGACCCTGAGTTTTTATAATAAATCTGTCACGACAGGGGTGCTGCCTGAGGGCAGCTGAGAAAAATACCCTTTGAACCTGATCTAGTTCGAACTAGCGTAGGAAGTCGAAAGACGAACTGCGCCTCTTTCCATGGAGGTATTTTTTTATGACAACTCAGAACGTCAAAACAAAATTGACGACCAAGGACGTAGCCTATGTGGCCATGTATCTGGCTTTGTTTTATGTCCTTGACTTTTTAAGCAACAGTCTGCCGCTCTTTCGGATGCCAAATGGCGGAACGTTAGGGCTTGGTACGATCGCTCTGCTTTTGGCAAGTTATCAGCTAGGCTGGAAGCTTGGCCTGATGACATCTCTTTTATCCATTCTGCTTCAGTTCATGACCGGACAGATGTATCTGTTGGGATTCACACAGTTTTTGTTAGACTATTTCTTTGCGTTTGGCGCCTATGGTCTGGCCTGCCTGTTCCCGAACTATAAATATTTCTATTCCGGTGTTCTGATCACCAACTTGGTTCGATTTATCTCATCGACCATCAGCGGGGTTGTTTTTTATGGTGTTGATCTGTGGGGATCCATTGTCTACCAGGCAACGTATCTGATTCCAACCACCATTGTCGGCCTGATTCTGGTTCCACTTCTGATCAAGGCGATGGGACCACGCTTTTTCAAAAACGTTTCCCATAAGTAATTAAAGTAAGTAAGTAATGAAAGAACAGAAAGAGAATAAGATTAGGGAAACTCATTCAATTGTCGTGCACGGAAGGCGAAAGCCTTCCTTTTCTTTATGCCTCACTTCTTTATGCACCACTCTTATATTGATCTGAGTGGTCGCCTGATTCCAATGCTACAATGAAGTTGCCAAAAATCATTTCACTGCATCACCTTAGGGGGGGAAAATATGAACAGAACGATTAAACTCTGGTGGCTGGCCTCTGGAATTATGGCAGTCCTGTTTGGATTTACCTGTCTGCTCGACTACCTTCACCATTTTTCCAGCCATGCCGTCACCACATCTGCACCGTATTGGGCCTTTGTGGTTGTACGGGCGATTGAATTTTTGATTCCAGCTGCTCTTTTTGCGCTCATTGCTCTGTATCTGATGTACCGCCATCATCATAAAAAAGAGGGAAAGAAAATCCATGCATCGCATTAAGATCAGCTCTCTGGCGCAGGCCCGTTATCCCGAACTGGAAGACCGGTATGAAAACCCATTACCTGATCCCTGTTCTCTCCATATTGGCCAGGAATGGATCAGTGATGAATGCACCATGCCGCCAGGCTTTTGTCCAAGCGCGTGGCAAAGCCTTTATCCTTATGTCTTTGCGCTGGCAAGTGGCGCTGACAATCTATTTGATGGCTGGATGAAAAAGCCGGGAACAGCGATGGTCAGCTGCTCGGATGGATTTCGGCCGATGAGCTTCTATCTGGAAAAAATTGAATCTGATCCAGATTACAGCGAACAAAATTCCAGCGCAGAAAGTCGCGAATAAAAAGCCAGGCCAGACAGGCAACAGCACCCAAAACAGGCAGCCTGTTGCAGACACCTGCGCCCTCTTCTTTCTCTTTTTAGAACTCTTCTTTTCAGACCTGGAAACAGGTCTTTTCTTTTTCTGTTCTTATTGACTGGTACGCCATCCTTTTTAGCAGCAGCCAATAAATTTCGATCAATTCTGCTCTAACAGGAAGACAACCATTTGATTTTGAAAGGCCAACCCCTCAAGATGAAAGAAATAAAGTAAACTTGTTTACCCATCGTTTACTGGAGGTTTCTATGGCATCGTTAAAAGATATAGCCGACCGCGTCGGCATTTCTAAAGCCGCGGTCAGCCGGATCCTGAATGGCAAAGGCAGCTTTTCCCGCGACACGATTTATAAAGTTGAAAAAGCTGCCCGAGAGCTCAACTATACTCTTCCCTCAATGGCTGCCGAAGAGAACAACAATAGCGCCAACACGATTGGACTCATTGTCCCGCTCTCTCACGTTCCCTATTTCGGTGTTTTGTCTTCACGCATTGAAGCGGCCGCCTATGATTATGGATATGGGCTTTTGCTTTGTTCTTCGGCCTATGAGCATCTCAACAGCGAAGAATTTGCGGCCTGGCTTCGCCGCCATCGAGTAAGTGGTCTGATTGTCGGTGTGATGCTGAACCACCCGGCTGAGCTGACCGATCTTGGCCTTCCGGTAGTTTCTGCCGGACTGGAAATTGCCCCGGAAATCCCGAGTGTCAGTGCAGATAACCTGTCCATGGGCCGAATTGCTGCCCGTCACCTGCTCAGCCGCGGGTGCAAAAATCTGCTTTATATTTCCAATTCCAATTCTGGTCTGAAAAACGATCATCGGTATCGGGGCTTTTATCAGGAGCTGGAAAAAAACCAACTCGTCGCTTGGCCGACGATTCTTGCGGATGATCATAACGATTCCCGGGCCATTAAAGAGATGATCACGGAAATGTTGATGGATCATCCCGAAGCGGATGGTATTTTTGCTGAATCCCAGACGCTGGCGCTCGAATGCGTTCGAACACTCCAGGACCTTGGCTATCGAATTCCTGAAGAAATCAAAGTTATTGGCTGTGGAAGCCCTTATTTTGGGTCGTATGCCGTTCCCCGCCTGACGATTCTTGAGGAAAACACCGACCTGATTGCCAAAAAAACGGTTTCCCTGCTCGCTGACCTGATCGAAGGCGGTCATCCAACCAATGACCATTTGACCGTTCCAGTTTCTTTGCAGATCAACCAGACGACCTGACAAACCTTGTTACTCGCAACAGACACGTTCCTTCCTGCTTTCTCTTTCTGATTCTCCTGTTGATGAAATTCAGGGTCTTCCTTACTGGAAGGCCCTTTTAAGTTAACGGTTTATTCATTTCATAAACTTCGTTAAATAAACCGTTGACTTAAGTAGGTAAACAGTTTATTCTGAACATGTAAACAGGAAAGAGAGAACAGAATATGTCAGAGAAAAATTACGACACACTTTCAGATCAGATTCTCGAGCTGGTTGGTGGAAAACAGAACGTCACCCACCTGCTCCATTGCGCCACCCGCCTGCGCTTTAATATTGCCGATTATGATCAGGTCGATATTGAAGGACTCAAAAAGCTCAATGGTACGCTGGGCGCTCAGAAAGTCGGGGAACAGCTGCAAGTCATCATCGGACCAGATGTCAGCAAGGTCTATGACATTCTCCAGACCAGGCTTGAAACAGAATTCGCGGCTCAGGCAAATACTTCTGCTCCTGCCAAAAAGAAGAAAATCACACTCAAATCGATTGGCAGCAGCATTCTTGATGCTTTATC
The DNA here is from genome assembly GCA_910579655.1 of uncultured Allobaculum sp. Taxonomy (GTDB): domain Bacteria; phylum Bacillota_I; class Bacilli_A; order Erysipelotrichales; family Erysipelotrichaceae; genus Allobaculum. The sequence continues at coordinate 9,188 of CAJTVE010000038.1, read as the reverse complement.
TGGATGCCTGGGTCCAGTGATTCCAGCCATTGTTGCCTGCGCCTTCTTCAAAATGATTCCGGCTATCTTGGGGCCGGGGATGCTCAACTGGATTACAGAAGAAAGCAGCCTGTATATTCTTTGTACCTTTGTCGGAGATGCGGGCTTCTATTTCTTCCCCGTTCTAATCGGTCTGACAGCTGCCAAAAAATTTGGAGTTACCCCCGTTCTTGGCGTTTTGCTTGGCTGTATCATGATGCATCCAACCTTGGTTTCCATGGCGACCGAAGGAGTAAATGACTTTACTGTTTTTGGAATCCCCTGCCTTCTCCAGAACTATGGATCTACCGTTATCCCGATCATTCTGAATGTGTGGGTCATGAGCTACATTGAAAAATTCTTCAACAAGAAAATTCCAAGTTCTTTACGCAACGTCTTTGCACCTGCCTTAACCATTGCAGTCATGCTGCCCATTTCCCTGTGCATTCTCGGTCCGCTCGGTTCGTATCTGGGCACTTATGTGGTTGGCTTCCTGCTCGGTCTTGGGAACTATGCTGGCTTTATCGCTACAGCTCTGATTGCCGGTCTGTACCCGCTGCTGGTAATGACCGGTATGCATATGATGATCATCGCTGCTTTATTCCAGGTTTTTGCCACAGTTGGCTACGATGGTGTTGCCGCTCCGGCTTTAACGATTTCCGCATTCGCAGTAATGGGAACGGCCATCGGTGCCGCTCTGGCCTTAAAAAACAAAGCAGAAAAAGCAGAAGCCGCAGAATTTGCGATCACTGCCGTGCTGGCTGGAACATCCGAACCAACCCTTTACGGAATCTGCGCCCGTTATAAATCCCCTTTCTTAGGGCTGCTTGGCGGCGGCTTTATCGGCGGCCTGTATTCTGGACTGACCGGAGTCATTTCCGCCACCCTGGTTCCATCCACCAACCTGACCAGCCTCTTATGCTTTACTGGTGCAAGCAGCGCCAACCTGATTAACGGAGTCATTGCCAGCGTGCTTGCTTTAGTCAGTTCCGCAGTCATTACCTTCATGGTTTTAAGAAGAGACCAGAAAAAAACCGCTCTTGCCTGATGGATTCCGATCCGCCCGTTTTCCGACTGGAACAGTGCAAAAACGGTCTGTCCAATCGGTTCATTAAAAATTAAAGTTAAAAGCTAAAATAAAAGTGGAAAGAAAACCAGCAGAGATTCTGGTTTTCTTTCCATACTTTCAAAAGAAAGGAACGCGGCCGAAAACCGCCCTATATATGATCACAAAAACAATCCCAATTTCAAAAGAAGCCGTTCTGGATCTCTATATTCAAGACCCAGCCGTCTCCTTTCAGACCTATACAAAACGCCCGGCTCTGATTATCTGTCCAGGCGGCGCTTACCTGATTCATGCAACAAAGGAAGGAGAACCTGTTGCGCTGAATTTTCTGGCGCGTGGTTTCCATACTTTTGTACTCAAATATACAGTAGCTACAGACCGTCTTCACCCGGAAAAAGGAGTCAATGTCAAACTTCGCTACCCGGCGCCGTCCATCGAATTGATGGAAGCTATCCACCTGATTTGTGAGCATGCCGATGAATGGTTTATCGATTCTGATGCCATCTTCCTGGCTGGATTTTCAGCAGGAGCGCATGTAGCGGGAACAGTCGGCTATCGCTGGAATGATCCAGAACTGGTCAGTCAGCTTTCCTTCACTCCCCAGGGTAATGAGCTCAAGCCTGCCGGTCTGGTTCTTGGATATCCCATGGTGGCGGACAATCCCGGAAATTTTAGCTGTTCGGCTGCTTCAAGCAACATTGAGCTGGTCAACCAGGTTCTTTATGGAACCCAGAATCCCTCACTTGAGCAGATTGAATCCGTCAAACTTAAAAACTACGTTCAGCCGCAAAGTGCTGTTCCAACTTTTATCTGGCATTCAGTGGACGATTCCGTAGTCAGTCCTGATTTAAGTCTGGAACTGGCTCAGACACTGATGCATAACCAAATCAATTGCGAATATCATCTGTTTTCTCATGGTGGTCACGGCCTAGGGCTGGCAAACGAGGATCCAGCCTTACGGGTATGGCCATATCTGGCAGAAATCTGGATGAAATCCTTGGAGAAGAACAATGAATACGATTCCTGATGAGACCGTTTATGAATATCGAGCATCCAAAGATAAATTGAATGCTCCAATTATAGCCAGAGCTCTGGAAGGACATTTTGAAAAAGACTGCGTTCTCACTGAATACGGGCAGATTGAATTCATGGTTTATCGTCCTGAATCCGCCGACGAAAATGTACTTCTGCCAGCCGTCTTCAGTTTCCATGGAGGCGGGTTTGTTCTTGGCTATTACGAAACCGATGGCCCGTATTGCCAGAAACTGGCCAATCTGAGCGGATGCGCCCTGATCAATGTGGACTATCCGCTTGCACCTGAGCATAAATTTCCCAAACCTCCTCTGGCCTGCTATGAGGCCATCCAGAAAATCCTTGAAAAGTCCGATCTCTATCATCTGGATTCTGATTCGGTCATTGTCATGGGCCACAGTGCAGGCGGATGTATTGCAGCCGATATCTGTCTGCTCAATAAAAAGGAAAAGAAACTTGCTCTGCAAGGCCAGATTCTTGACTATGCCCCATTGAAGCAATCCGTTTCTGAAAACGATCGTAAAGCCCTCGAACCTTCGAAAGCCATTGCACCAAGCCGCATGCTTCAATACATCAGCTGGTACTTCAATGATCTGAAAGACTTGGAGGACCCGCTGGCTTCGCCGGTGCTGGCTGATCTGAGTGATCTTCCCGATGCTCTGGTTATCGGCGCCGAGTATGATTCCCTGTGTCAGGAAGAAAAAGAGTTTGTAAAAAAAGCCAGCAGCCAGGGCACAAATGCAGAGTTTGTCTTCTACCCTGGGGTCTGCCACGGCTTTACACATGAACATTTAAAAGAATACAGCCCCAAACAAGCAGAAGATGCCTGGAAACGGATGGCTGATTTTATCAAAATTCATACCCATCCTGACTCCAAAAACTGATTCTGTTTTTTCTCGCTGTCCCAGCTAAAGATCACCACTTTGCTGGATTGACGCATTAAACGAATCGAATCGATACTGACCTTATTCTGGTCCTTGACATCTCAGCCCGCTTTCGCGCTTATTTCTCCTGGCAGTTCTGGATACGCCCTTATCCAAAACTGCCCTTTTTCTTTTGGATCTTCCTTCAGAATCGAATTCTTCTTTTCCAGTCAATGAAGTTTTCACAACCAGCAAAATCGTTCCTGCCAGAAGGACGAAAAACGCAGAAAGCAAAAAAAAAAGAAAAAACAGCCACCCTTTCGAGTGGCTGGACTATACAGATTTCATAAGCCATGTTCTGTTCTTACTTGCGTAAGTGCAGCAATTTATCTATGCTTTCGCATCCATCTTCCGCTTCAGTTCGCATCCGACGGTTCCCCTACCAAATTTGGGTTTCTCGCTTGCGGGGTTTACCCGTTCCACCTTTTCCGTTTCCAGAAAAGCTTCGTCTCTGTGGCACTTTTAAAGGTCTTGGCCATGGGATAAATCCTTTAGGCTTCGACTCAGCCGTCTACCCTTGCGGGCATCCCAGCCTTATTGATTGGACTGGCACAAACACTACAGTCATCGCAGACTGTGCGAGCATGGACTTTCCTCTAACGTCTGGTAACGCCAGCAGCTGCATCCATCTGTATAGGTTGAAACAAAATTTTAGCGGCCAAATACCGCTTTTTCAAGTTTAGCGACTCTTTCTTCCAGCGTTGGTTCTTTGCTTTCTGCTTTGAACTGTGGAGTCACTGCCGTTGAACGTTCAACGACCTCAGCATCGATTATTTCCTGTGGTGCCGAAGTATCATCGAGGCTCGTTTTTGCCAGTGCGGCCTGTGCCTTGGCTTCTTCAAGCTGCTTTTGAGCCGACTCCAGCTGTTCTTGCAGCTGTTTCTGGCTGGCTTTGAGCCCAGCGTTTTCTTCACTGAGTTCCTTGATCTTCTGATCACAGCTGACCAGGGCACTGGAAAGTTTCTGGGTCTGTTCTTCGTATTCCTGGTAATCTTCAATAATCTGATCCAGGTAGGCATCTACTTCACCGGCAGAATAACCGCGCGAATCAACCGAAAACTCTTTATCATAAATGTCCTGTGCTGACAAAATTACTGGCATAAAATTTCCTCCATGCTTGATGATTATAGCATTTTGCATAAGCAAGACAAGTCCCGGACGACTGTTTTTGTGATAATTTTACGTTTTATCACAATTGCATTCAGTCCAAGAAAATGTATCCGCTTGCGCATCTCGGGCATTTTAAGGCTGGCCCGATCGTTTCTGGCAGATATCTTACAATAATCTTCACCAATTTAAAGACTCTCTGAGCATCTGGATTAAAATCACTTTAGATAAAGTCTAATTCACGACAATTTCCCACGATTGAAAGCCATTGCCACACACTGCTTTCATTGAAAGAGCTCATTATTTTCTATATAATCTGCCTGTGACTAACAATGTTCAATACCCGAACAAGCTCAACCGCCCACGGGTTGTCACCCGGATGTCGGATAACCACGCCGACCGCGGTTCGAGCCTGGAAGACGATCTCAACGCTTCCAACTTGTATTACAAAGAAAAAAAGACTGCCCTGATCTACAAAAAGCCGACCCCCATTCAGGTTGTCAGCGTAGATTATCCAAGACGTGGACGGGCCAAAATCACCGAAGCCTATTATCGCACCCCCTCCACAACAGACTATAATGGTCTGTACAGGGGAAAATATATTGACTTCGAAGCCAAACAGACCCAGAACCGGACCAGTTTCCCAAAGTACCTGATCCAGCCCCACCAGATCGAACATCTGCAGATGGTTCATGAGCAGGGAGGAATTGGTTTTTTTATTGTACGGTTCACAAAACTGTGCAAGACATTTCTGGTGGACGCCATGGAAATGATCGAAGCCCACAACGATTCTTTGCGGCAATCCATCCCCTATGAATGGTTTGAAGAACATGGGGATTTACTGGAGGTGGGGCTGTATCCTCGAATCCACTACCTTAAAGCAGTCGACAGACGATATCTGAAAGGAGATGTTCATGAAAACGAATAAAAACGCAGACGACAAGTCTGCTTCCAATCCGTCTGGCCAAAACCGCGGTTCAGGCCGAAAGCCAAGACGGAAACTCGATATCTGGAACAAGATGGCGGTTGCCGTTCTGACTCTGTTTTTAGTCGGATGTGTTTCTGTCTTCTTTGTACTGGTCAATATCATCAACGATCCGGATGGAATGCGCTTTTCCAAAGACGGATTGTCTACGATGTCCAACTCCCGGATTTTCGACAACCAGGGCAACATGATCTATGAGTTTGGTGCCGAAATCCGTGACGATATTACTTATGAACAGGTTCCGCAAAACCTCATTGATGCCTTCCTGGCTGTCGAAGACTCCCGTTACTTTACCCATAACGGGTTCGACCTGCCCCGATTCATGGCAGCTGGTCTTGCCAACCTGAGATCCGGCAACTTTTCCCAGGGTGGTTCGACACTGACCATGCAGATGATCGATAACGCCTTCACCAAAAACCAGGAAAGCAAGATGCTGGCGGAAAAAGGCTCCATCTCCAAACTGGAGCAGGTCAAACTCAAGATCCAGGAAATTTACCTGTCTTTGATTGCTGAGCAGACCATCGATAAAGAGGACATTATTGAATATTACCTCAACCGGATCTGGTTTGGATCCGGCGGAAATACCCGCGGGGTCCAGAAAGCTGCCAAGTACTACTTCGACAAAGACGTTTCTCAGCTGAACCTTGGAGAAGCTGCCTTCCTGGCAGGTTCCATCAACGCTCCCTACACCAACAACCCGCTCAACAACATTCACGCCAGCACCGATGAATCGGCTGGCCAGATTGACCACCTTGCCGCGGGCCAGGAACGCCGCAACGCGACCCTTGAGCTGATGCTCAAACACGGCTACATTACGCAGGAAGAATATGACCTGGAACGCAATGCTGACTTAGCCTTTGCGCTCGACTGGAAAGAAACAATCACCATCGATCCAAACCAGGCCTACATTGACCAGGTTATTGTCGAAGCCCAGCAGTTGTCCGGTCAGGACCCTGCTATTATCCCGATGGATATTTACACAGCCCTCAACACCGGTGCTCAGGCTGAGCTCGATAAAATCATGAATGGCGAAATCATTCCATTCCCGAATGAAATGATGGACGTCGGAACCGCAATTGTGGATAACGCCACCGGTGAAATCATTGCGGTTGGCCCTGGCCGTCATTACCATTCTGACTCTTCCGTCAAACAGGACAACTCGATCAATACCAAGCAGCCTGGTTCTTCCATGAAACCGCTGCTCGCCTATTGCTCTACCTTTGATATTCTTGGCTGGGCTACCACGCACACCGTTGTCGACCAGCCAAAAGACTACTGGCATGCCGGAAGCAACCTGCGAAATGCGGATGGTAAATATGATGGTCCGATGTCTCTGGCCAAAGCCCTTGGTGTTTCCAAAAACACCCCGGCTGCCCAGGCGATGATCGACCTGGTAGACACAACTGGAACCGCCTACTGGATCCAGTTCTGTAAAGATCTTGGCTTTGATGACGAAGTTGCAGAACGCTTTGCGCCTCAGTACGCCATTGGTGGTGCCGACATGTACGCTTCGCCGGTTCAGATGGCCAGCGCCTACTCGATGTTTGCCAATCAGGGAACCCGCGTCAATGCCCACCGCATCCGCCGCATTATCCGTCGTTCAGACAATGCGGAAATCAACGGCAACTCTACAACATACGAACTGATTTCAACGCAGGCAGCCTATATGATGTCTACCCTGCTCAAGGATGTTGTCTATGGCGGCTACCAGAACTACAACGAAGTTCTCGCCAGCCCGAACTATACCGCTTATGGTAAATCCGGTACGTCTGACTGGGGCAGCGAAGGCGCCCAATATGGAATTCCATCCGGCGTTATGAAAGACGAATGGTCGCTTGGATACACCAGTACCTATTCGATTGCAACATGGTCCGGGTACCTGCCAGTCTACTTTATGCAAGGTTACTACATGACCTGGACCGAACTTGAAGCCGCAACGGCCTTCCATATTAACCGCTACATGCTGGACTACCTGGCAACTGGCGGTGACTACCACCCCATCGAACGTCCAGATGGAATCAGCGATTATAATGGCGGTCTGATTAAGAGTGAATTTGCTTCCCGCGGGGATACCAACAGTACGCCTGTTGTGAACCAGGACTACACAGACTCCGAAGAAAAAGATGCCGAGCGAACTGCCTGCGAAGGCTCTGGCGGAAGCTTTGACAACGGAGCCTGCCATTGCCCGGATGGCTATGAGCTGAATGGTTCAGCCTGTCTGCCAGCCGTTGACTCTTCCGAAAAACCTTCTGAAAAACCATCAGAAAGTGAACAGCCGAGTCAGCCAGGAAATAACAACGGTAATGGCAATGGCAATGGTAATGGTAATGGTAATGGTAATAACAACCAGCAACCAGTCTTGCCGGATCCAGAACAGCCAGGCGGGGATGTGAATCAGCCAGGCGGTGAGGTAAATCCACCAGCTGAAGAGCCAGACCAGCCAATCATCAACAACCCAGGCCAGGGCGGGGATGTGAATGAACCAGCGCTGCCTGATGTTCCTGTTGAAGGTGAAGATGCTGCAGAAAGTGCCGAGGAAAGCTCTGGGATTGAAAATGCGATCGTGGCAACAGCCAGATCCCTTACTTCCTACTCCCAGAACTCCATCTTCCACACTCGTTCGAATGTGAGTGTCAGCTTCTATCCAGCCAGCTCACCTGCCGAACAAAGACGGCGTGCTTTCTATCAGAATCAGGCCTTTACAGCCTGATCCTGAAGGATTTTCAAGCTCAATGGATAAAAACCAGTCAAAGGATGATCTTAGCGATTTTCGCGGATCATCCTTTTTCTTTTTGCGTACTTCTTCAGAAAGCCGCTTTGATCAGTTTTTTGCCTGATTTCTTTTCTCCGGCTTCTTTCAGTCTGACAATTTTCAATCTGGTCTTTCGCTGGAATTTGAGAAAAAAAGTCTGCACCGAATAGACGATACAGACACATAAAATGATATTGAGTCAATGAGAAAGAATGAATCATCAAAATTGCAAAGCAATTGGTCATGCACTTACAAAGTGCAGCCTTGTTGACTATTCATGTTTGTCGTCAGCTTAGAGTTCACCGTTTTCCAGCTGATGCAAAACGGAAAGCAGGCTTTTTTCCAGAGATCGGCACTTGATTGCATATTGTTCTTCTGGCTGCTTCATATCCGGAATGCAGATGACATCAATTCCAGCCCGGCTGCCCGCTTCAATGCCGCTTTCGCTGTCTTCCAGGATGACTGCTTCTTCTTTGCGTACACCAGCTTTGTTCAGCGCCTTTAAGAAGATGTCCGGATTGGGCTTGCCGCGTTCGACTTCACTGCCGCAGACGGAATCATCAATCAGATCCGTAATGCCTGCTTCTTCAAAAATCGTATCCACACGATTTCGTTCCGAACTGGTTGCTACAATGGTCCGATAGCCATTGTCCTTAAGATAGTGGAGCAGTTCGATCAACCCTTCTTTGACCGGTACGCCTTCACTCGAAAAGACGCGGGCCATTCGAAGATGGTTTTCCTTCATAATGCGGGGAATTGGAAAATCATCGCCAAAGGCGTCATAGAAAACCTGGTAGATCCCCGGGACTGGCTTACCCAGGCAGAGCAGGTAGGTTGGCTCGTCGAGGATTTTTCCCTCTTTGGCACAAAGCTCCTGATAGCCTTCAAACGTTACTCGTTCGGAGTCGATCATCAGGCCATCCATATCAAATATCACAGCACGTTTCATCTTTGTTTTCTCTCCTCTTTTCTTCATTATACGAAGAAGCGAAAGAGCCAGAAATCCACATTTTTGCCGTTACGTTCTTGATATACCATTTCTTCAAAATTCCTTATTTTCTGCAGGTGCTGCTTTTTTCTGCTCAATTTTCCGCCCGTTTCATGACATTGCTCAGACTGGTCAGGATTGGTCAGATTCTGCATGTTTTGAGTTCGTTCTCAATGTCAATCTTATATCCTGAACTCACGCTCAAAATATACCCATGAAATTGAAAGTTGCTAGAAATTCTTTTGCTAAAGTAAAAACAGTTTATTATAGATTGAATTCACCTCCGTTCTATCAGTGTATTTATACTTATGGAAAAG
>CAJTVE010000037.1 GCA_910579655.1 uncultured Allobaculum sp. | reverse complement strand
ATCGAGAAAGATTTGTTTGCATTTTGAAGACAAAACACGAAAAATGGTTTTGTGAAAAAAGCCATGAATTATTCGGGTTCAAAATAAACTTTGAGCATCTAACATTAACTTTCATCTGTTATGATTACCTTGTTAATTGTTCCTTCTGGTACTTTGAAACTTGATCCATAAATTCGTACAACGTTTTTAGATCTGTTCATCCGGACCGGATCAATACAATCATAATTTCATAATTAAAAACAATTTTATGCAAGAAAGAAGTAACCTTCTGCAAGCAATATTGTGCTATCGTACTTTTTCCTGCCCTTGTCTGCGAGATATCATACCCAAAAATAAAAAGGGCCGAAAGGCCCTCCGCATTCTTAACTCATCCATAGGTGGGGTTCTGCCTGCTGAACCCCATGAATAAAAAAAGAAGAGATTCAACATCAAGCCTGGTGATGATCTCTCCTTTTTCAGTCTTATATATCGCCCCTGAACAGCTAACCGACCTTTTTACTGCCCTTCTCCAGTCCTTTCAGTGGCTTTGAGCTATGCTGGAACTTGGGATTCTCTTTTCAAGTGTGTAATCTATTTCAAAGCGACCAGAGAAACGGCGCTTCCGATTTCCGTATTTTCAGATGGCTCTACCTGTTTGATCTGGCAAACAGCATCCATATTTGTGATCAGAACCATAATCGTTGGATCTTTTTCTTTGTTCTTCAAAAATTCAAGATCCATTTCAGCGATTTTCTGATTTGCTGAAACAGTCTGTCCCTGTTCAACAAATACTTTGAATCCTTCTCCATTTAATTCGACCGTATCGATTCCCATATGAATCAGGATTTCCAGTCCGGTATTGGTTCTAATGCCAATCGCATGTTTTGTGGGAAAAACTGTTTCTACTGTTCCGGAAACTGGAGAATATACAGTTCCCTTTTCTGGAAGAATGGCGTATCCATCTCCAACCATTTTGCTGGAGAAAATCTCATCTTTTACATTTTTTAACGCGATCACCTCTCCCTGGGCAACCGCATTCATCGTAATGTCTTTGATCTCTGCCTCTGCATCCACTTTGGAAGCTGATTTTACATCATTGCCTTCCGGCTTTTTAATCAGGAAGTAAGCAATCAGGAAAGAAGATCCTAAAGCAATCAGAATTCCTAATACGGCATAAACAAAGTATTCACCGATGTAAGCAGGCAGACTGAAGATGCTCGATAAGATATAGCCATAAATTCTTACGCCAAAGAAGCTGATAAACGCAGAGGCAATTGCACTTCCGCAAGTTGCTGCAATAAATGCTTTTTTATACTTGGACAGAACACCGAACAATGCTGGTTCTGTAATTCCCAGTAATCCGGAGACAGCGGAAGAAAAAACGATGGATTTTTCTTTTTGGCTATTCACTTTGAAGTAAACAGCTAATGTAGCGCCTGTAATTGCCATATTGGCCATCAGCATCATTGGCATGAGCATATCCCATCCCTGGTTGGCAAAGTTCTGCAGGGCAATCGGAGTCATTGCATGATGGAGCCCAGTAAAGATCGCGATTGGCCGGATGGCTCCAAAGATAATACCGCCAAGAATTGGAGAGATGGAGAAAATCCATTTGATGAAATCAGCTAACAGATTGCCTAAGTAGATTCCAATCGGTCCAATAACAGTCAATGTTAATAAACCGGCAACGAACAGTGAAATAGTTGGAGTGAAGACTGTTCTTAATACTTCTGGAAGCATTTTGTCGACCCAGCGGTAAATGTAGCTTAAGCACAGAACCGCAAAGATAATTGGGATGACTGTTCCTGAATAGTTAAATACCGGTACAGGAATAAAATTAAACAACATGAAATTTGATATTTCTTTTGCGGCTGCCGCACTGGTCATGGTTGGAAACTGTAAGGTTGCAGCAATGGCAATCGCCAAATACGGATTGGTTTTGAAAATCTTTGCGGCGGAAGCAGCTACGAAAAACGGTAAGAACGTAAATACGCCGCTTGCCAGCATATCAATTACAAGGTAAGTATCTGTCTGGTTGGAAATAATGTTTAATGCGGCTAAACCGGCGATCAGACCTTTGATCATTCCAGCCCCGGCAATTGCTGGAACAATGGGTCCAAATACACCGGAAACTGTATCCATGAACATGGCAACCAGACCCTTTTTCTCTTTTGGCTGTGATGCCTGTGCTGAATCCAATCCTAAAATCTTTGCTGTTTCATTGTAGTATTCACCTACATTGGTTCCAAGAACCACCTGCAGCTGATCACACTGGAATTTCGTTCCCATTACTCCAGGGATCGACTCTAATTCTTTGTAATCAACTTGATCCACATCTTTCAAATCGAAACGAAGCCGGGTCATACAATGCCATGCATTATTGATGTTTTTCTCTGATCCAACGGCTTTGATAATCTTTTTCGCAACGTCCTTCTTATTCATAACGTATTCTCCTCCAGGCTCTCCGCCCTCCAAAACTGCACTCTGTCATGTGCCTTTAAATGCTTTCCGATTTTTAAAACTGTTTGAATTGGGAACGTCCAGATCGACTGGTGATCAGTCTGTGATCGATCTGGATAAGAAAATTCACACTCAACTTCTAACTGGTCTCATCTTTTTTCATCCGCGTCCTCCTTGGTATCTGTGCTCTCTGGACACCAAGATAGTAGCATCTGCGAACGCTTCCAAAAACTGACCAATTTTCAACCGAAAACTAATTTTTATCTTTATATATCATCGTTTTTTACAGCTTATTTTCAAAATTGGACTGGTTTTATCCGTCTATTTTCCGTTCTGCCTGTCCACTGGCAAAACCCATTGAGAGATGAAATTCCAGCCTCTACAATGACAGTCGTACAAAGAGAAGGAGAACAACATGACACCGACAATCATTACTGATGTGAAGTGCTTTATTACAAAACCAGACAAACACAACTTAGTCGTTGTAAAAGTAGAAACAGATAAAAACGTCACAGGTTACGGCTGCGCTACATTCCAGTTCAGACCGACCACGGTAAAAGAAGCCGTAGAAGAATACCTGAAGCCGATCCTGGTTGGCAAAGACGCAAACCAAATCGAAGACTTATGGCAGATGATGCATAAAAACTCATACTGGAGAAATGGTCCCGTATTAAACAACGCCATTTCCGGAGTAGATATGGCCTTATGGGACATTAAAGGAAAACTTGCGAAGATGCCGCTGTATCAGCTCTTTGGCGGAAAATCCCGGACCGCAATTCCTGCTTATACCCATGCAGTAGCTGATAACCTGGACGACTTATATAAAGAAATTGATCGATATTTAGAAGAAGGATATCGTTATATCCGCTGCCAGTTAGGATTTTACGGAGGAAATGCAAGCAATTTAAGCACCCCTGAAAATCCTCTGGATGGTTCGTATTTTGATCCAGAACAATATGCGAATACAACCATTCATATGTTTAAATCCATTTATGAAAAATACGGAAATAGATTCCAGATGCTCCATGATGTCCACGAAAGACTGGAGCCTTCCCAGGCATTAAGGTTTGCCAAACAGGCCGAACCCTATAATCTCTTTTTCCTGGAAGATGTTGTCGCACTTGAAGCCAATGACTGGTTAAGAAACATCAAAAACCAGACGGCTACCCCCATTGCGACCGGTGAATTATTCAATAATCCAAGTGAATGGAAATCACTGCTGGTCAATAAAGATATCGACTTTTTAAGAATTCATGTCTCGCAGATTGGCGGGATCACACCGGCACTGAAAGTCGCCCACTTTGCCGACGCCTTGGGCATCCGCATTGCATGGCATACTCCTTCTGATATTTCACCAATTGGATTGGCCGTAAATACTCATCTGAATATTCACCTGCACAATGCGGCGATTCAGGAAAACATTGAGATCCCGGAAAACTCCAGAAAACTTTTTTATCCAATCCCTACTCAGAAAAACGGATATTTCTATCCAATTGAAGAAGATGGAATCGGAGTAAACTTCAATGAAGAACTAGCTGCAAAGTTTCCTGCTGAATTTAAAGAACATCCATGGACCCTGAGCAGAACTCCAGATGGCACCATTGTTGCTCCTTAATCCAAATAGAAAGAAGAAAACAAATTGGCAGAATTGTAATCGTATCATCATCCATGAAATCAAGGAACGATCATCCAGAAGTGAAAGTCCAGAAGTGAAAGTCCAGATCTACATGGAGCAGACACCCAACACAAATTCGAAAACGCAAACTCAGTAGAAGACGGAATATCAAAAGGTCTGTCCTGAATCAGGGATACTTCCCTGGTCTGGGACAGACCTTTGTTGGTTGGATATTTACTTCAATCTCTGGCTGTGCCGTTCCCGATCAAAGGGCCGGATATAAGAAACGGAGTAATCAATCGCCAAAATTTCACTGATCTCATAGACTTGTCCATTTCTTAAAAAGCCTCTGTTCTGTATTTTCATCGCCGGCGTTCCTTTTTTGCACAGAAGCAGTTCTGCATCTTCTTTTGTTACAACACTGGGTATGTATTGCGTCAGATAATACGAGATCTTATATCCCTGTGACTCAACATAATCCTGTATAGACTTACGAGCATGATCTACAGTCAGATCCGGAAACAGGCGCACCGGCAGGCAGCTTTTTTCCACCTGTTCCAGTTTATAATCCACAAATCTGGCTCTTGTAAATTCCCAAACGTCGCTGTCCATTTGAAAAATCATGGTTTCTTCTTTCGTTGCGCTTCTTCTGTGAAAATCCAGGACTTTGGAATCGATCTTTGTATACGGAGATTTTGTCAGAGAATTGAAAACAAGTGGATTTTTTATAATCTTCTCCTGGATAAAAATCCCAGATCCTTGAATGACGTCAACAACTCCCATTTGAAACAGCTGATCTACAACTTTCTGAATCGTAAACCGTGAGACATTATACTGTTTAGCCATTTCTCTTTGGGTCGGCAGTTTGTTGTCTTTAAAACATCGTTGATAAATCTTGCTGATGATATCCTGGATAATAAAGTCCGTTTTATTCATACCGCTGCCTCAATCACCTCAATTATTCACTTGCCTAAGTTTCCAAAGCTCCTGCTTTCCAAAGCCCCCGCATAACAGTAGAGCATCCTGACTCATCTCATTGAATTTATTTTAAAGCACTTATTCTCTTCACAAACCCCGAAGACTAACCTGTTGTCATTCTTTCATAACTGTTATATGTAAATACATTAAAAAAAACAATGGATTATTCGTTTTCTCTATAATAAAAAAGGTTTGATTTGTCGTTGATCTTCATGACTATCTGTCTGACATGAAAGGAGCCAAAATAATGTCTTATCCTGTCTGTGATCTTCATTGTGATACGATTCTGCGCCTGCGTGATGCCCGTCGCGAGGGCAGCCCACGTATGCTGGCAAAAAATGATTTTGCAATTGACTTAGAAAAAATGGAGCAAGGAGGAATGACTATCCAGACCTTTGCGTTGTTTACCGATCGAAAGAATAAAACTGGCTATTCACCGGAGCACGAAGCATTAAGTCTGCTCAATGAATATCAGAAACAAATTTCTGCCAACTCGGATGCCATCATCCCGATCCAGACGCTGGCTGATCTTGATGGCGTTCTTGAAAAAGGATGTTTAGGATCTTTGTTGTCGCTGGAAGAAGGCGATGTCATGTTCCAGGATCTGGATCTGCTTGAATTCTGGTACAACGCCGGCGTACGCCTGATTACTTTAACCTGGAACTATCCAAATGCGATTGCTTCGCCAAACATTTCATTTGATGATCTTGAAGAAGTCGATTACCGAGTCCCTTCCCCGCTCTTTCGCATCGAAACCGAAAAGGGCCTGACTGACTATGGTAAAGCCTTTGTTCGAAAATGCGAAGAGTTAGGTATTCTGATCGATGTCTCTCATTTAGGGGACAAATCGTTCTGGGACCTGATGGATATTGCCACCAAGCCGGTTATCGCTTCCCATTCCAACTGTCGGGCTTTATGTCCAGTCAGCCGCAACCTGGATGATGACCAGATCCGGGCGATCGCCAGAACCGGCGGGATCATTGGGTTGAATTTCTGTGCTGATTTTCTGAAGGAAAACACCGATAACAAGTCTCACATTTCTGATATGATTGCTCATCTTCGTCATCTCAAGGAAGTCGGCGGTATTGATGTCTGTGCCATCGGAACTGACTTTGACGGCATTAATTCGAAAGTCGAAATCCAGGATGCCTCCGAGCATCAGAAACTGGCCCAGGCTTTGTCAGAAGATGGCTTTACCTCACAAGAAGTTGCCCAGATCATGGGCGGGAATGTAATCAATCTGCTTCGAAAAACACTTCGTTAGCTTCATCCATAGCAAAAAGATGGTAAACAGAACCACATACAGCGCACCTGTATCCAATCGATAAATTCCCTCATCGTATCCTCCAGCTCGTTTATAAAACATAGAAATGCCGGAGACCTCGATGAGGGTTTTCTTCGCAAGAATGTCACTCAAAATGATTTATCATCTATTGTGGGGATCGATTTGTGACTATAATGAAGCAAACGGCCAATATGGTGAAAAGAAAGTTAGAAAACTGTAGAAGAAGGAAGCAAAAACATGAAAGTGAAGCGTTCTGATATAGCCAGTGATCTGCGCATTACCGGCGATTTTCTTAAACTGATCACACCCTATACCAGCCTGAAGCACGGGCAGATGCCGGCCATGAACTGGCTTTTAAAAAGCAACGAATGTACAACCGAGCTCATCCGCTCAGATGGATCAAAAATGCGATTGCTTGTGAGCATCCCTAAAAATAAAACCAACCGGAAGTGTCCTGTCGTCTTATGGCTGCATGGCGGCGGATATGCGGGCGGATTTCCGGAAATGATCAGGATCTCCGCCGGCAAAGAACTTCAGAACTCCTGCATTGTGGTCAGTCCTGACTATGCTTTATCTTACGAGCATCCCTATCCGGCTGCTTTATTCGACGCCTATCGTTCTCTGCTCTGGCTTAAAGAACACGCTGAAGAACTGGGCGGGCGATCCGATCAGATTTTTGTTGGTGGAGAAAGTGCGGGCGGCGGCCTGTGTGTTGCTCTTTGTCTTCTGGCCCGGGATCTTGGAACCGTCAACATCGCCTGCCAGATGCCTATCTATCCCATGCTGGATGATCGGATGAAAACCAATTCTATGAAAAACAACGATGCTCCGGTCTGGAACGAAGAATTGAATCGGAAAGCCTGGGGCCAATACCTGGCCGGCCAGAAGATCATTACAGAATATGCCGCTCCAGCAAGAGCCAGAAACTACCGCAATCTTCCACCCGCAATCAGTTTTGTGGGAAGCGTTGATCCATTTTATGATGAAATGCTGATTTATATGCATCATCTCAAACAGGCTGGAATTCCTGTTCACTGTCTCAAAGTTCCAGCCGCTTTTCACGCATTCGACATGATGGTTCCTTTTTCCAAAGAAGCCAAGGCAGCCAGAAAGTTCTTCCGTACTCAGGTTGAATACGCCACTCATCATTACTTCGCCTGCCAGCCACACTCCTGACCCGGCCTTTCAAGTCTCTGGTTCAGAACTTCTATCTTCTTAAGCTGGCTCAGGCAGACGGCAGTCGTTTCCACCAACGACCAAACACCGATCAAATACAGCCCAGATACAAGAAAAGCCCAAAGCCTCATCCATCTGGCCGAATTTTCAATTTAGCCAGCTGAAGCTTTGGGTTCTATTTTTGCATTAAACTTCCAGTTTTTACTCTGGTTTGGATCCAGATTTCAGGTCTATCAGGATTCTGGAATGAAAAGTGTGTAGCTGATTTCACCTGATCCTAAAGCATCTTCCAGACCAGTGGTATCTTTCAGACTGGCCAGTTTCGTATAGAACCAGCGGTTGGATCCGTAGAACAGGACAATCTGATCAGACTGATACAGGACCAGGTCGCCAGATTCAGTTGTCATCTGGTGATCAGAAGCAGACAGAGTCTGTCCAAGATCGCCAACCTTCTCAAAGCCGCCATAATCATGCGCTGTAATTGTCAGTGGCTCTTTTTCTAACCTGGCATAAAGCTGGTCAGCTGCAACCGTATCGGCAAGATCAGCCGGGAAAACCTGATCCTGAATCCGAACCGCAATCCTTCTTGTCATTTTCGTCTCATCCCCTTCTATTGTTCTGAACTCTTCTGAATCCATCTCTGCCAGTTTTTCTGTCTTTAAACCAGATTCAATCTGATCCGATCCAGACGATAAACTCGAATCCAATGGGACCAAGTGGCAGCCACTCAGAAACAGGAAACTGCTCAGCAATCCTCCAAGCAAGATTCGAACAGGCAGCGATCGGCAGTGAAAATCCATCCTATATTCTATTCCTATTATTCCTATATTCTTGTATTCCTGCTATTTATCTGCGGCAGCTAGACTTCTGGTAAAGAAAGCGGCAATCTCATCGAATGGAATGAAATCCATGTTGTCATACAGATCCGTATGGTTGGCCCCTTCGATGATTTTCAGCTCCTTATTATCACCAGTCAGTCTGGCGAAAGCATCTTTGGAAAAGTACAGCGAGTGCGCTTTGGATCCATGGAGCATCAGCACCGGGGTGTCAATTTCATTGATATATGTCAGTAAAGGCATATTCATAAAGGACAATGGTACAGTTTCATTCCATCCGCCATTCGAGTTGCCCGATCTTGGATGATAGCCGCGGTCCGTTTTGTAATAATCCCAATAATCCTGAAGAAACTGTGGAGCATCCTCTGGTCTTTGAGCAGCCACTCCGCCATCTCGCGCATACGCGCCTGCCAGATAGTCTTGCGTCCGGCGGGCATTGAGAGCCTGCTTTTTAGCCAGCCGATCTTCCTTTGAATTCTGCGCATCAAAATATCCATTGGCATTTACGCGGGACATATCGTACATGGTAGAAGTGACTGTGCCTTTAATCCGGGTATCAATTGCGGCTGCATTTAAAGCCATGCCCCCAAAGCCGCAGATGCCAAGAATTCCGATTCGTTCTGGATCGACTTCATCATTGGTCGAAAGATAATCAACGGCTGCCTGGAAATCTTCGGTATTAAGATCCGGTGAAGCAACATAGCGAGGAGTACCGCCGCTTTCACCCGTATAGGAAGGATCAAAGGCAATTGTCAGAAAGCCGCGCTTGGCCAGCTCTTGTGCATACAGCCCTGAAGCCTGTTCTTTCACGGCTCCAAACGGTCCGCTGATCGCAATCGCAGCCATTTTTTCTTTTGGCTTACGATTCTTCGGTTCGTAAAGATCAGCAGCCAGCTCGATGCCATATCGGTTATGAAATGTAACTTTGCGATGATCGACCTGGTCGCTCTTCAAAAAGGTTTTATCCCAGTTCAGATTCAATTCTAAAGGTTTCATCATCCGTCCTCCTTGCAATCATTAGACTTGGATTCATTCTGATCGATATCAAATATTAACTATTTAATATCATTTTTGATTGATATCTCTTCAAAATTCGATTGATCTGTTCCGAAAAGAAGAAAAGCGCTGGATTCAGTCTTTTCGCTCAAGCTCATAGACCAGATAGTCAAGGCAGTCGATGCATTTCTCTTTTTCATGCACCTCACTGACCAGATTTTTGCGATGCCGGGACAGGCGCTGGAGCAAACGCTTTGGCCGGTCGGCTTTCAGATCGCAAAGACATTTTTCAATGGTCTCCGAATCACAACCGGCCGCTTTCAGATTCTGTTCAATGGCTGTCTGTTTACTCAAGGCAGATCTCCCCTTTCCGCGCATCCTTGCAGATGGTCGTATCCATCGGATGAAGGCCATCAGTCTGAATGATGGATCATCAGGCCGCCCAGTTTCGCTGAAATGAAATAAAACATCTTCATGATGCTAGTTACTTCTCTTTTCTGTCTTCTTTTCTGAACTGATTTCATTGTATTTCCCGACTGGTGAAATAGCGAATACTCATTTTGCATACCGTGAAATGCCTTTAAAGCATGGGAGCGGTTCTCACCTCCCTGAAGGAATCGAAGCTTGCTCAAGATCTCAGCCGTTTTGGGGCAGCGAGATTTGCGGCTCGCCCAGATGGTCCTGACCTAAGTCTTTCATGCGATGCTTGTGCATCCATCCCTCGCTGCAAAGAACTCTGGCCGCATCACCGGACCAATGACAAGATCTTTTTTATTCCGTAGGCATTCCCCCAAGGAAATATGGCTTTTCTAATCTGCTGCTCTTTTCTCGAACTTACGGCTGCTATTTTCTGGTATATGCTCAAGTACCTAAAGGCATCGGTTTCGCTATTTATCATATTCGTGCGTTTTTGCTATTAAAACTTATAAGAAAACTACTACATAATTTCGTGCGAGACGCACGAGATTCTTATATAATTTCGTGCATATCGCACGAAATTATACTTCTTAGCGATTCTCAAGCCTAATAACCTGAACTCACGGAAAAACTACACCTATTGGACTAAATATAGATAAAAACACTTTTAATAAAATAAATAATAAGAATCATTCGTTTGCATTAAGCATTTTCTATAAGTGTAAATATACCGATAGAAAAGAGGCAAATTTATTCTGAAATAAATTGTTTTTACTTTAGCAAAAGGATTTCTAGCAATTTTCGATTTCATGGGTATATTTTGAGCGTGAGTTCAGGTTAAAAGAACTTGAATCGAATAAGAATATAGGGGAATAGTTTCTACATCCTTGCGGCAGCCATTATCAACCATTGTAAATCAAACAAGGATTAAATCCCCTGCCTGATCATTCATCTCAACCCACTTCCTGCTCAGCAGCCAGTGCCGAAGCAGATACCGATCCGGCAAACCCTTTGCACAAACTCAGATCTCCTTGTCTGTTTCTGTCAAAAACTGACCGCACCACTGAAAACGCAGCAGGATCGAAAGAGCTATAGCAGCAAAAGAGAAGCAGAAATGAAAAATTCACAAGCTTGGCCTATGCGATAGATGCCAAAATATAAATGCCCAAAATAGGATAAGATATTTATGTAAAAAAGATGGAGGATAAACTATGTTTTATGGCTTGCTGGGCGGTTGTTTATGGGCGTTGGATACTGTTTTGCTTTCCATTGCGATGGCCCCTTTTGAACTCGAATGGACCGCTCCTCTGATTTCAACTGGGCTCCATGATCTGTTTTCTGCTCTCTGGATGGGCGGCCTGATTACATTGAAAAGAAAATGGTCCGCCATTGGGCAGGCTTTGCGTGTTCGCAGCGGGCGAATGGTTATGGCTGCGGCCTTGCTTGGCGGACCAGTTGGAATGAGTGGCTATGTGTTTGCGGTTCAGTTTCTTGGTCCTTCTTTAACAGCCGGAATTTCCTCGTTTTATCCTGCGCTGTCAGCGATTCTTTGCTGGGTGTTCTTTGGCCAGAAACTTCGAAAAAGCCAGATTTTCGGTCTGTGTCTGTGTCTTGGATGTATTGTGGCCATGTCCGTATCCGGCCAGTCCCAGGCTTCCAATTATGTTTTCGGTCTGATCATGGCGATTTGCTGCGTCGTAGGCTGGGCTTTAGAAGGTGTCATTGTCCAGCAGTCGATGAAAGAGGATCTGGATAATGAGATCTGCCTGTTTTTACGGCAGTCAACTTCCGCCACTGTGTTTGCCTTCCTGATTATTCCCCTGGTCAGTTCATGGTCTTTTGCGGGAACTGTTCTGGATCAAAGCTGGCTTTTGCTTCTGGCTGCTTCGTTTTGCGGAACAGCAAGCTACCTTTCCTACTACAAAGCAATTGGCCAGATTGGCGCCAATAAAGCCATGCCGCTGAATTCCACCTATTGTGCATGGGCGGTTGTCTTTGCGTTTCTTTTACAGGGAACGATTCCTACTCTTGTGCAGGGAATTCTTTGTGTTGGAATTGTTGCCGGCGCGATCCTTTGCGCCCATGAGCCTTCATGATTCTGGCCAATCGACTTGAGCTATTGCTTCTTCGATCAGGCCAAAATTGGATCGAGGCAAACATGGATAGATTCAACGAAAAAGGATATTGCATCTGATCGATAGTCGATGATCGCTGCAATATCCTTTTTCCATTTTTATGCTGTTCAGAAAGACGAAATTCTGTTTCATTTTCTGAATTGCTTTCTTTGCCTGATCGATGTGTAACAGTAGGTCAGACTCCCGATTTTTCCTCCATCTCTTCTTTTCCTGAGAAATTTCTCTTTTGCGTGAGATTTATCGTGAGAATTCTCACGCAAATCTCAAGAAAAACAGATTCAGATCATAAATTGACCGTTTTCTTTCAATTTTTTTCGACTCGAAAAACTACCCTGTTCACTTGGAGTGCTCTGGAAATATACAGATTTCCACTCTGAATCAGCTTAATTCACTATTCTCATCCACAGAATCCACTGCATCGAAAGTTATTTATCACTCACATAACAGTGAAGAGCGCTTTTATCCATCATCCGATCTGCCTGCCTTATCTAGATGGCTGGCTGTGTTCTGACTGATCTATCTTCTCTATTTGCATCATTTTCCTGAGAAAATCAGATTTTCGTGAGATTTTTTTGCTTTCGTGAGAATAATTTGCATTTGCGTGAGATTTATCGTGAGAATTCTCACGCAAAACCGTATAATAAAATCAAAGTATAGATAAAGTATAGATATAGAAGAGAGGAGTTGGTATTGATATGTTAAATGCGCTCAAAATGCTGACGGAACAAACAACGATTACCGAATCTCAGGCTGAACGTCTTCTTAAGAAGATTAAAGAAAATGATCAGATTGAGCTAAAAGAAAGCTCCCAGCTGCCAAAATCCTTCTGGGAAAGCTGCTCTTCATTCGCGAACACGAAAGGCGGCTGTATTATCCTGGGCATCAAAGAAATGCCTTCGAACCAAAACGAAATCATCGGCCTTGCCAATTCCACTAAAACGTTAACCGATCTCTGGAACGGAATGAGCAATCCAAACAAAGTCAGTTTTCGAATCCTCAAAAATGAAGATGTCTTTGCTTTAAAAATCCATGACCACGATATCCTCCTTGTTTTTGTTAATGAGGCCGACCGTCTTCACAAACCTGTTTATCTGAACGGAAAGCTGGAAGATTCATATATCCGCACTGGTGATGGAGATCGCAAAGCAACCAATGAAGAATTGAAAGCCATGTTTCGCAATCAGAATCTGAATGCTGATATCGAACTTCTTCAGTACTACACGATGGACGATCTTGATCCATATTCTTTGCACCAGCTGAAAACGCTGACCGCTTCCCGCTATCCTGCCCAGAATATGATGGCCATGTCAGATGAAGAATTTCTGATTCGTATTGGCGCAGCGAAAAGAAACCGTAAAGACAACAGCTTTATTCTAAAAGCCGGAACCATCCTATTTATCGGGAAAACAAACATTATTCGTGAGATTTTTCCTCACTTTCATCTAGACTATTTCGAATTCAATAGTGACTCTCATCACCGATGGGATTATCGAATTTCTGATGATGACTATCTGAACAGTGAAATTAACCTTCTGACCTTTTACGAAAAAGTGAAGACCCGACTTAGTGCTGTGGCATCCGAACCATTTTCCCTTGACTTTGCTATGCAAAGAAAGCCTGATGCTGGTCTTACTGAAACCGCCCTGAGGGAAGCTCTTGTGAATACTTTAGTCCATGCGGATTATCAGATGAGTGATGCATCAGTTGTCATCAAGGCTTATTCAAATCGCTTTATTTTTTCAAATCCGGGCCAGATGCTGATTGATCAAGATTCCTTTTTCTCTGGAGGAACTTCTATCCCCCGAAATGAATTGCTGATGTCTTTGTTTCGCAATATCGGAGCAGCTGAAAGGCAAGGATATGGTGGAGTACAGATTTATGAAACCGCCCTCAAACGTGACTGGAAAATCCCGGATCTGAAATCTACACTCCCCCGGACTACCTTGACCATATGGACAGAAGGACTCATGGACCTCGATCCTTCATTGACAGATGCTGAGAAAACCACTCTATACTGTTTTCTAAAAAACAAAGAGAAAAAAGAGCACACATTTGCCGAATTATCCAAGCTGACCCAGCTTTCCGAATATTATCTACGTAAAAGCCTGCATGCTCTAGTAGAAAAAGGATATGTAGAAAAGAAAGGGGCGGGCCGGGGAATCACCTATCTTCTCAGATAGCCAGACCACTCCATTCCATGCTGTTCGTTTGCAGACAGCCGTCGCAGCAGATGACGATCATCCCACCCACTTTGCCATCAATCCCTACGTCTGCCATCCTTGCAGCTTTGGCTTCAACAATACGCCTTGAGCAAGGACTCCATTCCGTTTGGGGCATTCTTGGCAATCAGACACATCAAAAAGGTCAGTCCAGATAGTCGTTGGACTGACCTTTTTGATAAACGACAAGAAATCCAGGAAATGCAGCCAACAAGCCGGATACACTTTTAACATTTCGAAAGAAACTGGACTTCCTGCTTATTTTTCGACTGATTCCTGTTCGCTTTCCAGTTTTCCTGGCCGACTGGTCTGGGGATCAATTGTGACCACAGTCATTCCATTTTCACGCAGACGATTGATAATGGCCGGATCCGCTCCAGTATCGGTGATAATGGTTCCCGGATTTTGCAGGGTAAAACTGCCCATGGATTCAGTCTTGCCCAGTTTTGAAGAATCGGCCAGGATGAAATACTCCTTAGCATGGGAGATCATCGTTTGATTGATCCCAAGTTCGGCCGGAATTCCGCACAGAATTTCGCCGGCAGGAGAAATTCCCGAACAGCCCAGAAAGGCTTTCTTAGGATAGGTATCCAGCAAGTTACGAACGCAATAGTCACCGACCATGATATGGTCCCGCAGCAGGCCTCCAGTCAGCTGAATCTGGATCGTTTCTAGTTTGGAATAGCCAGGGGCAAAGGCATTATTGGTGACCACGGATACGTTTCTGGCCTTCAGATATTCAAGAATTCCGGCAGCTGTCATACTTCCGTTAATGAAAATGGTATCCCCATCTTCAATCTGTGTAGACGCATATTGACTGATGGCATCTCTGGCTTTCTGGACTTTGAGATCTTCATTGGAAACATAGCTGGAATTGAGTCTGGCTCCACCATGATAGCGGATGAGCAGACCTTTGCTTTCAAGCTGCTGCAAATCCCGGCGAGCAGTCATCAGGGAAATGTCGAAGACCTCCGCTAATTTATCTACTTTTACCTCGTGTTGTTCGTTAAGTAACTTCATGATATTTTCATGACGTTTTATTATCGATTGTTGGTCTCTTTTCATAATTTTTGAAGGATATGTTCTTTCTGAGAAAATTATAAACGAATTCAAAGAAAAAGAAATGGAGCGGTGGCCCCCAGTCCTTTTAATTGCCGCGTTTTTTGCAATTACCAGTTTTTTGATTCTATTCATCCTCGAAGTGTAGCTTTTCTACTCAATCCGCTCGTGGTCACAAAGCAGGAAGGGGCAAGGATAAGTTTTGTCATTCTGGCCCAATGAAAAAGCTGCTGGAAGAATTCGGTCTTTGTGCAGACCATCTGGTTGAAGAAGCCAGAAAACTCATGGACCTTCAATCGTAATCGTTTCTCATACTCATCTACTCTCACAGTTTTCCATGTTTTCCATCTTCCAAGTCCTCTGGTTTTGCTTCCAGAGGACTTTTCGTTTTTTCATTCGATTCCAAATTGTTAGTTTAGAATTACTTTCTTTGACTGTTTTGTCTCGTTCAGGCGCCAACTTCCACCTGCTTTTGTACAGCTCAGTATAATAAGGCTGGACAAACTTTGTCTGAACGTTTCAGACAATGCAGAATTTTTGTAGAAAGCAGATTATTTTATGAAAACACTCAATACGGTTGAGATCGGGCAGACAGTAGAAGTCACCCGTTTTGATCTCGATGAGGCAACAGCCCTGCGGCTGCAGTCATTGGGGATGATTATCGGGACCCGGATTACAGTTCTGGCCCGCAAAGGAAAAGGAACGATGATCATTGATCTGCGCAAAACCCGTTTTGCGCTGGGTCCTTCGATCACAGATCACATTGAGGTGAAATATGTCTGAGATCACTCTTGGGTTTATCGGGAACCCGAACTGCGGGAAAACAACTTTATTTAACGCATATACAGGGGCCAATTTAAAAGTGGCCAACTGGCCTGGCGTTACGGTGGAGAGAATGGAAGGGGCCATTTCCTCCCATGGCCAGAAAATCCGCCTTGTTGATTTACCAGGCACCTATTCCCTGAACTCCTTTACGATGGAAGAACAGGTTTCCCGTCAGTTCATCATTTCGGATGAAGTCAGTGTCATTGTCGATGTGGCCGATGCCAGCGCTCTGGAACGCTCTTTGTTTCTGACCTTGCAGCTCAGTGAAATGGAAAAGCCCATGGTCATGGCCTTAAACATGATGGATATTGTAGCCAAGCGCGGCATCGATCTGGACTTGCACCGGCTGCAGGAAATTCTTGGGATCCCCGTTATTCCAGTCATTGCCCGTAAAAAACGAGGACTGAAAACTTTATTGCACGCAGCTTTGCATCAGGCTGAAGATGCCAAGGCCTCCAACCACCAGCCGCGCATGATCCATTCCGAAGAAATCAAGCCCCATGTCATGGTCTATTCCGATGACATCGAACAGAAAATTAAGGCGGTTGAAGATCTGCTGCCCGCAAATACCCCGCGCAAACGGTGGGTTGCCATTTCGATGCTGACCGCCGATCCGGAAATGAAACAGCGCTACCCGATGGATCTGTCCGAAATTGTGGATGGCCAGGAAGCCAACCAGATCGTCAACCAGCGCTACGACCTGATTCAGGACATCATGGAAGAAGTCATGCTGGGCAAAGAGCAGTCTGATACCCTGACCGAACGAATCGATGATGTGGTGACCAGACCGTTCTGGGGTGTCGTTATCTTCCTTTGCATGATGGCGCTTGTCTTTGCGCTGACTTTTACAGTCGGCGACTGGCTGTCCGGATATCTCGAAATCGGCATTGACTGGTTTACCCAGCTTGTCGGGTCGCTGCTGACAAACCTGCACGCTTCTGACTGGCTGATCAATCTGATCTGTGATGGGATCATCTCGGGTGTCGGGGGCATCCTGACTTTCTTACCAAATATCACCATCCTCTTTCTGGCCATGGCCTTTTTGGAAGACTCGGGATATATGGCCCGTGTGGCCTATGTCATGAATGAAATCATGGAAAAGATCGGGCTTTCCGGCCGCGCTTTTATTCCCATGGTTCTTGGGTTTGGCTGTACGGTGCCGGCCATTATGGCAAGCCGTGCTCTTGAATCGCCAAAAGATCGCAAGCGGGTTATGCTGCTGACTCCTTTTATGAGCTGTTCGGCAAAACTTCCGGTTTACATTCTGTTTTCCGGCATGTTCTTTGCCCACAATGCCATGTGGGCTGCCTATTCCATGTATCTGATCGGCATTGCGATGGCTTTGCTTCTGGCATGGATTTTGCATTGGATGGATGGCGAAAAAGGCACGATTCCACTTCTGATTGAACTGCCCGCCTATAAAACGCCAAGCGCACACTCTGTTGCGGTCTATGTCTGGGAAAAAGTCAAAGACTTCCTGACAAAGGCAGGCACCACAATTTTTGCCGCATCAATTCTGTTATGGATCTGCATGCATTTTGGTCCATCTGGCTATACATCGGATGTCGCTATCTCCTTTGCCGCCTATCTTGGCAAAGGTCTTGCCGTCATCCTGATTCCATGCGGTCTTGGATTCTGGCAGATTGCGGTTGCACTGATCGCGGGGATATCCGCCAAAGAAGTGGTTGTCAGCTCCATTGCGGTTCTCTACGGGATTGCCAACGTTAACAGTTTTGGAGGAATGCAGCTTCTGCACGCCGAACTGCTCGCTTCCGGTTTTGGCCCGCTCAATGCCTATTGCATGATGCTCTTTACCTTGTTCTATATTCCTTGTGTTGCCGCTTTGTCGACAATTCGCAAGGAGTCGCACTCCACTGCCTACATGTTCAAGGTTGCTGCCTTCCAGTTTGGCATCGCCTGGGTTGTAACCACAATTGTCTATCAGGTTGGCAGCCTGTTTCTTGGCGTCTAGATCGCTTTGAAGTCAAGAAAGGATTCAGTCTTTCAGGTCTCAGGCCGATCTTTTAACATTCGTTTTATTTCCACAATCGATTATGATTTGGATCCAGACCGGCGCAGGCCGGTCTGTTTTCTGTTCATCGCATCGATCAGTTTGACCCTTCTCGATTAAGATGGAGACAGAAACATCAAGAAAGCAATGAGGTAAAACAATGTATCCTTTTGGTTATGGCTACGGTTATGGTGGATATGGCTTTCGAATGGATGCCGGCTATATCTGGGTATTGATCGCAATGGCGCTGTCACTGGCCGCTTCTGCCTGGGTCAATGCAACCTTCCGTAAATATTCTCAAGTTCCATCCACAATGAGCGGTTATGAAGCCGCCCGCTATGTTCTCAATCATGCCGGGCTGCAGAATGTCCGGATTCAGGAAATCCGGGGCAATCTGACCGACAATTATAATCCGACAACGAAAGTTCTTTCACTTTCCCAGTCAACCTACAATTCCTACTCAGCCGCTGCTGTTGGGGTGGCTTGTCATGAGTGTGGGCATGCTATTCAGGATGCCCGACACTACCTGCCTAACCGCATCCGAGCGGCTTTAGTTCCCGTTGTCAACATTGGTTCAAATGCTGCAATTCCTTTATTTTTACTGGGGCTGCTTTTGAATCTTTCGGGTCTGACCTGGGCCGGAATCATTCTGTTCTCACTGACGCTGGTATTTGGTCTAGTGACTCTGCCCGTTGAATTCAACGCAAGTTCTAGAGCTTTGAAAATTCTCAAAACTGACCCGCATTTTACGCAGACTGATTACAATGGCGCCCGCAAAGTCCTGATTGCGGCTGCCAGCACCTATCTGGCTTCGGTCTTCATGTCCCTGACCCAGCTGCTTCGGTATATCGGCATCGCCAACCGCAATAACGATCGCCGCCGGTAAGTCGTTTTCTGAATTCCCATTCATTTCATGTTTTCAACCAGATGCCCTGATCTTCGGATCGGGCTTTTTCTTTTTGACTGCTGAAGATGAAACGCCAAAATGAAACACCAGGAAAAAAGATCTCTTGTGAAACGCCAAATGAAACGTCAAGAAAAAAGATCTCCTGAAGGAAAGCATCAGAAGATCAAGAGATTGGTAAGTTTATGAGATTGTTTGTTTTACTTTTTGCCGCGCAGGAAAGCGGGAAGCTTCTTTCCTGTTTTAAGCCAGGAATAGTATTCAGCCACGGCGGTAAATTCCACATCCCCAGCAGAGTTGAGGGCTGTTTCAACCGAATCCTGAACCACACCGATGATAAAGCCAACACCAACAACCTGCATGGCAATTTCCTGGGGAATGCCAAATAATGAGCAGGCCATCGGAATCAAAAGCAAAGAGCCGCCGGCAACCCCGGAAGCACCGCAGGCCCCTAAAGCCGACATAACAGATAACAGAATGGCCGCTGGAATCGAAACATGAATGCCCATCGTATTGCAGGCGGCTAAAGTCATAATCGTGATCGTAATCGCTGCGCCATCCATATTGATTGTCGAGCCTAGTGGAATGGAGACAGAATAGAAGTCTTCATCCAGCCCCAGGGACTTACAGAGTTCCATATTGACTGGAATATTGGCTGCGGAACTGCGGGTAAAGAAGGCGGGAATACCGGATTCTTTCAGGCAGCGGAAAATCAATGGATACGGGTTGACATGCAGATAGGCAAAAATCACGATTGGATTGATGACAAAGGCCATGACAAGCATCGTACCCACCAGCAGTAAAAGCAGTTTTCCATAGTCGGTAAAAATCGCCAGACCACTGGTTGAAACCGTGGTATAGATCAGCCCCATGACACCAAAAGGAGCCAGGTTGATGATCCAGCGGACAATCTTGCTGACACCATCCGCTGTATCCTGCATAAATTCCTTCGCTGATGGATGAGCGATGGTTTTCATGGCCAGACCAAAAAGAACCGCATAGAACAGGATCCCAATATAGTTGCCATCTGCTACAGACTGCACCGGGTTCGTGACAATGTTATTGAGCAGGGTATGGAAGACTTCCTGCAATCCCTGGGGAGCAGCGGCATCGGTTACAGCCTCAGGCAGAGCAATCGTCTGGGGGAAAAAGTTACTGGTAAAGACAGCAAGAACCGCTGCCAGAAAAGTCGTTAACATATATAACCAGATGACAGTTCCAAATCGTTTGTCCAGCTTGGACGAGTTTTTAGCCAGCGAACTGGAAACCAGAACAAAAACCAGAACTGGTGCTGTCCCTTTCAGGGCGCCGACAAATAAGTTTCCAAACTCACCAATCCAGCTCCATTTCGGGACAATCAAAGCCAGCAGAACACCAACAATCAGACCAATCAGAATCCTGAGAATCAGACTCGTTTTATTGTAGGTGCGGGCGGCTTTCTTCAGCCATAAACCAACATTTTTCATAAAACTTCTCCTTTTTGTATTTCCATGTTGAAATATAGACATGAAGATCCCATAAAGAAAAAGAAACGCCCATGTTTCTGAAAGCGTCTCTTTCATTCCCTGTTTTCTTTTCTGATTTGGCCTCCACCTCTGGCATCACTCAACCATCCTGGTTTTATGCTTTATCTTTCGATGATTCAAGACTTTCCCTTCTGACTTTCTGCCTGAAGATTTCACTTTTATCCCCTTTGTTTTCCCTTTGTTTTCTCTTTCCGCTCGCTTAAAACTGTCGTGTATTCCATGATTTTACAAGTGTCTTCGCATGGGCGACGAATTCCAATCGCCAAAATTCACTGCTTAACACAATTCTGGATTTTATGTGATCAACGGCCAAAAACCTGTAACGAAAGGCCAAAAAGAGAAACAGGTCCTGCCGGCCAAAAGAAAAGAGCCAGCCTTCACGAAAGAAAGCTGGTTCTTCTTGAAATCTTGTCCATCCAGTTACTTGTATTTGTAATACTTCAGGTTGCTCTGGAGTTCTTCCAGACTCTCGGTCAGATCATCCACATCATCTTCTACGGCACTTTGCTGGTGAGTGACTAGAGCATCGAGCAGTTCACCCGTTTTCTGGTTAATCATATTCGAACGATCCAGAAATTTCTGAAGCACTTCAGGATTATGACCAACCTGCACGTATTCTTTGGCCGCCTGTAAAGTCTTGCCTGAGAGTTCAACAGCTTCTTCAATGCTGGCCTGATACTTATCCTTGGTCAGCTTGCTTCCGCCAAACATGACATCCAAAGCATGAACAGAAACCTTGGAAATATCCCGCAGTTCCTGATCATTTCTGGCAATCTGTTCGATGACTTTCGCTTCTACCTGAGCACGAACCAGATCTGGGTCCGGTTTGGTTTGCTTCTCTTTCCATATCCCTTCTTTGGGCTGGGATGTTGAAGCCGCATTTGAAGAAGCAAATGGCGGTTTAGGCATTTTAAATTTGCCATTCGTTTTTTGCGTCCTGGTTTCAGTCTGACCATTCTGCGAAGCCATGAATTCTTTAAACAGTTCGCTGACATTCTTTGTAGAATCCTGAACAAAGCTGGCAACTGCTTTGGCCAGTTCCGCAATCTGTTCTTCATCTATAGACGGGCCATCGGGCTGACGGTTTTTATTTTTCTTCACCTTGCTTGCGGCGTATTCACCCGTTTCATTGTCGAAATGAATCTCGTTCTCCTCAAAAGGCTGGTCATTGAAATCCTTCTTTCCAGGCAGATCCGGAATTGGAATCAGTTTCTTTGAGCACATTCCCGAATAAATATCACCCCAGTTCAGAAAGTACTTGGATACCGGCGGAATGAAAAAGAAAACCATACCCGTAAGCGAAAGAAAAAGGCTGACAATTCCATACAGCCAGCGCGGCATGAGAATGGGATGAGGATATTCACGCATCGCTTCATAAAAAGGAATATCTTTATAGCGGGATTTGTACTTCCGCTTCTTTTTCGAAACATACGCATTTCGAGGTTTGATGACTTTTAACAGATAGAGTCCATAAAAAATCAATGGGAGCAGGGATACAATGTTCACCAGGGCAAACAGCCCAGAACCTCCAAATAAAACACTGAGTAAAAACAACATCAAGGCGGGCACAAGATCCCGTCTGGCATCTTCATTCATCGCAATGTCCTCCTTGCTCGTACCATTTTAGACTACACAAGAGGCAAATGGGCCAGTTTGTAAAAATTTAGTTTTCTTTTTCGGCGTTCTTCCTGATCCTTTCACAATTGTTCGAAAAAAAAGGCAAGTTCTACGCGAGCCGGGATTCAATGATCACGAATTCGACAAAACTTACCTTTTTGTTTTTCTTGTAATTCTGATGATTCTGATAATCCTGTTAAACTCTCCCGATCAGGACTGTTTTAGCTTTCCTGAAAGGAGGGACCCTTTTTGAAACGGCCAAAAAATTCGTTCAGCTTTTTTTCAATTGGAGCCATCTTTTTTGCCAGGGCCGGATCCTTTTGTGAGCGATCCAGCAGCATTTTCCACAGGCTATACAATCCCGTCATCAGCCAGGCCATCGTTTCGATCACAAAGCCAAAAATCTGGAGACCGGTTTTCTGGTAATAGAGCTTTACATGACCAGAGCCCTGAACATCCAGGCTGATCTTGCCATCATAAAGCACTTCTTCATCGACATCTGGCATTCGGTCTTTCTTGTATCGGGCTTTCTGTTCATCCGTTAAAGGGCGGGTTCGAAGAGCCGGTTGGCTGCCGGAAGCCCCATTGGAGTATTCCACCTGATAGCCTTTGTACCAGACTCTTGGAACAATCATCGAGGCGGGTTGGCTTTCGTCGATCACCTGATAGTCAAATTCCAGATTGTTATAGCCTTTTTGGATATTGGTTACTTCCACATTGTCTAACGCCATGAACGTTCCAAAATCATCTGCCTCAACATTGGCCGGATTGATATTGAGCGTAAAATATTCATCCCCGCTCGCCCCAAAACTTGAAACCTCTGGATCGATTCGCGACTGGTCAAACACTTCCTGATGAATTCCCATCTGCTCCAGATTTGCAGCGGTCGGCAAATTGACCATCAGGCAGCCAATTCCATAGACTACCGCCTGCACCAGAAGCACCAGTCGGTTCATAGCCAGTGAGAGGGATAAAGCCAGGGCCATAACCACCAGCAAGGGAACAAAAAAGGAGATTCTTCTTAAATCCTGTAAAACCAGTACGGGGGTCTGCTTGAGCAGGCTGATTCCGGGAACCAGATGCGTCTGCAAAAGAAATGTAATCACACAGACAATGACCAGCTGTCTACAAAACGGCTTCAGTCTTTTGATGACCACAAGCAAAACAATCAATACAACGAGCATCGGAATGTAAGCCGAGCGAAAAATGGACTCCCATAACCAGAACGTCTTCAAAAGCATGTCATAGCTGAATGGATAATCGCGGGCCGCCCAATGGAAAAAGAACATCTGGGAGTTGGCCTGTTCAACATATTGAATCAGAAAGCCGCTGGCCAGAACCAGGCCAATCAATGCCGACTGGACAAAAGAAACAATTCGGGGCATTGTCCAGCGTCTGACATTCAACAAGACAAAGATCAGACTGGAAAAAGCCAGAACCGCTGTGGAAAGCAGATGAGTCTGAATGAGCAGGCCAATAATCACGCCCAGCAGCACCGGATTGTTCTGGTCTTGATACAGCACTTTATACATCGCATAAAACAAGATCGGCACAAACGCCGCAACCATCGTCATGCCATATCCAAACCAGGTCAGAACCAGCGTGGAGAGCAGGGCCGCACACATCGCCCTTTTTCTTCGCTGCCCGATTTTGAACACGCTGTAATACATGGAACAGGCTAAGGCAAAAGTCAGTAAAAACACAAAAAAGCTGTAGACAATTGCCACATTCCTGATCAGCAGATACAACAAAGCCGGCAGATAAAACTGCCAGTTGCCATAAAACATGGGGGCAGCATACCCGACCCCCTTGGTAAACGCAAAGTTCAGACTGGGCAGAAAATCACCATGTTCAAAAGACTGAACCAGTCCGGCCAGACGTCCTAAATGAAAGGTATAATCATGCCGGACATCACCGAGATTGATATAGACAATGCTGACCAGGGCAAACAAAGCACTGTACGCCAGTAAAAAGAGATAAGGATGATTCTTGATAAATTTTTTCATATACTCTTTCTATATATATTTCTATAACTCTATATACTCTGGATTCTTCTGAAAACCAGAATCAGCCCTTCTGAATTTTGAGTGTCCAGGACTATTGTTGATGGCGGCGATGGATGGCTGCCATCTGCCTCTTTCCTTTTTCTTCTTTCCTCTTTTGAAAGATAAATCTTCAGATTTCCAGGCTTTATTTTTCAAGCCTGATTTGTCGATCAGGCTTTTCTTCCAGTTTTCCCGCTGAATCACCAGTCCATCTCGATTCAAATCGGGTCCCGGCAAATTCAGACTTTTTTACCATACCATATCCTGTCCTGAAGTAAACCACTGCCCGAAATCGTCGATTTCTCTTCAAGTTCACGCCCAAATCTGTTCAAACTTGCTATTGTGTTCGTTAACTCTAAGTAAGAAGAATTGCTATTTTTGCCTTTCTTCTGTCATTATAAAGGCGATTGTTTTGGAGGCTGCTGTTTTTTGGAACAGTGGTCAAAAACTTAGAATGGAATACTTTCTCTATGATTTACTGGCTTTTATATCTTTTCTGCGGTCTGATTATCGCTGGCTGCATGATTGTCTTTGGACGCAATCTCACTCAAAATCCTGACAGCGGTTTTTCCGCTTCTATCGCTTATAAAAACAAACTGCTCACTGCCCATCCCGAACTGAATGCGCGGGTGCAGAAACAATACGGGAACTACCTGAATAAAGGCGGCTTTGGACTGGCCGTGATTGTCATCGTTGGATTGCTTTGCGTGGTCAGCCAGTCCCAGGATGCCATCATGATTGGCGGTAACATTGTTCTGGTCATTGAACTGCTCTATGCCTTAGGCCTTCAGATCTGGATGAACCAATCTGTTCAGAAACTGACAGGAACCCACCCTGCTTCTTCCAAAAGGAAAAAGGCCGCAAAGACTTCTCACTCCAAAGCACCTGCTCAAAGCAACCAGGATCAGGCGGGTGTGCATTCTGCCTTGCGCCAGGCAACTCCAGCAAATGAGCCTGCTCCAGAAATGGTCTCTGAAAAGACTCCAGCGCCAATACAGGCGTCTGCTGGTGATCCAACGCAGGTCGAAGAAGTTTTGGTTCAAAAAGAAAATGAACCGACAACAGAAGCGGAATGGACTGAGAAATCCGAATCTGCTGAAACGGAACAGGCTGGGGCTGCCCAAGAAAACGAAACAAGCATTGATTCAATGAACATTGATTCAACGATTGTTGAATCCTCTGAATCCCCAGTTTTTGAAGCGGAAACAGCAACTGAGTGGGCTGGAGAAGAAAATGAAGACGATGATCCCATCGATCCTTCCATGCAGGCTCTGATTCAGGCCGATATCCAGACTTCTGTTCCTGAAGAAGACGCTCCAGCTGAAGCTGAACTGGATGAACAGGCCCGTGATGAGCAGATTGCGCAAGCGCTCCGGATTGCCAATCGCACGCTCGCTGCTTCGATGATTCAAAATGCATCTGAACAGTCCGCCACAATTGCCAAACGAGCAGCCATAGAAGAAAAAGAAGAAGTATCTGTTGAAAAAGACGCGCCTGCTGAAGAAGATGTGCGCGAAGAAATTCATACCCCGGGGGTAAAACTGGTCGCCACCAAGACTTCTCCTTTGTCCAGCGCACCCGATCCGCAAAGAAAATAGACTTCTGGTATGGTCATCGCAAAAACAAAGATCGCTTTTGATTCCCTATCCGCCCATTCAAGGCTTTGGCTTTGGATGGGTTTTATTCTGGTCAAAAAAAAGAATCACTGGCTTTTCACCAATGATTCCTTGATCAATTTCTTCCGAATTTGATTGAGTGTACGGTTAATTTACGCGTTCCATATAGGTCATTTCGGAATCATTCAGGCACACCCAGTGCGATGTTCCAGAAATCCGACCCCATTTTGAGCCATCGTTTTGCTTGCTGACTTCATCAATCTTGACTTCTTCATTTTCTGCTAACCGGCCAACCTGATCAGCATCCATTGAAGGTTTGCTGCGAACTTTCATGACATATTGAGCCCGATACGTCTGGGATTCTCCCAGATCACTGGAGTCAAATTCCTGGGAAGCAGAATTCTCCTGGCTGACCGGGTTTGTTTCCTGCTGGGAGGACGGACTGCTGAGGTCTTCAAATTCCTGCTCCCCTTCATCGGATGGCCGGCTGTTTTTCCAGTCATCGTTGTAAGAAGAATCAAAATAAGTGACCTTGGATTCTTCCAGGGTATCAATTTTTGGCGGATTGAATGTCGGTTCTTTGGATCCGCTCTGGTTGATCATCTGTAAAACCACAATCGTTCCCAGAAGCAACACCAGAGCACTTAAAATCAGGACAACCGCAATGACGGCCGGTTTTGGACTGTTGTCATCGGAATCTGAGTCTTCTTCGCCCTCTTTTTTCTTTTGATCTGATTCCGGCTCATCATCCGGCTCATACTCGATCTTCAGGCCGCCGGACTGCTGGAGTTCTTCAAGCTGTTTTTCATCCGCTGTCTTGGGCGCTTTCTCTTCCGGTGCGGACACAATATCCGGTTTCAGGCCGGAAAAACCGCCAGGTAACGAAGACGCCGGTGCTTTTTCTTCTTCGCTGGGGACATCACTTAAAGGCATGCCGCAAGAAGAACAGAAATTCGCCTGGTCTGGATTTGATTGTTTACAATTTGGACAAATTTTCATGCTTCCTCCTCTGGCCGGCACTCCAATCCCCCAGCCTTTTTCTCGTCAATAAATCTTTGAATACTATAGCAGTTCTTCTTGGGCCAGACTATTGTCTGCTTACGAATTTCAAAATTTCCAACTCTTTCAAAAAAGTGGCATAAGTTTTTCTGTTTTCATGGCGAGAGAATTCATCCTGCCAGCATCTGTCCTCTGTACTTCTATACCGGCCAGCATGGGGCTGCTTCTATAAATAGAAGACGCGGTCCGGTTTGCGGGCAGGAGCTGAAGCTGCCTGATCTGCCGGATAGCCAAGCGCAAGGAAACCAATGCCTTCTACCGGGGCTGTAATTCCAGCTTTTTTGAGGACTTCTTTTCCCAGATCTGTTTCAAATTCTTCCTTTGCCCGGTGGATCCAGCAGGAACCCAGCCCAAGGGCATGGGCAGCATTCTGCATGTTGCCGCTGGCCAGAGCGCCGTCATAGACATGGGTCGGTACCTCTTTATCGGCAACAATGGCAATGACAACAGGCGCTCCATAAAAAGGATTCATACCTTCTGGCCAGCCGCCAATTCGCCGATTGCCTTCAGCCAATTCATGAATCAGCTCTGGATCGGTAACGACGATAAACCGTGGAGACTGCAGGCCACGGCCAGTTGGTGCATACAGGCCGGCTTCAATAATTTCGTTGAGTTCTTCTTTAGTGGGAAGATCTGGTTTAAACTTCCGGACTGAGCGACGTTCCATCATGTTTTCAATCACTGGATTCATACATTTTTCCTCTTTTCATTTCTGGACAATGCACATTCAGAACCTTTTCTTATATTAGATCCCCGACAATATCAGATACCTGGCAATATCAGATACCCGACAGAGAGAGGGGTGGATATGAGACAAAGATAAGACAGATCCTTAGATATCCATCAGATCAGATCTGTGTTCCTGGCCATTCAAATTCTGTATTGCATTGCTCTCTGTTCTGTGTCTGTCTCCATTCTACTCGCAAAGAAAAATACCGGAAATGATCTTCTTTTGATCATTCCGGTAGGAATAAACTCAGCGCAGGTTGTTTGCCTTCATATATGAGCTGTCAAAATTTTTCATTGCTTCCGTCAGTTTTGAAAGATCTGTCGTTTCCTTCTGATCACTGCCTGTGATCTGTTTGTAAATCTCTTTGGTCTGGTCTTTGAGAGCCTCCAGTGACTTGCGAAGTTCGGGATCCGATTTGAGCGCTTCATAGGTCTGCTCATAGGCAGGCGATACCCCTTCATAAAGCTGTGTAAACTGATCGGTCAGTTTCTTTTTGGTCTCGGTATAGGCTTCGCTGGACATTTCTTTTTCGTTGAGATCCCGCAGTTCATCGTAAAGATCCTGCGACTGATCTCGGAAGGTATCGAGCAGTTTACGCGTGGTCTCGTCCAGGCTGGACACCGCACTTTCACTGATCGATTCCGTTGCTTTTTGTTCGGACTGGGTCTGTGTCATACAACCTCCACTGATCAAAGCCGCCAGGGCACAAAGAAGAACAGATGATTTTTTCATTGTTAACAATCCCCCTGAAC
This sequence comes from uncultured Allobaculum sp., assembly GCA_910579655.1. Taxonomy (GTDB): domain Bacteria; phylum Bacillota_I; class Bacilli_A; order Erysipelotrichales; family Erysipelotrichaceae; genus Allobaculum. The sequence continues at coordinate 4,078 of CAJTVE010000037.1, read as the reverse complement.
TTAGTATAGGGAATTTAAAAATCATCTGAACATAGTTAGACCAGAATCTTTTCCATGCCGATTTTCTGGGGTTTGAGATCCAAAGACTCATAAAATTTCAAAGCACTGGTATTATCTGCCCAGACATTCAGCGTAACATTATAGCAGCCGATTTTTTTGGCATACTCGCACACATATGCATACAGCTGATGGCCGATCTTCTGGTGTCTGGCATTCTGGTCCACGCATAAATCATCAATATACAAAGTTTTTATATCAGTCAGAATGTTATTGTTGAGATGCTGCTGGAGCACGCAAAACGCATACCCAAGAATCTCGCCCTTCTCATTTTCATAGACAAAGATCGGTCGTTTGGGGTCCTCGAGAATTTCAGTCAGTTCTTCATCCGTGTATTTGCGCGCGCCGTTTTTAAACAAATCTGGACGGGCAGCATGATGAACGTTGAGGACCTGGCTGAGCAGGTCATGAATCTTTTCAATATCTTTTGGGGCAGCCTCGGCTTGACGAATCATAAATTTTTCCTCCAATTTTCTCTTCCAAGTCTTTCTTCAAATCTTTTTTGACATTCACTTTTCGGGTAAATTTCTGCTCTTACTCTACACCTCAAAAAGGCCATGGCTGATTTTCTGAGAAAGCAGAAAGCCGCCATGGCCCGGATTGAATTCAAATTGTCAGGTTTTGCCCTGTTTTAATGAAACTCATTTCTGTAACACAATGAAACAAGGAACCAAGAGATCCATAAGCAGAACAGTTCCTGCTCTGGAATTGTTCTTGCTTTGCGCCTATTGCAAAGTTCCTTCCGACCGCCAGCCTGCCGCCTGCAAAGCAGAGGCTTCACTGGCATTTCGGGTAAAGTGGTGAGTTCCCGTACGGGCATTCGGGTTATAAAGCCGATACACCGTTCGATCATTCGCACCCAGTTTCCAGCAAGCACCTTCCCCTTTCCAGCCCAGACTTTCCAGATGAGCCACTTCAGTCTTGCTGGTGGTGTAGTGGTGGTCGCCCGCATTCGGATTATAAACGCGATAGACTGGTTTGCCTTCGTCTTGCGCACTGTACCAGGCCAGACCTTCGTCCCGCCAGCCTGCCTGAACCAGGATAACCAGCTCCCTGAAACTCATCGTATACACATGTTCACCCGAGTTGGGATTGTATGCGCGATAGACCGGAGAGCCGATATCCCCATTGGTGCTCATCCATTCAATCCATTGTGAATTGAAGCAGGGTCCCATACTGGCCCGCTGTCTGGAATCACCAGATAAAAAGGCACCATAACTAAGCACACCAACCGCCTGACCTTCCAGATTGACAAAGGGGGATCCACTGGAACCGCCGCTCGAATAGATTCCGGCCGCAATTTCACCCTGGGAAATGTCAAGTACCGGACCCGAAGCCGCATATAAAGGTCGTTGAGTCGGGGTGGCAAGATCGCCCGGATAGCCGGCATTCAAAAGCGTATCCCCTTGATGAACATCCGTTGAGGCTTCTAATCGACCATGCCAGTTGCCAACCGGACTGCTCAGGCAGATCATTCCCATATCCAAAGCTGAATCGGCACTCAGTCCATACCCTTCAGGAATCACTGCGTTCACGTCTTCTTTCTGGCTGTCATAGGCGGTGTATGTTCCATCCAGATTGGGCACTTCAACGACAATCCGCTCAACCCAGCCTAAACGATCTTCATGATCGTACAGACAATGCGCACTTGTGATCACACTGGTCTGTCCCACGATAAATCCACTGCCCGCAAACCGGCGTAATTCACTGGTATAGGGATCCTTAAAATATAAGGAAAGGCGACAGAGCGCACGATTGCCGGCCAGAGTAAAATCAGTCACCTTCTGCCGTAAGTCCATCAGCACTGGCCAGTGGCGAATTGAGCTTTCTGTCTGGAAAGAGAAATCTTCTTGGAGCATGCCGCTCTCCGAAACAATGCCGTCCACTTCTTTGGGCAAAGAATAAATCCAGGCATCCTTTGTGATTTCCGTTGCCTGATCTTTCTGGACGGTAGAAACGACAGAATTTACAGACTGATCTTCCATGGCCTGCAATGAAAGTGGGCAGACAGCACCAAGGCTGAGTCCTCCTGCCAAGACCACCGCCATCACTCTGGCAGTCAAAGATCTTCTTTGTCCATTCCATCCAGGCAAATCAGTAAAATGCGAAAACTTCGTCATAACAATTTCCTTTCTTTCGTCACCAAATTCAAAAACACAATGAAAATCGACGCTTCCGGTTCATTTTCGTTCGAATTTCGGTAATTTCATTGTAAAAGCCAGACTGTAACCTGTCGATAGCTTCTGATTTCTTTCCCCTTTTCCAAACAGGACGTCACCACCAACGATCTTGTTTCAAAGCGATTAGACTTCTATCCGCCTATCAAGCAGAAAAAAATGAATATCCAAGATTGTGGGTGGTTGGTCTACTCCTCCAAACTAAATTGTGGTTTCCCACACTTTCTTGGAACCCGCCTCCACGATTTTTGTGTGGGTTTTCGGATACAGTGCCTGGCTTTTGAACAGATACTTTAGATGAAGAAAAATAAAACTTGCTCATTTCCTATCTGCTGGTTTATGGATATATTTGAAGTATGAAAAGTGTATTCCATAGCGATCTGAACAAACAGGAGTGGCATCATATCCGCCTGTTGCGAAGAGATATACCATCGCTCCATCCACTGTGCCTCATATCATTGAAACTCCCATAGATACACTTCGCCCGTCGTCAGGTCTCGTATTTACAAGAAAATGCTTTCGTTTCAAATCTCTTTTGCAGCTTTTCAATTGATATTTGCATTCGTTAGATGTTCTAAAAGAACCAAATGACCTGTCGTTGATATTGGATAGCGCTGGAATTATCCATTCATACCTGAAAATACATCTGTCTATACATGAAATCAGATGCGCGCTTTTTAAGGTTGAGTCCCACTTAAAAAAGCAATCCTGTTCTGGGACCATTTACGGAACTCTATACCTGCACTTCATCTGCACGGGATACTGAATTCTTCAATCCTCTTTAAGCCTCTTTAAAGAATGTAGGGCTGCCCGATCCGGGAGTTCGGCGGGACTATGAAAAGATGGGGGAACTGAAATTCTGGATTCTTTGATTGGAGTGAAAAGGCTTTATGAGTTTCTGCATGACGGAGACGTTATATTCGAGACCGTCGACTTCAGCACGAATGAAGTCATTGAAGCAAAAATCAAATCAATCAAAATCTGAAGTCATGGCTTTTACGCAAATATCGTGTTTAGCTGCCATCACTATCATCGACGATAGCGATTGCGACTAAGCTAAATAGCCTAAAATGAGATAGACGAACTTATCTCGGATTAGGTGCTGTTATTTAATCAGCAACATAAATGATGCAAACTTATTCATTTGCCAGGAGTATTCGTTTTAAAAACTACATTTGTGTAACATCCGAAATCATTGTCACTGACTTTACGGTTTTCCGTATTTGCGATATCAGGCTTTATATAGTCCCTATATGATCCAATCCATTCATTGAATCCGATTTTTATTACAAAAGCAGTTCCAACAACACGCCAAATAGTTCAAAAGGTAATCACCAACGGCCGCTTCATCCAATCCCTGGATGACCAGAGATGAATATTCAGAAAAAGAGTTCGGACAAGTTATTTATAATTCCATGTTTTTCCATACTGCTTGCCTTGGAATGCCATTTATCCGAAATCTTTAGAGATATAGTCTCTTTAGAAACATCCTCCAATGAAGATCCCTATTTTTTCTGCGCACTGTATATACTCAAATAGATTTATTTGACTTATAATCGATAGCTTTTTGCACTTTCTCCAAAGAACAATCCGCAAGGTAATGCATTTTAGACCTCGAGTACTGCCAAAATTCATATCTAAACCTAAAAATGGCGAACGTCGTTAATATGACGTTCGCCTATTTTCTAGAATTCAGTATGTTAGCTTTTAATATTTGGACGTTCTAGAACCTCCCGCCGGAACCGGATATGATCTGGTTGTATCGATGGGAGGTTTTTAGATGCACAATTCAAAACTTGCTTCTTCAGCGAAGTCGGATGCCATCGACTGGAGATCTCATTTCG
>CAJTVE010000036.1 GCA_910579655.1 uncultured Allobaculum sp. | reverse complement strand
ATCCGATAATTTCTGAGTTGAAGAAGGTTTGGGATGACTTTTACTGCGCTTTGATGGGTGATGAAGTAAGCGAGATGGATGAGTTTCTCAAAAAATATGGAGTTTATGAAGAGGAAGATTCTCCCAAACGGGAATGGAAGGACTATACAGATATCGAGAAATTTGCGGAAGGATTAAAAAAGGATATCGCCCCTGTCAAGAACGCAATATCCTTTAGCCTAAGCAGTGGGTTTGTAGAGGGCGGCAACTGCAGATACAAATCGACAAAACGCCTCATGTTTGGTCGAGCAAAGCAGGACCACCTCTTCCGCAAAACCTACGCGATCTCTATTATAATGCGACAATCAATAAATTCCAAAGTGCTCTTAATGGATTGGCTAAAAAACACGAGCAGAAGGATCTGGCCGAAGCGCAAAAAAAGAGATGTCACTCAAGACATCTCTTAGGGTCTGAATTCAGGGTTCCAACAAAGTTTGCGTAAGAACCAACAATTGGGCCTCCTAACGGAGGCCTTTTTTGTTCAGACTGGCACTTGGTGCAACCATTCTGGCTGCACCAGATTCAGAATGAGTGATCCGCCAATTCTCAATGGAGCTGGCAAAATTGGCTGGAGACACTGAGAAGTTTAAAGGAACTAAGCTGCTTCAATACTTTCACCGCGGCTGGCGATAACTTGTTTGTACCAGTAGAAGGAATCCTTTGGGATCCGTTTGAAGGTGCCGTTGCCTTCGTCATCCGCGTCGACATAAATGAAACCATATCGTTTACGCAGCTCACCAGTTCCAGCAGAAACCAGGTCGGTGCATCCCCACATGGTGTAGCCCATCAAATCCACGCCATCAATTTCGACAGCTTTTTTCATTGCGGATAAATGCTGACACAGATAATCAATGCGGTACTCATCATGGCTCTTGCCATCCTCGCTGATTTCATCAATTGCTGCCATTCCATTTTCTACGATGAATAACGGCACCTGGTAGCAGTCATATAGATTATTCACTGTGACCCGTATAAATGAAATATCCACCTTTTAATCGTGTCAAAATCCCACCTTATCGGGTCAGATATCGAATTTATCGTGTCATAATCGAATCAGAGTCTGACATGATCTGATCATTCTATTAAAAGCGAGGGGAGAGAAAAAATGGTATTTCAAGAAAGTGAAAATGTTGAACTCAAAAAAATCGTTGTAGACGATATCAAAAAAGAGATCATTGCCTTTGCTAACTGTGAGGGAGGAAAACTGTATGTCGGTGTTGGAGGTGATGGAACTGTAACGGGAGTCCCTGATCCAGATAACGCATCTTTACAAATTTCTAATATGGTCAGAGATGGAATTAAACCAGATGTAACAATGTTTATTCATTATCAGACACTACAGGAAGCAAAAAAAGAAATTGTTGCAGTGGATGTACAGCGTGGAACCAATCGTCCCTATTATCTTGCCAAGAAAGGACTTCGTCCAGAAGGTGTTTATGTCAGACAAGGTTATTCTTCGGTGCCTGCCACTGATACCGTAATTCGACAGATGATCAAAGAAACTGGTGGTGATCATTTTGAAGCCAGACGGAGTTTAGTACAGGAACTCACATTTAATGCTGCAAATAAAGAGTTTGCACTCCGAAAGTTGAAATTTGGTCTTTCACAAAGGAGAACTTTGAAATTACTGAACCAAGATAATCTCTATACCAACTTGGGTTTACTTTTATCTGATCAATGTACTCATACAATTAAAACTGCTGTCTTTCAGGGAACAGATCCAAGAGTTTTCAGAGATCGTCAGGAATTTTCAGGGTCTCTTTTGCAACAAATGAATGACGTTTATGCCTATATTGATATGCATAATCAAACGAAAGCAACCGTAGAGAAACTATATCGGATTGATGTGAGAGACTATCCAGAAACTGCCATTCGTGAAGCTTTATTGAATTCACTGGTTCATCGGGAATATTCCGTGAATACAAGTTCATTCATCAAGATCTTTGCTGACCGTATTGAATTCTTATCCTATGGCGGATTAGTATCTGGACTTGAACAAGAAGATATACTCACTGGACTTTCCGTATGCCGAAATCAGGATTTGGCCAATGTATTTTATCGCCTGCAATTGATTGAAGCCTATGGAACTGGAATTCAGAAAATTATGGCGGAATATGAGGGCTTTGAAAAGCAGCCCTTAATTGAAACAACAGCGAATACCTTTAAAATCATTCTGCCAAACCGAAATATTCAATACGAAGAAAAATCTGATAATCTTACCGAAAGCTATAAAGAAGCATGTTATGAAGAAAAACTACGCTGTAAAGAGGAATTAAATATCAAGGGAAAATTGAGCAATGAAGAAAAAGTAATCAAATTTGTCCAAGAACATGGGTCTTTGAGAAAAAGTGATGTTATCGCTTTGCTTGGAGTGAGTTCTTCTACAGCGTCCCGTCTTCTTCGAAAGCTGAAAGATAATAAACTTCTTAAACAAACAGGTAAAGCGCGAGATACTTACTACGTGGCAGCTGAGTCATAGAATATTTTACCGACTGGGACGCTTTCTGGAAGGATCAGGAAACCGGGGCCCACGGTAAGGTTTAAGTAGAGGATAACCTTTCAAACAAATGCGCCAAGAATTCCCTGGCCATCACTTTCTCTACCCAACTTAAAGAATCAGCAGTAAAAATTTGGCAGCGTAGAATATTAGAATGTCCGTCATTAAAAACAAACAGCCTAAAAGTAATCCGATCGGTGACTTTTAGGCTGTTTTTCGTATTCATCCTATCGTACAACTAACTAAGAAAGTTCTATTTGATTGTAATTCTCTGAATTTCAGCTGTCTAAGCCGCCTCGATACTTTTACGGGAGCTGGCAATGACTGTTTATGCCAGTAAAGAAATTTTTGAGAATTCGTTTGAAGAAATCTCTTCCAGCCATTCTTCTTTCCGTCTCCAAACTGGATGTTCCGTCCCGTCTGGACCTTTCTGATCCCTGTGGTCTTTTAATAAAACTTAAAGCCTGCTTTAATTTTCGATCAACCTTATTTGGATACATTATGAGCGTGCTTACGGGGCACGGCGGCAAAACAAGCCAAGCAGCCCACCGAGCTTAAACAGATTTGATTCTGTTCGATCGATATACAACCGCCACCAGGCGACAGATCTTAGAAAGAAGAAACATATGAACTTAAATAGAAAACATTTTGCGCTGTCCGCGATGATGGCGGCAGTCCTTGCTCTGACTGGATGTTCTGCTGCACAGGCCCTAGTCGAAAACCAGGCTTCTGAAACAAAACAGGCCGTTGTCAAAGACAAAAATGCCCAGAGTGACAAGACACAGACGACAAAGACAGAAACTGAAGATAAAAACGATGACGTAGAGCTGGACAACCTCACAGCTGTAGAGGGAACGACTATTTCTTTAAGTGATGCCAAAAGCAATCTGCTCATTAACAAAGGCGGAACCTACACATTAAAAGGCAAAACAAACTACACCATTGTTGTGGATGCTAAAGATCAGGATGTCACTTTAATTCTTGACTCTGCGACCATTGATGCCAAAGATCTTCCAGCCATCTACGTTCGCAATGCGAAGAAAACAGTTGTAGATGTAACTGGGAGTTCATCATTAAGCAGTACTTCGCACACTGCCCAGGACGGACTGAATGCAGCTCTGTATGTTTGCAGTGATCTGGATTTAAAAGGATCCGGTACATTAACCATCACAGATCCAACTGGACATGGCATTAAAGCCAAAGGCGATATGACAAGCCAGAGCGTAACGGTTAAGGTGCAGAGCGGTCAGGATGGCATTCACGCCAGCGACAACCTTACTATCAACTCCGGTACATATTCCTTCACTGCTGATGATGAAGGGATCGAAGTCAATGAAGCTTTAACTATCAACAACGGTACTTTTACAGTGAATTCCAAAGGTGATGGCCTGCGGGCAGAAACGGACGTGGTCATCAAGAATGGTACGTATACCATCACAACAGAAAACGAAGGCATTGAATCCAAGGCAGATCTGACCATTGAAAACGGAACCTTCACAATTAACGCAACAGACGATGGCATTAATGCTGGAAATGATCTGACCGTTAAAGGTGGAACATTAAATGTTGTATCCACCTCTAACGATGGTCTGGATGCCAATGGCAACCTGAATCTTGAAGGCGGAACAATCAATGTTGCGGCTTTAAAAACACCAGAAGGTGCCTTTGATGAAGATAATGCGAAATTCAAGATCAGCGGCGGAACCATTGTTGGTCTTTCTGCAATGGCCACTTTACCAACTGATGTAACTCAGAATACGGTCATGATCAACGCCAGCTCTTCCTTCAAAAAACTGGAACTCAAACAGGGCGGCAAGACCATCCTGACTTTCAGCAATCCATCCAGCTCCACAACAACCTCAAACAAGACAAGTGAAGCAACCCAGACAACATCCAAAGACCAGACCGGCAACTCTTCTGAGTCGACTGATTCTGCCAACAAAGACAATTTTCAGAATACCAAGCCGGAGATGAGACAGGGCGGCATGGCAGGAGCTAACGCCTCCACAGCCGTACTGACGCTTTCCTGCAAAGATCTCAAAGCTGGATCCGAAGCCGAGCTCTATCTCGATGGTGAACTGGCTGAAACCTTTACCGTCGAAGAAGGTCTGACACAAGTCGGAAACATTCAGACCATGGGCGGTGGCATGCCGGCTGGTGGCTTTGGCGGCCGCGGCGGCCAGATGCCTGGCAATTTCGAAAATGGCCAACGTCCAGAAATGCCTGAAGACTTTGACTTTGGCAACGGTGAACGCCCACAAATGCCTGAAGACTTCGAAAACGAAAATTCCCGAAAACAGAAATCCGGTCGTTCCAACAAAGGCGGCCAGAATAACCAGAATCCACAGGAAGACACCACTTCCTCTGCAACGAAAACAACTGCAGCTCTTTAATTGAAGTCTTAACGAAAGAGCCGCAGTCAACTCGATTACGTCTTACAGATGAAATAAAAATCATCTACTTTCCTTCCTTCCCTTGCCAGAACCTTTCCCGGTTCTGGCTTTTTGTTTTTCTGCTTTTCAAGTGATTTCTTATCACTTGTCAGAAAATATGAGCAGCTATCTGGATTTGTTGGCAGTAATAGAGATTGCTGATTATATGAATAACCTGAATATCCAAGAGATTGAACCTTAAACGGGATTAGAGTCAGATAGACTGAATCTCAAACGGGATTAGAGTCAAATAGATTGAATCTCAAACGCGATTAGAGTCAAACAGATTGAATCTTAAACGCGATTAGAGTCAGACAGATTGAATCTCAAACGCGATTAGAGTCAATCAGATTGAATCTTAGGCCCGATCAGAAAGGCATCTTTCATCCAGGAAAAAATTGGACCTTTCTGTTTCCAGATTTGAAAGGACTCTAGCCTGCATTCCTATTTCAATCCGAACCCAAACCATTAAAAAAAACCGATCCGAAGACCGGTTTTGAATAGACTGAAATTTAGATTGCGAAGTATGGAGAAGCAAAGTAGATCACGAAGATTACCATCAGGACCCATACTGTCGGATGAATTTCTTTAGTTTTGCCAGCGGCGATCATTGCAACTGTGTAGGCAATGAACCCAAAAGCAATACCGTTGGAGATTGAATATGTCAGAATCATGGAAATGACGGTGATGAACGCTGGAATTGCGATCACCAGATCATCCCACTGGATGCTGCGCAGCTGCTGAGCCATCATGACACCCACGATGATCAGGGCAGGAGCTGTAACCGCATTGGTAATCAGGCCCAGAATCAGTGGGGAAATGAAGATGGACAGGATAAACAGTACACCCGTTGTAACAGCAGTCAGACCTGTACGTCCGCCTACACCAACACCAGAAGAAGATTCAACGAAGCTGGTTACAGTAGAAGTACCTAAAGCAGCACCGATGCAAGTTCCGATGGAGTCAGCTAACAGAGCCTGTTCGGCATTTTCAAGTTCACCTTTCTCGTTAACCAGACCGATTTCATTACCGATGGCAACTAAAGTACCAGCTGTATCGAAGAAGTCTACGAATAAGAAAGAGAAAATAATAACGACTGCGTTGAATGGGTGAGCAAACAGTTCGCCAAATCCGCTCATGAACGCACCAGCAGCACTCATGTTGAAGTGAGTGGTGAACAGTCCATTGAGTGCAGGCATTCCGTCAAAGCCGCAAAGACCAAGAATAACCCCGGCAATTGCGGTGATGACCAGACCAACGAATACGCCGGCTGGAACTTTGCGAACCACGCAGACGATTGTAGCCAGAACACCGAAGATGGATAACAGAACGGTTGGATCGGACAGATCACCAATTCCAACGAAAGTGGATTCGTTGGCAATGATGATTCCGGAGTTTTTCAGGCCGACGAAGGCGATGAAGAAACCAATACCAGCACCGATCGCAAGTTTGAGCTGGACAGGAATCGAGTCGATAATTTTCTTACGGATACCAGTAACCGAAATCACAACGAAAACGATACCGGAAAGAAATACAGCCGCCAGAGCAGCCTGCCAGGAATATCCCATACCCAGGCAGACAGTATAGGCAAACAGGGCGTTGACACCCATACCAGCAGACAGAGCGACTGGATAGTTAGCCAGAAAGCCCATCAGGAAGCAGGCAATTGCTGAAGAAAGGGCAGTCGCCATGAAAACAGCTTCTACATCCATTCCCGCATCGGACAGGATCATTGGGTTAACACCCAGGATGTAGGCCATTGCAAGGAATGTTGTTAAGCCGGCAATAAGCTCAGTCTTAACTGTCGTTTTCTTCTCCTTGAGATGAAAACATTTTTCAAGAAATGACATATTTTCCTCCTCTAAGTCTATGTTCATTCTCTGTGTTGCACGAAAAACAGTTTCAAGTATAAAGGAGAATTTATGCCAAAATCAATTTGTGCAAATTATGTTGGAAATATGGAATGAAATTGTCGCTTTTCAGCCCTTATTTTAGCGGTTTAGGCCGTTCCTGCCGGATTTTCAGGGCTTTTAGCCGCGCTTTCATTTTTCAATTATGGTATCCGATCAGCGGACTTCAATCATCTTTTTAAGAGTGAAAGAGTAGATCCAGGCACTGATTTTCTGATCAGGTCGAATCTGTTCCATCGCCTGTCGATAGGTTTCTAACTGGCTCCGATATTTTTCTAACAATGTGTGATCGTCAAACACATTGTCGGATTTGAAGTCGACAATGACCGTTTCCGATGGCAGATCGACCACCAGATCCATGAAACCATGCACATACGCATTGTCTTGCCGGGTGCAATACGGGCATTCAAACCGATGCGGCCTGCTCATCCACAAGCGGTATTGTTCGTTGTCATTGAGTGCCAGAATCTGTTCGACTGTCTTGTCATCCAGGCTCATCCCTGCTTGTCCGGCGAAGTCTTCAACGTCATTTTTCTGATAGGGATAGGCAATGGAGCCGGTGATTTCGTGAATCAGCGTTCCTCTTGCTCTTGCTTCCAGAGAGTTTCCCGGCAGATTGGTGTGCAGCGATTTCCAGCTGGCTGTCTTTTTGGATTCACTGGCGGTCTGCGAACTGATCACGGAAACTGGCAGCTGATAATGCTGGAGACGCACTTTGCGATTGCGGCTGCTGATTGACTGGTTGGGTCTGTCATAGAGGGATTCAACCAGCTCAAAGTGGACATCCTCGCTCAGATCCGTATGGAAGGTTCTGAAAAACCAGCTCGTAAACCCTTTGGAACAAAGCAGGCCATAGACATTGAGCGGTCCGTCATACATGTTTTCATTTTTCAGGCTGTCCACAAATACAAGCTCTTTTTCGGCTCGGGTGCAGGCGACATAAAGCAGCCGCATCTTTTCCTGAAGTTCTTCCATGAAGCGTTTCTGGCTTAAGGCCAGCGCCGGCGCACTTTTTAATTTGAGATGATGAGACACATCCAGCCCTTCAAAGCCCAGGCCTAAATCCGCATCAAAAACAATTGGGTTGCCGCTTTCCATATCCCGGGTACTCTGGTCACTGAGCACGTACACCACTTTGTACTGCAACCCTTTAGAAGCATGGATCGTGGAAATCCGAACGGCATCTTCTTCTTTACCAAACGGAATGGCCTCACTGGTTTTATCCAGGTTTTCCTCCAGCCTTGCCGAGTCCAGGAAACTATCCAGATCCATCAGGGTGCTGGCTTCCACAGCTTTTTGCAAAAGCAGATCGAGGTTGGTTTTATCCTGTGAGGTCGTATGCTGCTCATAAAACTGGTTATATCCATACAGCGCCACGATCATTTCGGGTAATGTTTTTTCCTTAAGCGGTCGCAGATCGCGGACAAGTTTTAACATCTCATAGCCTTGCGGCGTGCTGCGCAGCCGCTGGTAAAGACTTTCGTTGGGTTCCCGTCCCGCTAACAAGGGCAGAACCTGCTGTTGCTCGATGCCGGTTAATGGAGAGCACAGGGCCGCCATCAGGGCGATATCATTACGTGGATCCTGAATAATGCGCAGCGCCGAAAGGACAATCTGAATGGCTTTGTTGGTGTAAAAGCCTTTGCGGATATGGTGAATCGCACGGATTCCCCAGCTGTCCAGCACCTCTTTGAGTTCATCATGCGGCGTTGAAGAACGAGTCAGAATCGCAATGTCACGATACGAATACTTGCCGGAAGCGACTTTCTGCTCAATATCATGGGCAATCAGATCATAGCGGTGCTTGTTATGAACCGACTTGGCTTTGCGAAGATCTGCTTTATCACTGGTCGGATCCTGCCAGGTGCCATATTCGGTAAACAAAAAGCGCACCTGGGCCTGGTCGCCTTCGCTTTGGGCAGACGTTCCCGGTTTGGCAAAATCGATGGCCGAAAACTGCGAAGGCAGGCCTTCAATATTCATCAGCCGGTTGAAAAACTGGTTGTTAAAGTCAATCAGCGTTTTGGTCGAGCGATAGTTTTCCTGCATCGCAATGACTTCATCATGCTCACCGACATGTTCAAGGTGATCCTTCATCAGTTCCGGTCTTGCCTGACGGAAACGGTAAATTGACTGTTTGATATCCCCGACCCGGAAAACATTATTTTTACGGGCAATCGCCTGAATGATCGATTCCTGCAAATCGTTGGTGTCCTGGTATTCGTCGATCAGAATCAGCTCATACTTATCGCGCAGCTCTTTGGCAGCGGAGGGATGCTGGAGAATCTGCCAGGCGTATTGTTCCATGTCTGAGAAGTCGATAAAGCCAGCTTCTTTTTTCAATTCCAGAAAACGTTCCTGCACCCGGATAGCCAGATCCGTAAAGGTTTTCTGCAAGCCGATCGTGCTTTCATTGGCGGCTTTGAACTGATCCGGAGTAAACAGGTTTTTGGCAATCTCCCCCTCCAGTTTGCGGGAGTCCGCCTGAATTTCCTTGAACGACTGCTTATTGATGGTTGGTGTAAACTTGCCAGTCGTTTCAATATAGGCCGTAAACGCATGAGCAAAGGCGACGTAATTTTTCTGTTCCAGGGCTTGGCGACAGGCTTCAAGCTTGTGGATCTTGCCATTAAAGAGCGTCAGGTACTCATCCTGCTTAAGCTGTTTGGAAAAGCTCATCTCTCCAACTTTTTCGACAACTTCTTCAAAAATATCGATCAAGGCCTGAATGCGGATCTTGAACCAGTCGTAAAAGAAAGCGGCAATCCGCTCATCGGCTGTGGCACAGGATTGAATCCAGGCTTTCCAGTCCGGTTTGGAGCGAGCCAGTTCCAGGAATTTGAGCAGCACTTCCTGCAGGTCTTTTTCTGTTTTTGAGTAGGCTTCCAGATACAGACTCAAAGCCGCACCTTCTTTGGCATCCAAAGAAGCAATTCCCTCTTCGATTGCCTGGGCGAGCGCCTGCTGGTCAGCCAGGCCATTATCTACATGGGTCGCCGTGGAATAAGAAAGATCGACGAGATAGTAATAACGGCCGACAATATCGAGACAGAAGCTGTGAATCGTGCTGATCGAGGCCGTTTCAAGCTGCGAAATCTGCATGTCGATCCAGGGATCGCCGCTTTGGAGCATCAGCCGCTGCTTGAGGCGCGTCTTCATTTCCCTTGCCGCATCTTCGGTAAAGGTCATCGCCAGAATAGAGCTGATGGAAATGCGTTCTTTTAAAACGAGCTGGCAAAGCCGTTCAACCAGAACCGCGGTTTTGCCAGCACCCGCTGAAGCACTGACCAACAGGTTCTTGTTACGGGAGTCGATTACGGCCTGCTGGGCCGAAGAGAATTTCAGTTCAGGCTTTGAAGCCGGAACTGATGCAGGTTTTGCGGCGAGGGCATCTACAGCTGCGGGGTGGATCTGAGTCATGCTTATTCACTCCTTTCAATAGCCGCATTGCGACAGATCGCCTTATAGGCGCAATACTGACAGGCACTCGGCTTGTGTTGCGGGATAAAGTCATTGGCTTTGATGCTCTTGGCAAACTGATCAGCCTGGGCAAGCACTTTGGATTCCCTGGCTTCATAGGTCGGGACTTTCTTGCTTAAAAAGCTGCCGAGCGGATTGGTCTGGACACCAAGATTTTGCGCAACCATGGCACCTTTGAGATATTCCATCTGTCCTTTTTCTTTTGCGTCCTGCAAAGAGACTGGACAAGCCGTTCCCTGCGCGCCTTTGTTATAGGAAAGCGAGAAGGCCGGCCGCTCTTGCGCTTTGGGCTGCAGGCGCAGATCCAATGTGGCCGAAGGCTGATCGAGCATGGAAAAACCTTCCGAAGCCTGCGGATATAAGTTAAAGGCAGCATGGGAAGCCGAATGGCGGGTCAGCGAACCTTCAATCTGCATTTCAATGCCCTGGATTTCTTCCTTGCGATCCATATGGTAGTCCGCCTGAACAAAATCCAGATTCATATGAGTGGCAAGCGGTGCGAGGTTTTCAAACAGCCAGACAATCTGCGCGGTTGTCTTGGCAGCCAGCGTATCGAGTTTCTGCTTGCGGTCCGGGAAAATCTGACGCGCAAAGCCAAACTGGATATTCACCAGATCGGCCACTTCCTGCTTAGAAAGCTGATAAAAGGACTTGCCATAGCGCTCAAAGCCATCCCGCATGATTAACGGCAGGATTTCTTTGACCTGAAGCCGGATAATCTCTTTGGCCAGAATTGGCTTGCGCAAATGCAATCCATATTCCAGCAGGTTTTTAAGGGGACAGTCCTCATAGGCCTGAAGCTGTCTGACCCCGGTTGTCAGGGGGCTGTCGGGCTTTTCATACAACATCTGCGATTTCATCGTGTCCAGCTGAAAAGACGGGCGCCGGTTGATGCTTGATTCGGCGCTGACTTTAAACTGAGGGAGCACTTCGAGCCAGGTGTTGAGTTCATGGCTGTTTTCAACGCTCTTGCCTTCATAGTCCGACTGCGGCGTCAGAAAATAAACGCTCTCCGGCCCCATAAACACGCTTTTGAGCTGCTCAAGCTTGGCCGACATACGACTTTCAAGGGATGGAAAATCAAGCTGTTCAAGATAGTCTTCGCCAAACACACCATGGCTGACACTGTTGCCAGGGAAATTGGTCGCATCCGCCCCGATATAAAAGACATTGTCAAACAGGCTGGAAACCTGGTCACGGTTTCCAATGAGGACCCCCTTTAATTCCGGCAGAGCGCTGGAAGGATGCAGAGCATCGAGCGAACGCAAAAACAAATGAAGATCTTCGCGGGTTTTGACGCGGTCTTTGATCTGATTCCAGCCATCGACAACCCCGCCAAAAATCCGGACGTCATCTTCGCTGGGCTGGGGGAACTGATCCATGATTAACTGGCCGATCGCTTCCATGGAATTGAGATCCCATGCCTGAATCTCGCGCAGCTTTGTGCGCCATGGAGTGCACTGTATTTCCAGCGCCTGCAAGTCGGCGTAGTCCTGCTCAGAAATCAATGGATTTTCGACATAAGGAATTTCGGAAAGGTTGCTGTCGGCATTCTCAAACAGATCGAGATACCGGCGCAGATCATAGCCGCTGACTGGAAAGAAGGTCTTTAACAGATCCATGCGCGTCGTTTCATTGGGGTCAGCCAGATAGCGCAGGGCACTTTTCCAGCAGTCAAGTACTTTGGAAGTCGTTGGCTGGCTGACAAAGGTATAGGGAATGCGCCGGGAATCTAAAGCCTGGGCCAGGGCATATTTCTCTTCGGGTTTGGCCAGCGCAATAAAAACGGAATCTGCCAAAAGTTTGTTGGCGACAATCGCATCGGCTGCCACTTCCATTTCCTTACGGGGGTTGGAAGCAGCCCAATAGTAAAAGTGGCGGTGTCTGGGCTGGGTAAGTTCTTTGGCTCCTTTGGATTTGAGCAGATCGACCCAGTACTGATTGAGGTCATTGGTTTCGGTATTTAAAATACGCAGCTGGCTGGCATCTTCAAAGGGCAGCGTTTTGGCTTCTTCCACCCAGAGTTCAATGGGCATCAGTCGTTCGATAATCGCATACAGATCCTTTTGGCGCTGGTCGTCTTGCGGAAAGTTTTTGATATCATGCAGTTTGACCAAAACCATGAAATCCTGACAGGCTTTCAGAAAGTCATAGTCCTTGCGCGAGCCATAAAACATATTGTCTTTGGGCAGCGAGTCTAAAGCCGCTGCATAATCGTAGAGCAGACTGGCCGTAGAGGGCTTAGGTTTATGGAGCTTGCGGTTGAGGTAGGCTTCAAGGGACAGCACGGTAATATTCAGGCAGCTTCCCTTCTGTTTGAAGATTTCTTCATACAGCCGCAGATGCAGCGCACTGGGCGCAATGAGAATGGTATTGTCTTCAATCTTCATACAAAATTTCCTTTCTGTTCTGTTCCAGTCTGATCTGATCTGATCTGGTCTGGTCTGGTCTGAGATCCATATATTTATTTTTATTGATCACATTTATCTTTATCGATCGTATTTTAATTTTTATCAGATCAGACGCATATCTTTGACTGCTCAAAAGCAGTCTTTGAGATTGATTTCAAAAAGCACTTTGTCCTCCCTGCTCATTCGGGCAGGCCGACTGAAAATTGGCGTTACAAAGTGCATGGTATAATTCGTGAGGTGATGTTATGCAGACTTTTCTTCGTAAATTCAGCTGGAAAACACTGTTTTCTATTTTACTGGGTAACTTTTTGGTGGCTATTGGTACAGTCTTCTTTATTCTGCCCGAAGACATCCTCAATGGCGGGGTCACAACGGTAGCGATTCTTTTACGGGGTTTATTTGGCTGGAACGAAGTTCTGGTCATCTATATCGCCAATATTGGACTGTTTTTTCTTGGCTGGGCTTGCCTGGGTAAAAAATTTGCGGCAACCATTGCCCTTTCCACATTTATTTACCCCTTCTTTGTCTCCCTGCTTTCACCGTTAGACACGGCACCTTTTGCCAATATCGACCCGATTCTTTCTGCTTTGTATTCCGGGATTATTACCGGTGCCGGACTGGGGCTGGTTTTCCGTGTCAACGCCAGCACGGGCGGAATGGATATTCCGGCCTTGCTGATGCACAAATACCTGCATATTCCCACCGGCCAGTGCGTCATGATCGTCGACTCCATTACCATTCTGTCCGGACTGCCAGTTTTTGGTCTTAACTCCGTGTTAATTGGCCTGATTTCTGTCATGTCCATGACCTTCATGATCAACCAGCTTCAGACCCTTGGTTCCGAATCGGCCATGAGTGTCATGATCATTTCGGAAAAATGGCCAGAGATTCAGGATTATCTGCTTGAAGATATCTCCCGGGGTGTGACAATCTTACAGGGTGAAGGAGCCTGGTCCAAACAGAGCCGGCCGGTTTTGATGTGTGTCATCAATACGCGCCAGTATGCCAAGGTACAGCGTGAAGTCGGCCTGATTGATCCAAAAGCCTTTTTAATTGCCAACAATGTTCACGAAGTCCGCGGAGCCGGATTTACCTATAAGGATGGTGATCTCTAATGCATATCCAGGAAATGATCGTCGTTGAAGGTCACAATGACACCAATACCCTGCGGCGTTTTTTTGACTGCGATACCATTGAAACCGGCGGTGACCATGTCAGTGCCGAAACGTTAGAACGAATTGCCCAGGCACAGAAAACGCGCGGGGTCATTGTCTTTACTGATCCGGATAAAGCCGGCAGCCATATCCGCAGTGTCATTGAACGCCATGTTCCCGGCGTCAAGCATGCCTATATTGATCGTTCCGTTGCGCATACGGATAAAAAAGTCGGAGTTGAGCACGCACAAAAGAAAGATCTTGAAGAAAGCCTCGCCAATGTGGTGACCTTCAACGATGCTTTGCATACGCTCGATTGGGACGAGTTTATCTCGCTTGGCCTGATTGGCGACGCAGCCCGGCGCAAAAAAGTCACCGATGCCTTTCATATTGGCAAATGCAACGCCAAAACCTGTTTTAAACGACTCAATCAGCTAGGCATTACACGTAATGCAATCGAGGAAATTTTATGATTGAAAATCCAATTGCTTCCAAAAAACGGACCCGGCAGATTCAGGAAACCTGGAATGCATCCACTAAGAAAAGCTTTGGCCAGAACTTCATTGTTGAAGCCGGGGTCGTCGATAAAATTGCCAAAGCCGCGGTTGGTGACCCTGATGGGGTTGTCATTGAAATCGGCCCGGGTATTGGTGCACTGACTCAGTTTCTTTGTGAATACACCAAACGTGTCATCGCCTTTGAAATTGACCCGCGTTTTCCGCCCATTCTGGAAAAAGAAATTGCCAGTGACCACCTTGAAATCATCCAGAAGGACTTTCTGGAGGTTGATGTCAACGAACTGCTCAAACCATTTGCCAAAAATCATACTCCAGTTTATTTTGCGTCCAACCTGCCTTATTACATTACGACCCCCATTCTCTTCAAGCTGTTTGAAGCCAATGAGCCGATTGCAGCCATTACCGTCATGATGCAAAAAGAAGTGGCTGACCGCTTCATGGCCAAAGTGGGAAGCAAAGAATACAACGCACTGTCCGTCATTACCCAATACCGCTGTCATCTCAAGCGCATCATGGACGTCAACCGCAATGTTTTCTGGCCATCGCCAAATGTTGGCAGCACGGTGCTGCAGTTTACCTTCCGCACCGATCAGCCCAAAATTGATGAATCCCGTTTTGTCGCTCTAGTCAAAGCCTGCTTTGTTCAGCGCCGCAAAACGTTGCTCAATAATTTACAGACCTGGCTGGAAAGCAAAGACAAAGCCCTTGCTCTGTTGGAAGAAGCCGGCATTGAACCAGCTACCCGTGCCCAGCAGCTTGAGGTCAAAGATTTTTTGCGACTGTATGAAAGTCTGACCAGACTGGAGCCTGCATGGAAGGATACAGCCGATCAAAACGAACCAAACGAATCAAAACAGGAGGGTCAGGTATGAAAATCAAAGCCCATGGAAAAGTGAATCTGGCTCTGGACATCTTAGGGGTCCGTGAGGATGGAAAGCACGAGATGGATATGGTCAATGCCCCCATCAATCTGTGCGATGAAATCGAACTGGAACCCAATGGTAAAGAAATCGATGAAGTCTTCTGCGACAACGAGCTGCTGCCACCTTCCAATACGCTCTCGCATACGCTCAAAGCCCTGCGTAAGCATGGACTGAAGGAGCATTATACCATTCACCTGACCAAGGTCATCCCGATGCAGGCTGGTCTTGGCGGTGGATCGGCTGACGCGGCTGCACTGCTCTGGGCACTGGATGAGCTGGAAGATTTGCAGCTTTCCCTGCCCCAGCTTGAAGAGATCGGCTTTGAAATTGGAGCCGATGTTCCGTGCTGCCTGCACAATGACTTTACCCGGGTGCAGGGGGCTGGTGAGCGGGTAACGGATCTGGAAGTCGACTGGTCGATTCCAGTCCTGCTCGTCCAGGGCAAACAGGGCATTTCGACTGCCCAGGCTTTTGCCAACTTCGATGCTGCCGAACCACGCCCTTTAGATATCGACATTGTCCAGGATGCCGTACGCAAACGCGACATCGGCCTGCTGTACCAGACCATGACCAACGCTTTTGAAGGACAGGCGTTTGCGGCCATTGAAGAACTTGCCCAGATGAAAGAAGACATGCAGGATGCCGGTCTGGTACGCGTCATGATGACGGGGTCTGGAAGCTGTCTGATGGGCTTTTCAGTCGATGATGAAGTGCTCGAAGACGCCTGTGAAACACTCAGAAAAAAATATCCGTTTGTCTGGAAAGGAAAGATCGGCCTGTGATCTCTGTTGACTGGATTTTATACATCGTCGTCTACGCGGCCTTTTTTGCCTGTTCCTTTTATGCGCTGAGCTGCGTGGACTTTGCCAAGTTTTGCAAGATTCACAACATGGCCAAAGTCAATCTGCTGGTTTTTCTGCTTTCACTGGCTTTAGCCTGGATGTGCACCGAAGCGGTACTGACACTGACCTGGCGGCAGGGCTTTTAGCTTTTAGCTTTCAGCTTTTAAACCGGAGTGGGATTCAGTTTCTGCTTCCAAACACACAGACCCAACAGAATGACTCAACAGGGTGCTTTCAAATTGAAAGTGCCCTTTTCTGTTGTGGGGATTCTCTGTTTTGGAATGCTTTCTGTTCAGTCCTTTTCAATTCTCAGTCTGGCCTGGCCGATCATGATCCCAAAAATCCTTGATGGTGCGCAAAGGCCGTCCAAATATTTGTTACAATGGCAAAAACTCCACTCTTCAATCCGGCTTAGAAATCAGGCCAGACCCGATCGATCAATACGGACAAAATGGGTTCAACTCTGAAAAGAGGCAGGAGTCTCAATAGCGGGAGGATGCGTATGTTTGAAAGCAGTTATCTGATTGATCCCGGTGCTCACATGACCCGGATGTATGATCCCAAAACCAGATCGGTGGTTTCCGTGCGCTCCTGCCGACTCGCCAAATGTCCCCAGGTGGTTGGCCAACAGGCGCTCGAACAGTCCTGGCAAGGAAATGACCGGCTCGTTTATCCCTTCAGTAAAGAAAAAATCAAAGTTGATCCTGCTCCATTGATCAAGAATCTGTTTGCGCAGGCCCCGGCTGATCGTTACCTGCTGGTGCCAAGAGCGGGGATTCTTTCCTATGGGCCGGTGGATGAAGAAAGAGAAAAGGAATGGCAGCAGCTGATGCGGCCGTTTCATTTATCCAAAGTCTCTTTCGTTTCAGCTCTTGAACCTGTTGATTCAACGCCGTCTTTTCACATTCATGCCGGTGCCTCCCTGATTCATTTCATTACCACCAGTGACCAGCAGATTCTGGACTACTATGCCCTGCCATTAGCCGGCCTGAAAATCGATGAAGCCATTTCCCGTGAGATTACCCGGGTGTTCCAGTGTCTGATCTCTTCCGAAGATGCCTGTGCCCTCAAAGAGGCTGTCTCCAATGCCCTAAGCCAGGGACGCAATCCAGTTCTGTCGGTTACAGGACTCAACCAGCACAACGAATATGTCCAGATCCGCTTTCGGGCTGCGGATTTATGGGGCTGCATTGAACCTGTTTTGCGTCGGATTGCGCAGGAAGCTTCGCGGTTTGTCTGCCGCAAAGGTCCTGAAATCATGGAACAAGTGCTGCGCCATCCAGTCCTGCTGACGGGTGGACTGGCTTCGTGCTATGGCTTTTCAGATCTGCTTAAACAGTCTTTGCATTGTGAAGTCCAGATTCCAGACAATCCCGCTGAATGGGTTCTGGAAAGACTGGGTCGTCACAAACCTGTCCGGTATTAAGGACTGGTTGTGACTGCCTTCGAGTTTCTCATCTTAACTGACAGCATCAATGTCAGTTTTTAAAATATCGTTAAAAAGTCACAAAAAGCGAAAAATTCTCAGAAAAAGGATCTCCAGCCTGATTGTTTTCTGTCAGAATCCTCACATTGCCTGCTGATTTGATGCGGTCTTGCAAGAAAAGACCGCTTTTTTAATTTTCCTGCAATTCTGGCTGTTACAATGATCAAGTATGCATAAGGAAAATCACAGTATACCTGCTTTTTTAACCCAATCGTCTCTGGATTCTGTCTCTTCTGCTTTTCCAAGCCATTCATCTTCTGCTGTTTTTCCATCCAAAAACAAAGCACCCGTTGTCGCTGCGATCAGCGGCGGCCCGGATTCGATGGCTCTGCTTGGCTGGCTGGAAGCGCATGAGATCGACTATGTCATTGCGCATGTCAATTACCACAAGCGCCAGAGCAGTGGTCGGGATGAGCAGATTGTCCGAAACTGGGCCAAACAACATTCCCGTCCTCTCTGGATTTTGCATCCTGTTTACTCCAAAGCCGCAGGCAATTTTCAGGGCTGGGCAAGGGTGGTCCGCTATGCCTTTTTCAAACAGATCGGACATGTTTATGGAACAAGACAGATTTATGTGGGTCATCAGCAGGATGATTCCCTCGAAACCTGGATGATGCAAAAAAAACGCGGCCTGGTTCCTGAACGCTATGGGCTGGAATTTTGCAGTCCGTTTGGTTCGTTCGAACTCGTCCGTCCGCTTCTGGATCATTCCAAAGCCAGTCTTCAGGCGTGGTGCGATGAACATGGAATTGCCTATGGCCTGGATGAGAGCAACTTTTCCAATGCTTACCTTCGCAATCAGCTTCGTCATTCACTGATCGAAACTGCCACGTGTGCCCAACGCCAAAAATGGCTGGATGAGATGGATGCGGATAACTGGGAACTTGCCGCCATGCATGCCAAAGCTGAAAAGCTGGCTTTAGACAATGATTTTAAAGCTATGCAGAACAGTGAACTTGGCTGGCTTGCCCTGGAAAAACAGATTGCCCTGGCCACAGGGGTTCACCACTCCAAAGCCTTCATGTCCGACCTGCTCGAAAAGCTTGGCCATGGCTCGATGCAGACGCTCAAGAGTGAGCAGTATTTCGGATCTTCAGATTCTTTCCTGCCAATTTTTGGGCCTTCTGCTTTTTCAAATGGAAAAACTGTTTCATATATGAAAAAGGAAGAAAAAAATGGAGAACTCTCCCCTTGGCCGGCCGGTCTTCAGACCGATCGCAAAGAGGAGAACCAGAAAAAAACATCTGTGTGTGTGCAGACTGATCAAAAAGCGCCAATCCTTTCTTCTTTAGGCCGAGTGTCTTCTTTAGACCGCCTGGCCGGCCGCACCTGCTTTTTGGAAACGTGCTGGCAAAAAGGGCATTTGCAAAGCCTTCATTTCTTTGCTTTGAGCTTGGGACCTTCCTTAGCCATGCGAAGTGGAAGCGACAAGATCAATGTGCAGATCGTTGACAACAAAGTACGCATTGCGCCGGCTGGCTGGATCTGCTTTTATGTCGATTCTAAAGATCAGCTCGAAGCGCTGATTCAGGCCGGCTTTCAATGGGGTCCATGGCGATTTTCGAGCCAGGGGAGCAAAATCGACTCTTTTGTGGTGGATGAATCTGACTTTCCACTTTTCATCCGTTTTTCGAAACCAGATGATTCCATCAGGATGCGTTTTGGAACCAAAAAGCTCAACCGTCTTTGGATTGACCGGAAAATTCCGGCGATTGAGCGGGTGTTTAACCCGTTGATCGAAGGAAGAAAGGGCATTCTTTTTGTTACATTTGCGGGGGCCGACCCATCACACTTTATGGAAAACGCCTCAATGCATATGTTAAAATTGCACACATAACCAAATGGAATAACGAGGGGTAAACACATGTCAAAAATTATCAGTGACGATATCGATCATGTCCTTCTGAGCGAAGAACAGATCGAAACCCGCTGCAAAGAACTTGCTGCAGCAATCGAAAAAGACTATGAAGACCGGCATATTACACCAATTGTTGTCGGAATGCTTAAAGGCTCTGTCCCTTTCATGGCTGAGCTGATTAAATATTTCAGGCATCCAATCGAAATTGACTTCATTTCTGTATCAAGCTATCAGGGAACAGAGTCTGTTGGTGACGTCAAAATTGATAAGGATATGGATTTGTCATCAAAAGGCAAAAATGTCCTGATCGTCGAAGATATCGTCGATACAGGACGCACCCTGCGCGAAGTCAAGAAACTCTTTTATAACAAAGGCGCAGAAGATGTAAAAATTGTCGCTTTACTGGATAAACCGGAGCGTCGGGTCGTTGATATTCAGGCGGATTATATTGGCTTTACCATACCGAACGAGTTCGTTGTCGGCTATGGCCTCGACTACAACCAGCGTTACCGCAACCTGCCTTATATCGGCGTTCTGAAGCCGGAAGTCTACGCTTAAGCTGCCAATTTTTCTGGAAAGGGAATAAAACATGAAAAAATGGCTGAATTATTTGCCAACCCTGTTCATTATCGTCATTCTGATGTCCCTGATTCTGTTTTCGACTCAGGGTTCCGTCAATCGAATGAACTACACACAGTTCCAGAACATTGCGAACACGGCGCAGTTTGACAACTCGTCTTTAAACATCTCTGGAAACATTATCAAGGCTGAGGGTGACTATACACTCAATGGCAAAACTCAGTCTTACAGTGTCATCGTCCCCAACACGGACGCGAACATGGAATGGCTGACCGACACCCTGGAAAAGGGCGGCGGAAGCATCACTGTCACCGATCCATCGAGTGGAAACTTATGGATGAACATCCTGGCTCAGCTGCTGCCATTGCTGCTGATCGGACTGCTCTTCTATTTCATGCTCTCTAAAATGAGCGGTGGAACCGGGGCAAACAAAGCCTTCGAATTTTCCAAATCGCGTGCCCGCATCGAAAGCAATGTCAAAACCCGCTTTAAAGATGTCGCCGGCTGCGAGGAAGAAAAAGAAGAAGTCAAAGAAATTATCGACTACCTCAAAAACCCACAGAAATTCACCCAGATGGGCGCTCATATTCCGAAAGGAATTCTGATGGTCGGCCCTCCTGGAACCGGTAAAACCCTGCTTGCCAAAGCAGTTGCCGGTGAAGCCAACGTTCCATTCTTCTCGATTTCCGGTTCGGACTTCGTTGAAATGTTCGTTGGTACGGGTGCAAGCCGTGTGCGTGACATGTTTAAAAACGCCCAGAAAAACGCACCCTGTATTCTGTTTATCGATGAAATCGACGCCGTCGGCCGTCAGCGTGGTGCTGGTATGGGCGGCGGAAACGATGAACGTGAGCAGACCTTAAACCAGCTGCTCGTTGAAATGGATGGTATGACCGACAATGCCGGTATCGTTGTCATTGCGGCAACCAACCGTCCTGACGTTCTTGACCCTGCTTTACGTCGTTCGGGTCGTTTTGACCGGAACGTTACCGTAAACCTGCCAGATATTCGCGGCCGTGAAGAAATCCTGAAAGTTCATGCGGCCAACAAGCCTCTGGCGCCAACCATCTCGCTCAAAAACCTTGCCCAGCGTACCCCAGGCTTTTCTGGGGCGGATCTGGCTAACGTTTTAAACGAAGGCGCGATTCTGGCTGTCCGGAACCACGAACCAAAAATCACCCAGGAAGACCTGGATGAAGCCATCGACCGCGTTATGATGGGTCCGGCTAAGAAATCGAAGAAATACACTGAAAAAGACAAATGGCTTGTTTCCTACCACGAAGCCGGCCATGCCGTCATCGGCCTGAAACTTGAAGATGCAGATATCGTCCAGAAAGTCACCATTATCCCGCGTGGCGAAGCTGGCGGCTACAACCTGATGACTCCGCGTGAAGAGAAATACTTCCACCGCAAATCCGAAATGGTCGCTCAGATTACCGGCCTTTTAGGCGGCCGTACAGCCGAAGAAATCGTCTTTGGCGAAATCTCGGCCGGGGCTGTCAACGATATTGAAAAACTGACCTCCATTGCCAAAAACATGGTCCGTGTTTATGGAATGTCCTCTTTAGGTCCAATCCAGTACGCTGATCCTGAAGGCAATGTCTTCTTAGGCCGCGACTACACCAAAGGATCTGACTATTCTGCCGGTGTTGCCTCTGAAATTGATAAGGAAGTCCGCTCCATCGTGGACTCCTGTCATGAAGACTGCAAACGCATCCTCACTGAAAACCGCGATCTGCTCGATCTGATCGCCCACAACCTGTTTGAACACGAAACACTGACAAACGAAGAAATCAACAACCTGATGCAGTATGGAACCATCACGGATCCAAACACTGCTGTCATTGATACCGAAATCGTCAGTGAATCCAGCAGTGAAGTGCCGCCTGTTCCTCAGGAAGCCAGACAGCCTGAAGAAAAGGAAATCGACAAACAGACCGTTGATGATGCACTGAACGAACTGACCAAAAAGAATTAGCAAGTTCTTTTTCGGTCCGTTTCAGCCTGGATCCTGGATCCAGACCCAAAGATTGAATCCCAAAACTCCGCGTCATGCGGAGTTTTTTCATATTCGAATCCATTCGAGCGCCGACGAATGCTCAACACTGTCTGCAGACAAGAATGAGTCCATTTGTCCTTCAAAGACCAAACTTTACTCATTTATTGACGGGCAAATTTCACAAATCCGCCCAGACTACTGCCTGTTTGTGACCCATTCTGTTTTTGAGCTTTACCAGATGATTTACACACCATCATTTTATAATGATGGCATGACCACACCTGTCCAAAACAATCAGGCTCTGCCTGAAACGCAGGCGAAACGTGCCAGACAGATTGACCAGCTTTATGACCATCGAGGCCAACACTCGGCTGTCTGGTCTGAAATTTGCGGTCGGATTTGCGAGTCATTCGCAGGCTGTTGTCAGTGAGGCAGCCAACAATCTGGGCGATGCTTTAGGCTCCTTTGTGACAATCATCGGAACCCGACTGCCCCAGAAAAAAATGGACCAGCGCCATCGTTGCAGCCCTTATTCTCTATGTCGGCATTGAAACTTTGGCCAGCTCCATCCAGAGTCTGCTTCATCCGCAAGAAGTCAACTTGACCAATCTGTCTTTGTGGATGCTGGCGGCTGCTCTGGCTTTGAAACTTTTGAACCTATATTGAAAGGAAGAGACATATGCTCACTCTCGCAAACATTTATACTTCCCTGCCCTGGAACAATTTCTATGGCTGGGGTGGCTTTCTGTGGTACCTGCTTCTGGCACTTGGCCTGTTTCAGGTTTTTTCCAAAGCGGGCGAACAGGGATGGAAAGCCATTATTCCGATTTACAACCTGTATATCTGCTTTAAAATTTCTCGCCGCGAAAGCTATTTCTGGTTATGGGGTGCCTGCACCATTATTGCTGCCCTGCTTTCATGGATGAGCGGCTTCTGGCTGTTTTTCTGGGTCCAGATTGTCGCCTGGATTTTCTCGATTGGTTCGGTTTTTCTTCTGGCCGATATGTGGTTCAACCTGTCGGTTGCCTTTGGCCATGGATTCCCCTTTGCACTGGGACTGACTTTCCTCAACCCAATTTTCATCATGATTCTGGGGTATGGCGGCGATCAGTATCGCTATGGATTCCGTCGCTATTAGATGGCGTTGCTATACTTAAACCTGCATCCCGAATCCTCAAATGCTCTGCCTTTGGAATGATCGAAGGTAGAGTATTTTCCTGTCTGATCCTTGCCAGGACTGGATCTTGGGTTTCATCAGGCGAGACAGACATGATGAAAGCGCCAGGATGCTTATAATGAATTGACTGCACGCAGGCTTTCTTTTCCCATTTTTCATCTGGATCCATTTTTTGATCCCTCCTTTCTCAATTTTGGAAAGCAATGAGGTTAAACAGTTCATATTTGATTCAGGTACTGGATAGACCTGTGAAAGATCCCTGCTGCAAGATTCGATCATGGAATCGAAAGGAGAATTGTATGAAAGATCAACTTGTTAAAGCGATGGCTCTCGATGGCAGAGTCAGATTTTATATTGACCGGACAACCGACCTGGTTCAGGACGCGATGGACCGGTTTGATCTGCCCAATGGCAGTGCGGATGCGTTAGGCCGTGTCTTATCGATCGCCTCTATCATGGGCAGCATGCTCAAAAGCGAACAGGAAATGCTAACCATCAACATTTTAGGGACCGGACCTCTGGGTTCGATCGTTGTCGATGCTTACTCGAATGGCAATGTCCGCGGATTTGTCGCCAACCCAGAACTCACTCCAGAAGAAGCTCACCTGCCAGTCCGTGACCTGATTGGTCTGCCAGGAACCTTAATTGTCACCAAAGACTTACAGATGGAAGAAAACTGGTCCGGCACTGTCAAACTCCAGAACGGCGAAATCGGTCAGGACTTTGCTTACTATTTCACCTTAAGTGAACAGACCCCAACGGCTGTCAGCGTGGGTGTCAAAATCGATGAAAACGGCGTGGTGGAAGCTGCTGGCGCTCTCGTCCTACAGATGATGCCAGATGCTACGGATGCTGAAATCTCCATCTGTGAAAATGTGCTGTCCGGCCTCAAGCCAATGACAGAACTGATCGCCCACTACGATGACTCTTCTCTCGATCAGCTGGCTCTGGATCTGTTTGAAGATACAGAAGTTCTGGAAACCAACCCCATCGCCTTTAAATGCACCTGCTCCAAAGAAAAAACAGCCGGTCTGCTGCGTACTGTTTCCAAAGAACACCTCAAAGAAATGATTGAAGAAGACCATGGGGCTGATGTCACCTGCAACTTCTGCAACACAACGTATCATTTCGATGAAGAGGAACTGAAAGAAATTCTGGAAGAAAACGAAAAGAACCTGACAGAAAGTGAGGAACTCGAAAGCCATGTCTCTGAAGATCAGGGAGATCTCGCTGCCTAGTCCCGTTGTCATTGCACCGATGGCCGGGGTTTCGACAAGAGCTTTTCGCACGATCGCCCGCCAGTTTGGGGCTGGCCTTGTGTGCAATGAAATGGTTTCTGATAAAGCCCTCTACTATGACTCCACCAGAACCCGGCGGATGCTGAAATCCGACGAAAATGACCACCCCGTTTCCTTCCAGATCTTTGGCCATGATAAAGATACGATTTTAAATGCCGCCCGGATTCTGGATGAAGAAACGGATTGCGATATCATTGACTTCAATATGGGCTGCCCGGTCAATAAAGTCATCAAGGCCAAAGCCGGAAGCTACTTGATGAAGGATATCGACTATGCCTATGATCTAATCAAAGATCTGGTGGCCAGCGTCAAAAAGCCAGTTACCGTCAAAATGCGGCTGGGGTTTGATGCAGACCATATCAACTGCGTGGAAATGGCCAAAGCCATGGAAAAAGCCGGCGTCAGCGCGATTACCCTGCATGCCAGAACCAGAGCCCAGATGTATGAAGGCAAAGCGGACTGGAGCTGGATCAAGAAAGTCAAAGAAGCGGTTTCTATCCCTGTGATTGGCAATGGGGATGTAACCAGCGTGGAAGACATGGTCCGCATGATGGACGAAACCGGATGTGACGGCGTGATGATTGGCCGCGGCATTGTTGGCAATCCCTTTCTGATTCAGGAATGCGTCGACTACTTTACCGGCGAACATCATACATTTGAACTTGAGCAGCGTTTTTCTGCATGCAAACTCCATGCCCGGCTGCTTTGCGAAGATCTCGATGAACGAGTGGCCCTCTCCCAGATGCGCGGCCTGGCCAGCTGGTATTTAAAAGGTCTTCCGAAAAGCCATGAATACAAAGACCGCCTGTCCAAAATCCGGACCTATGAGGAACTGGTTACGATTCTGGATGAATACCAGAAACTGATTGAAGACTATCAGGCCAGCCATCCAGATAAAAAAGAAGATAAAGCCACCCTTCAGGCTGAAACTCGTGAAAAGTCTGTACTGGATGAGGCGAAGGAAGAAACTTCTTGTCTCCAGGACAGACAAGATGGATAAACATCCTGAAAAAGGCAATGAAAACCGGATTTTCGTCCGGTTTTTTTATGATCGATTTATAGAGATGTTTTTTGAATGATGATCGAAGTGCTTAAAATCAATCGTTCTTTGTTTTTGTCCTCGAAACCGTTTCTTCTTGTCTGTACTTTTTTGAAGCATCCATTCAAAACAGGTGTTCGCTCTTTCCTGTACATTTTCCGGTTTCCAGAGTGAACTCTTTGTTTTTTTTACTTTCTTCTTCTGGCCGGCCAAAGAATGAGGACCTTCCATTTTCCATGCCTTCTTCAGACTAAAATCAGACGGAAATCATGGGATGGAAGCGAGCAGAAAGAGACCGGCCAAAGCATTCTTTCCAGCCTGGTTCAGATTCAGGAAATAGAATGAATCCGCTAAAAGAAGACAGCCACAGACCGAATGCAAGAGCCTACAGACCGTATTTCGTCCCAATCCGATTCTTTCAGGCGCCCACTGTCCCTCTCAAAAGAGACCATGAGATAATTATTAATCTGCTTCGTTTTGTTCACCAATCCTGATCTCACGAATTGGAAATACAGACGAATGTAAGAACGTACAAAAAATTAAACCTGAACAATAGTCATTTTTTCTCTCTTGATTCTTTCCATCTGTTGCCTTTGATATACAATGATAGATGAATAATAAAAACCTATCAGTCAGGAGGAAACCCATGAAAAAAATGGATCTTACCCCCTTTTTTCAAGGTCGGGAACTGAATGCTTACGAGTATTTTGGCGCTCACCCTGAAAAAGAAGGGGTCAGCTTTATTGTCTACGCACCCCATGCGCAGGCTATCTCAGTCGTTGGCGACTTTAACGAATGGGACACTACAAAAAACCCGATGGAAAAAGATGCCGAAGGCGTATGGAGTGTCGTTGTTCCCGAAGCAAAATGCGGCCAGGCTTATAAATACAGAATTACCCAGCAGAATGGAAACGTTGTGGACAAAATTGACCCCTATGGCTTCTCTGCCAAAGTTCGTCCCGAGCACGATTCGATCATTACAGATTTAAGTTTTGATGGCTGGACTGACCAGGAATGGATGGAAACTCGTACTAAAGGCTTTGATAAACCGATCTCGATCTACGAAATGAATGTTGGCTCATGGCGCGACCGCAACACCCGTGTTGAAGAAGTCCCCGGTGCCGGTGAACAGCACGAAGACGGCCTGTTCGTCCACTACTCCGATATCGTGGATGAACTGATCGTTCACTGCAAGAAGTACCACTTCTCTCATGTTGAAGTCATGCCGCTTTCTGAATTCCCATTTGATGGCTCCTGGGGCTACCAGGTTTCGGGATTCTTCTCCGTTACCAGCCGCTATGGAACACCACTCGAACTCAAGGAATTTGTAAACCGGCTGCATGATGCCGGCATCGGTGTCATCATGGACTTTGTTCCTGTCCATTTTGTCAAAGACGCTTATGCCCTGGCCTACTTTGACGGTACGCCGCTTTACGAATATTCCAAACACGAAGACGCAGACTCCGAATGGGGCACCAGCAACTTTGACTTATGGAAAGAAAGCGTCCGCTCTTTCTTAATATCCGCTGCCAACTACTGGCTCAAAGAATACCATGTTGACGGCCTGCGCATGGATGCAATTTCCAATGCGATTTTCTGGAAGGGCAACAAGATGCTGGGCGAAAATAAAGGCGCAACCGACTTTATCAAGCGCATGAACTTCACCCTCAACCAGGAATACAAAGGCAAAATCATGCTGATTGCCGAAGACTCGACTGACTTCCCGAATGTCTGCAAATCAACACTCGATGGCGGTCTCGGTTATGACTACAAGTGGGATCTGGGCTGGATGAACGATACCCTCAAGTATCTCAAACTCGACCCAATCTATCGCAAATGGCACCACAATGACATCACCTTCTCGATGGCTTACTTCTATTCCGAACACTTCATCCTGCCTTTAAGTCATGATGAAGTTGTTCACGGTAAAGCAACAATCGTTGATAAGATGTGGGGAAGCTATGATGACAAGTTTGCCCAGGCCCGTGCTCTGTATACCTATATGTTCGGCCACCCAGGCAAGAAGTTAAACTTCATGGGCAACGAGCTGGGCATGCTTCGTGAATGGGACGAAATGAAAGGCTGCGACTGGTTCTTACGCAAGTATCCAATGCATGCTTCTTTCGAAAAATTCTTCCAAGATATGACTGGAATCTGCACGGAAGATGATGCCTTCTTCTATGGCTATGATCCAACCAACTTCCAGTGGATCAATGCGGATGATGCCGATCACAATACGTTCTCCTTCATGCGTAAAGGAAGCAAATACACCTACGTATTTATCTTGAACTTCTCAACCAACCCTTATCAGCTCCAGTTTGGTGTTCCTTACAGAGGCACCTATACCGAGCTGCTCAACACGCAGTGGGAAAAATACGGTGGACGAATTTCCAATGATGACATCCAGAATGTCCGTGCCTTCCACCTGCCACAGAACAACCAGCCATGGCGCATCAATGTCAAAGTGCCAGCCTTAGGCGCGATGATCTTCCGTGTTGAAAACGATAAAGAAGAAACAAAATAGTCCGGCCGGTACAATTGCTGGAGCATAGCCAGCTGGATCCCGATCTGAATCCCTCCTTTGAAATTCTCAGCTTTGAGTCTCAGGGCATTCAGGTTTTCATCCGCCGGTTCTGGATTCACAATATCAACAGAAACAACAAAGACAGGGATTTCCCTGTCTTTTTTCGAGGTAACTATGTCTCATTATTATCAAGCAGATCCCAATCTGGATACCACTGAATTTCCCATTTCCTTTGATGTCAACGGCCGCTCATTTACGGTCAGTTCTTCAGCGGGCGTTTTTTCTAAAGAAGGTTTGGATACTGGTTCCCGCATTCTTTGCGAAACGATTTTAAAAGAAGTAAAACCCGTCACTGAATTTCTCGATCTTGGCTGCGGAATCGGCGTGATCGGCGTGATTCTGGCCAGTTTCTGGAACAGCAGACTGGTCGCCATCGATCCCAACAGCCAGGCCTGCCATTTAGCCGAAGAGAACTATGCCAGATACAATATTGAAGCCACTGTTCTCAATCAGGACTCCGTCAATGATCAAAATTATCCGCTGATCGTTTTAAACCCAC
The DNA here is from genome assembly GCA_910579655.1 of uncultured Allobaculum sp. Classification (GTDB taxonomy): domain Bacteria; phylum Bacillota_I; class Bacilli_A; order Erysipelotrichales; family Erysipelotrichaceae; genus Allobaculum. Next base: position 3,689 of record CAJTVE010000036.1, on the reverse strand, counting down.
CCATCCGCACCGGCAAACAGGTCATCTATTCGTTATTTGAACAGTCTGCCGCCCATCTGCTTCCTGGGGGCAGTCTTTGGATTGTGATCCGCAAACAGCATGGGGCGCAAAGTGCGATGGATAAACTCAATGAACTGGGACTGACAACCCGTCGCGTCACCCGTGATAAAGGCTTCTGGGTCATCGAAGCGCGCAAGCCCGAGTAGAAAACGGTTTTCGGTTTTCGGTTTTCGGCTGCAAACCTTCATCCTTTCCAGATTCCTGTTTTCCGATTTTCTTTTGACCTTTCTGCAGGCAGCCCATAAAAACGTGCTGCCTGTTTTTGTCTGCTCAATCTTTCATTTGAGAAGATTGGTGGTACTTTCGATTGAATTTGGCTATCTTGAAATGAGTAAACAAAGATCCAGAAAAGCCCAGCGACAGTTCAGCGACAGTTCAGTCTTTTGATGCCCTGTTTTCTGGATCGATGCTCTGTTTTCTCTTTCTGAAAGGCCTGGTGATCCTCATGTCCGCTCCTGTCTATAAACCCGAAGAGTATTTCTTAACTGAAGAAGAACCCATTCGATATAAATATCTGACCTATCTCAAAGATCTGTTCGCCCAGAACTGGCTGTTATTGGCTGCATGGCTTGGCAGTGCTTTGTTGATGGCCATTCTTTGCTGGATCTATGCCGAGCCCGTTGAACTGGCCTTGTTGTATCTGGCCATTACTGCCTTTTTCATGTTCGTCTATCTTGGCTTCTATCTGCGAAGACTTCATACCATTAAGCATCTGTTAGCTGGGGATGTCTTTGATCCGGAAAAATATCCACGCTCGCTGCAGTCCTGTGCTGAAAAGATGGAAGAACTCAATCAGAAAATGATCTCGACTTCGTCAAGCGCCAAAAAGGAGCAGACCGATCTGGAAAATTACTTTTCCTTGTGGGCACACCAGATCAAACTGCCCTTAGCAGCCATGGAATTACAGCTGCAGCTGGAAAACCCAGACCGGGAAGAACTTATCCGCTGTGAAAAACGCATTGCCCGCGATGTCAGCCAGGCCATGATTTATGTGCGCCTGGATGGTTCGGACTACCGGATTCAAAACGTCAATCTGGAATCTGTCATCCGGCCGCTGATCCGCGAAAATGCTTCTTCGTTTATCCATCGCCACATCACAATCGACTGTGATTTCGATCAAGGCGTTGTCTGCACAGATCGCAAATGGATTGGCTATGTGATTGAGCAGCTGCTTTCTAACGCGCTCAAATACACCCCAGACTTCTCCACCCTTACCATCAAAACCACGGCGACCACGTTTTCGATTCTGGATGAGGGCTGTGGAATTGCCAAAGAAGACTTGCCCCGAATCTATGAAAAAGGGTTTACCGGCAAAAACGGCCATAACAACCTTACAGCGTCCAGCGGCTTTGGCCTGTATTTATCGGATGAAATCTGCCATCGGCTTGGCTGCACGCTCAAAATAGAAAACCGAAAGGATTTACCCGAAGGCAAAACAGGTGTCATTGCATCGATCGAATTTCCCCCGGCTCTGTATTTTAAAGACTGAAAACAAAACCAACTGTATGTTTCTTGCAAGACCATAAATCGCCAAAACAGCCCGTTAAGATTTATAAATCAGTCAAATCAGAAGTACGAATTCATGGATGGCGTTTACCCTGGACATTCTGCTTTTTTAGAAGCTCTTAGAAATGCTGCTGAATCAGAATCAATTAATATATTTTTAATATAAAAAGATATAAATCTGAGTTGCTGCCAGATTGGATAAGAATTTGTTAAAATTAAAGCAGGAACCCTGCAACCAAACCTGATCTCAATAAAACTTTGAAGTTTGCTGTATTAGAATGTATAAAGAGTAATTTTATATAATGGACTGTAATAACTTCTAAAGGGACTCAATTGAACTGCAAATCCAAAGGAGAATACCGGCCCAATAAAAACTCACTTTCCGAACCTGCAAAATATCTGGTTTTTCCAAAACCATGGATTGATAGATGGATTAAGCTGATTCTTCAATTCAAATTATTTCCGGCTTTTATCGCAAAGTTTGCCAATCCAGAAGAATGCGGAAGTCTTTCCATTGAAGAAATCATTCGCTTAATCAGTGATCCTTCCCGTCCGTTCCTGTTCGATTCCGATGTTCTTCATCAGAAAATGGCTCATACCTCTGTTGAAGATACCGACAGTTCCGGAACTGTCCGTTTTGATTACCTCAGTCATCTGCATAATGACCGCAAGGAAATCATGCTTTTGAATATTGAAATTCAGAATCATATTTCCATTCAAAAAATCGTGGACCGCACGATTTATTATGTGAGTCGTCTTTTCTCATCCCAGAAGAATAGCGACGATGCAGGATTTGAAAACGATAATTATGAGCAAATGACGCCGGTTCGTTCCATCTGGATTTTCCCGTTTGCGGGAAAGAAGAGCCATTCCCTTCGAATCCGTCTTCATAGCGATGAATTTATGTTAAGAATCGATGGGCAGGATGCAAAAATGGTTCTTCTCGATGAACTTTCAGAAGATATGCTGCCGTACTCGATTGCTTTCCAGCACGAAATGGAAATCACCATGATTTTCATTGGTGATGATTACGATCAGGCTATGGATAAGGGTGATGAGGATAAAGATAGTCAATCGCTTGTCAATCCCGCTTTATACATGGGCATGCTTTTCCGCAATCCGAATCAGGCTGAAAAAATCAAATTCTTAGAAGAGAAAGGTGGGTTAACCATGCTGACAACCATTGAAAAACAGGAAATTAAAAACGTAGACGGTCTCAATTTTTTTCAGATAGACAGATGAAACGATTTGATGAATTAGAAAGAAAGACGAATTGGAAAGAAAGACAGGAGACTTAGAAAAACAGCTTAATGAATCCAAGAGACAGCAATTTGAATTAAAACAGCAGGTGACGGAATCAGCGAGACCTGCGGAGGAATCAGAGCGATTACGGCTTGAATCAGAAAGACATGCGCAGGAATCAGAGCGATTACGGCTTGAATCAGAAAGACATGCGCAGGAATCAGATAAAAATTTTCAAATTTTATCACTCTATCTCAAACAAAACGGCATGGATGAAGATACCATCAACAAGCTTCTCAATTCCCAAAAGGTCGAAGAAAATAAAAAGGTGATTTAACCATGGAGACAAATACTAAAAAGCAATAGACCCAAAATTTAGATGACAGCGACTTTTCCTTACCCGGACAGACAGAAAACGATGATGGAATAAGCAAATTTCTTCGTGAATCAACTATCCTTGAGCAAGAGTCAGATCGACTTATACAAGAGTCGGATCGAATTCGAAAAGAAGTACGAAGAATTCGAAAAGAGATGGATAGGCTTGCAGAAGAATCTAATAGAATCCGTCGAGAGTCAAACAGGATTGACCAAGAATCAAGCAGACTTGAACAAGAGTCAAATAAGCTTAAGAAGGACTCAAAGAGACTCGAACAAGATTCAATAAGGCTTAGACAAGACTTAGACAGGGTCGTACAAGATTCGATAAGGCTTGAACAGGACTCAAATAGACATCTCCAGAACTCAGAAAAACACCAGCGTGAATTAGATAGAAAAGTACAAAACGCATGTAACTATCTTAAGAAGAACGGTCCAGCAGTTTTATGAAAAAAGATCTGAATGTTATAACCAGACCGTCTGCAGCCTTATTGCAGCATTAAAAG